>JAIPGS010000041.1 GCA_021735725.1 Candidatus Babeliales bacterium
CTCAAAATTACGGACGCTACCTTCTAATGTTAAGACATTCTTGTTTATACTTAATTTTTTTAAATTAAGTCCCAATACTTCTCGTTCAACATTAACGCTTAAAGTAGAAAGGTAATATAAAAAAGATTGACGTGTTTGTTGAGATAAAGAGGACCATATTTCTTCTTCTTTTTTAATTTCTCTATAAGCTTCATCTAATGCAGATGAAAGAGAACTATTTTTTTTCATAGAAGGAAAATTCTTTTTAAGAATATTCAAAATTTCTTTTTCAGAATGATCTTTTTCCCTTGATAGCGTGTGAATTTGATAAAAAGTGTATCCTCCCGCAAGGGCTAAAATAAGAAAAATTAAGATCGATCCTGTAATTATCTGAGCTGCAAAAAGTGAACTTTCTTTTTTGGTAAATTGTGATAATCGAAGAGAAAAAAATTGACCGGCAGGCAAAGAAAGACCAATTGCAAAACCGATAAGAGAAATATTTGAAGGGGAAACGTTTTTTTCAATAAATATTTCGGCTTCAGCACAAAAACGTTCTATGTTAAAATGTTGACAGGGAGCGTTTAATTTTTCTTCGGCAATCGCCATACTATCTTTCCATAAATCCCCAAAAAGAATTATTTTATGTAATTCTTCTCCTGTTGCAGTATCTGCTTTAAAAGACTGAAGTGTAAAAATAATTTTTTTCCAAAAAAGTTCATTATTTGTTTTTGCGTCAAAAGGCTCTTGTAGAGATCTGATATATTTCAGTTGTCCATCAACAAAAAATGCTATTGTAGATTCTGTTTGGCTTAGTTCAATAAATGCAGTGTTGCCTGTATTGGTTGCTTTTCTTCTGGCATAAATACCATAAAGGGCTATAACATTAGTGGTTATGGATGAAAGTTCAAGGTCTGCTTGGTCAAAAATATCAGTAAGTTCTTGAATATATTTTTTTTGAATTGCTGCAACCATAATATCTGATTTTTTTTCTTCTACATGTTTTTTTGTAACAATAAAATCAATACAGGCATGAAATGTATCAAAAGGAAGAAGTGCTTCTATTTCAAAAGGAAGGATCATTCTTATTTTTTCTTCATCTAAAAACGGTAAAGAAAGCTCCTTAAAAGTTACCAAAGAGCTTGAAATAGTGGTTACAAGAGTATCATATGACCCTACTTGTAAAACAAGTTCTTTAAGGGCAAGTGCTTGGGCAACATTTTTTGAATTTTTAGTTATATCTATGTCTTGAGAAAGCGTTTTTACAAGACTATAAGAAGATCCTTTTTGAATAAAAACAGTTCCTATAACTTTTTGTTCTTCAAAAGTTATAGAAAGTGTTTTTAAAGGAAGAAGAGCCTTTTCTCCATAAGTTTGAGGAATAAATATATTGAGAAGTTTTTTAATCATTGTTCTTCCTTATTCTTTGACGAGATCTTTTTAATTGGGGATTTTTTTGTGGAAGATTTTTAGCTACTTTGAGTTCTTTTTTTCTATGAGACCGTATTTGCTTTTGTGTTTTTTTATAACCATTATCAAAGGCATCTGCATCCATAAAGGAATCTATTGAATCTATAAATTTATCTTTAGATGTTTCAAAAAATCCTTTATCAATAGGGTCATTTTTTGTGTATTTATTTGATTCTATACTACGCTTTCTAACTTGTTCGGCTTTTCTTTGAGTGTAAAAATCAATAGAACTATCTTCAGATTTAGTTTCAATAATACGTGGAGAAATAAAGATTAATAAATTAGAACGAGTATATACTTTATTTGTTCTTTTAAAAAATTGTCCCAAAATTGGAATATCACCTAATAAAGGAGTTTTAGAGAAAGTTTTAACAATTTTATTTCTAGTAATTCCTCCGAGGGCAAGCACTTCGCGGTTTTTAACGCTTGCAGACGTGGTAATTTTTTTAGTTGTTGTATTTCCTGCGGCGGCACCTGCTGTTACTCCTGTAAATTCTGAGTTATCAATAACAATATCCATAGAAATTTCATTGTTAATATTGATTTGAGGAGTAATAGAAATAGCTAAAGAGGCTGTTACAGGAGTATAGCTTTCATTGGTATTAACGGTAGCATTTTGGACTTGTTTTGTTGATCCATATGTAAATGATGCGGCATAATTATTTGTGGTAAGTAAGAATGGATTTGAAAGGATCGTTGTTTCTGCATGAGTGCTTAATATATTAAAGACTCCCCATACTCCATTAACAGCATTTCCGATAGTAAGAGAAGTTGTTCCTGGTGTTCCTGTTGCAAGACTGACTAAGTTTCCTAAAAGAGAACTGGTTCCATTGAGTTGAATAGGATTTCCTGAGTGAGCTGTTTGCATATTAACATTTTTAATCAGAGATCCATCACTTTTGTTGTGAATCTGGGACCCAAGATTTTTTGTATTTGTTGAAGAAAGATCAATAATCATAACTTCAATAGCAACTTGAGGCTGAAGAACATCAAGTTGTTTAATGATGCTTTCAAGTTTTTTATAATCGCTTTCTTCTGCTTTAATAATAAGATTGTTTCCTACAGGTTCAGGAATTATTTTGACATCTCTATCAAAATATTCTTGGCCATCAATTACTCCACCTTGTTGTGCAATGGTGCCCTGTCCAAAAACAACAACTTGCTGAAGAATGTTGGTTATTTTTTCTGCATTTGTATATTGTAATGAATAGATATGAAGAGGCGAATAAGGAATATCAAGTTCGATATCAATATTTTTAATAATAAAATCTTCAATTTTTTGAAGAGCAGCTTTTTTTCCAATTAAAATTAAAGAATTAGTTCTTACTTCAGGAATAATTCGCGCGTCAGTGGGAAAGTACATTGATTGAGGTTGTTTTTTTTGTCCAAAATAACGATTTGCTCCAGTTGTTTGTGTTGCCGTTAAATCTTGATAAAGCTTAGCGACAGTGGTGGCATCAGTTGTTTTTAGTTTTATAACAGACATTGCTTCAGGAGGGCTATCATCAAATTCATGAATAATTTTCATAAGGGATTTAATATTAATAGATTTATCTGTAATAATAATTGCATCAAGATCAGAAAAGCTATTTATTTTAGCAGTAACACTTGCCAGTGCTGAAATAATACTTTGAACGGTTGCCAGGGAACTATTTCTGACAAAATAAATATATCGAATTTTTTCAGCATTATCAGGAAGTTTTTCTGGGTCTGTTCCTACATATAAAGGAAGAGCATCTTTATTGGCAGCAGTTGAAGATGTGATTCGGTATACATCGCTTGTTGCTCCAGGAACAAGCGAAAGGCCTGAAAGATCTAAAATACGAACAAATACATCCCATGCTTCTTCGCGAGTTAATGATCGATTAGTTTTAAATGATATTTTGTGTCCTTTAAGAACGCCATTTCCTTGAAGTACAGGCTCAACAACATCATCTGGTAAAAAGGTTATGTTAAAAAGAGTTTCCATGTATTTAACTAAATTTTTAAGTGTTGCATCTTCAAAATAAAAAGTTACTTTTTGCTCATCTACAATTTCTTGTTTTGCTTTTTCAAGCACCTTGATTTCATCTTCGGTTTTTTTGGTAGCTTCTTCTGGGTCTTTTGTTTCTTCCGGAAGAATTTCTGGTTCTTGTTCTTTTTTTTGTTGAACAGGTGTGATTTTTACAGGTGGAGGGGTTGGCATTACGGAAGTGAGAATGTTTTCTTTTAATTTTTTTTCAGCCAAGGGAACAGGTTTTTGTTTTAAAGAAACTGGAGGCTCATTTTTTTTTGAAAGAGAAGGAGCTGTGGGTAAATTTGTTTGTGAGGGCAACGATTTTTCTGTTGGAATATGAGAAAGAATTCCTCTTTTTTGTTCTTGTATTGCAAAAGAAGGAGTTATATAAACAAGAAAAAGAAGACCCCTTATTAAAATTATTTTTTTATGTATCATTTTTGCCCCCGATTGCCTTGGTTAAGCATTGCTTGTTTTTGCTGAATTTTAAGATCCTGCGACGTTGGAGCAAATTTATATTTATTTCTTAACAAGTTTTCTCGTTCTTTTTGTACTTGATCAGCGCTTGGTTCTTCATGAATTCCAGGAATTATTTCCTCTTTTTGAAGTTCTTGCAGAGATTCATCAAGCGGATCTTTTAAATCATGTAATTGGTATGAAAGAGTAAATGGCTGATCATTTCGTATTATAGTTAGCGTAACAACTTGTCCAAAGGTTTTTTGTAAAAGTGTTTCATACGCTGCAAATCGCTCATCTTGAGTGGTAATAGGTAGATTGTCAATATGAGAAATAATATCATGCATTTTAAGTCCCATTGCATTTCCAAGCGAACCTTTTTCTAGTGATCCAACGCGACATCCTATACTTTTCCCTTGTTTATATACAGTAGAAATATCAAGCATATCAATACATTGAGCAAGGTTTTTTGTAACGCCCACAAAAGTTTCAGGATCAAGAAGGTATTGTTTATTGCTTATTGATTTAACAACATGTAGCCAGTTATCACGCTCTTCTCTATAGGCAGGATCAGATTCAATATCTTTTTCATTTAAGTAAATAGATTCTTGTTGCCCATTAGATCTTATCAAAAGAATACGATTAGAAAAAATTCTAATCAGACGAGCATCTAAAACCATATCGCCTACTTTATAATTTTCTTGAAGGTTTGTTTTTTTATCAAGAATTATTGCAGCATTATTACTTTCATCATTTAAATAAATAATGCCTTGCAGTTTCACATCAAGAGGCTGAAGGAATGGCTGTTTTTGTTCGTCAGGAACATGAACAGTTGTTTGCGCCGGAGGTTGTGGCATTGGAATTGTAAAATCTTCTTCAATGGGAGGATTTATAATTTTGTGAAATGTATTAAATAAATCATTTTCATAAATTAATTTAATATCTACAGAAACAACTTCTGCTTGCTGTGGTTGATGATGCACTTTGCTTTCTAGCGCAACTCGAGAAGGAGTTTTTATTTGCCAAAAGACAACAACTCCGGCAACAAGGGCCAGAGTTAAAAAAAGAGAGCTGTTAATCAGCCATAAAGGATGTTTCATACATAATTCCTTTTTCGTATTCATGTTGTCACGATACCTCCCTAACAAATATCTTGTCAAGTTTATTTCTTGGTGTAAAGACTTTTTGTTTTAAGGCGAAGGAATGGTGCTAAGAATTTCTTGTATAAGAGAATCAGTACCTATTCCTTGTGCTTCTGCTTCATAGGTTAATAACATTCTGTGTCGTAAAATTGCTGGTGCTACTGCTTTTACATCATCAGGAATAACAAAATGACGATGCTTTAAAAATGCATGAGCTTTTGCTGCTTGATGCAATGCAAGAGTTGCACGAGGTGACACGCCGTAAAGGATAAGAGGGACAAGTTTTTGAAGGTTTGAACCTTGCGGGTCTCTTGTTGCAAAAACTAAATCTACAATATATGATTTTATTTTTTCATCGACATAGACTTTTTCAACAAGTTGTTGAGCCTCAAAAATATCTGCTTTTGTTAAAACATGTGCAATAGTATTAAGATTTATTTTTTTATGTAAAATTTCTTGTTCCTGTTGTCTTGTTGGGTATCCAACGGTTAATTTGAACAAAAATCTATCAACTTGCGCTTCAGGCAAACGATATGTTCCTTCTTGTTCAACAGGATTTTGTGTTGCAAATACTAAAAAAGGTTCATCAAGTTCAAATGTTGTTGATCCAATAGTTACTTGATGTTCTTGCATTGCTTCAAGTAACGCAGCTTGAACTTTTGCAGGAGCCCGGTTAATTTCATCGGCTAAAACAAGATTTGCAAAAATAGGACCTTTTTTTGTTTCAAATTCTTGTGTTTTTTGACTGTAAATGAGGGTTCCAATTAAATCTGCTGGTAAAAGATCGGGAGTAAATTGAATTCGTGAAAAACTAAGACCAAGTCCTTTGTTGATTGCTTTAATCATTGTTGTTTTTGCAACTCCGGGAACACCTTCAAGTAAAATGTGTCCATTACACAAAATAGCGAGTTCAATAAAAGTGATAATATCATGTTGACCAACTATTACTTTTGCAACTTCGCTACTCAGTGCTTGAAAGAGAGCGCTTTTTTCTTTAATTTTTTCAATTACATGCGCATCAAAAACAGATTTTTCCATATATAAATCCTTTTTTTCAAAAGTAATACAACAATTCTTATAGAAGTGTAACAAGAATTTTTATTCATGCCAATTTTGAAAAAAGTAATTATTGAGAAAAATATTATTTTTTTATAAAGGAGAGTTGTGTTGTTTTTTTAGGGATGATAGGTTTGAATAAAATTTTATACAGAGGGAGCAGAGATGATTTTATCGGGAAAAGAAATAAAAAAGAAACTTAATAAAGATATATTTATTGAACCATTTAATGATGCACAACTCAATCCAAATAGTTATAATTTGCGTTTGCATGAGGATTTACTTGTGTATGATAAAAATCATTTAGATATGCGTGCAGAAAATAAAGCTGTAAAAATAACTATCCCACCAGAAGGATTAGTTTTAGAGCAACATAAACTTTATTTAGGACGCACTATTGAACATACTATTACAAAAGATTGTGTCCCGATGCTTGAAGGTCGTTCTTCTATTGGTCGACTGGGGCTTTTTATTCATGTTACAGCTGGATTTGGAGACGTTGGGTTTAGTGGTTTTTGGACACTTGAAATGTTTTGTGTTCAGCCAATTCGTATTTATGCAGGGGTAGAAATTTGTCAGATATTTTATCACACTATTTCTGGTGAATATGATCATTATATAAGTAATAAATATCAAAACAATACGGGTGTTCAACCAAGTTTATTATATAAAGATTTTGAAAAAGAGTTATAAAGAAAAAATCTTTATTAATTGATTTTAAAATTTATCATGGCTATGGACAATTTCTGTTTGAATTGGTCCTTCAGAAAGGCCTCTAATGAATTGATAAATATAAGAATTTTTTTCTTCCCAAATAGTTGAAGCATTACCAAAGTATTGAATTTTACGTTCATCAAGAAGAGCTACTTTATCTACATATTTAAAAATTTCTACATCATGAGAAATTACTATTGATGTTAAATTAAGTTTAATTTGCATGCTTTTTATAAGTTCATGAATAATACGCGCAGTAATAGGGTCAAGACCTGTTGTTGGTTCGTCATACAAGATAATTTTTGGATTTGTTACAAGTGTTCGAGCAAGGCCGACGCGTTTTTTCATTCCCCCAGAAAGTTCAGAGGGATATTTATGCATTGTTTCATCCGCGGATAAATCAACAAGTGCTAATTTTTCACGAACAATAGGTTCAACTTCATCTCGAGGAATCCCTTTTTCTAACAAAGGAAGTCCTACATTTTCAAAAACATCTAATGAGTCTAAAAGAGCTGCAAATTGAAACACATACCCAACTTTTTTAAAAATAGAGGGTAAGTCTTTTTCGGGGAGCGTAGTTATATTAATACCATCAATAATTACGGTTCCTGATGTTGGTTTAATAAGTCCAATAATCTGCTTAAGTAAAACAGATTTTCCCTCTCCTGATCTTCCAATAATACAGGTCATTTTTCCTGCAGGAATAGTTAAATTTACTCCATTAGTAATCCAAGGGCCATCATCAGAAA
>JAIPGS010000042.1 GCA_021735725.1 Candidatus Babeliales bacterium
AATATAACTGATAATAGTATTTTTTTGATATTCATTACAACATCTCCATTTGATATAACCTCTTTCCATTTATTGTTTACTCTTTTAAGTATAACGCATAAAGAAATATGTTTCAAAAGGGGTATTTAAATAGGCTTAATTAGTAAGTTAAATATTTATTTTTAGCATAAAACATACTTAATCCACTGGTAATAATTACTCCAAAAATAACAAGTGGCATAAATGTTGTATAAATAAAGCCATTTAAGCATACGGCTCCTAAAATAAGACATGTTATAAGCCCACATATACTAAGTAATGATTTTTTTTCACGATAAAGGGCAAAAATGCTAATGGTATAAGCAATAATACATCCCATTACAGCAGTATATTGATGGGGTAATTGAGACCCTTTTGTGATAAATAAATAAGTAATACAGATAACTCCTTCTGTAATAACACAAAGAGTTGGAGCATTATAGATATTTAAGCGTGAAAAATAGGATGAACCTATAAGATGATTTTTTTGAGCAAGGGTAAAAAGATTCCAACTATTACTATATAAAATCCCATATGCTCCTCCTAAAGCAGAGGTTCCAATCGCAATAGAAAAAAGTGGAGTTAAAAAATTCATTAAATGCGGAACTGTTTTGTTAATTAATCCAGGAAACGCATCAACGTAATTTGTTTGTTGGCCAAGCCATGGCCCTAAGCTTGCATAAAAAAAGAGTTGGTACAAGGTAGTAATAAGAATAATAAGAGAAAATGAAATAATAATTGCGCGGGGTCTGTTTACTTGTGGATTTTCAATATGCCTACTGAGTGAACAGATTGTTTCAAATCCTAAATAACAAAAAAGAGTAAGAGGTAATGCTGTTGCAATGCCAGACCAGATTATATGTGGCGCTGCGATATTAACTATATTAAATGACAACAATCCTGCAATGAGTGCAAAAAGAAGTGGAATTCCTTTCATAAATATAAATCCAATCTGAATGCTTCTTCCTGTTTTAATGTGGAGTGTATTTAAAAATATAAAAAAGCTAATTAAACATATTTCCAGATAAAAAAGAGGAAAGTTTTTGAGTATCGGAATAAGGTTTATTAAAAAAAGAGTAAAAACATGCAAGCTTAGAGTTGCTGAGGCAAGTTTTGTAAAAAAGTAGATCCAGGTGTTCATAAATCCCCAGAAGGCAGAAATTGAGCTTCCAAAACTATAAAAATTTCCTTCGGTATGTAATTTTGTTTGTTCCGCCATAGAAAGCACTAAGGGAAGCATTAAAAGACCAGCAAGTGTGTAAATTCCAGCACCCAACAATCCGCTCTGTTTTGCGAGAATAACAGTATTAATAAAAATACCTGTTCCCATCATAATATTTATATTGATAAGAATTGCTGAACGAAGCGAAAGGGTCTGATGTTGAGGCATATATAAAGTCTCCAGTATATTTTTATGAACAATTTTAAAATAGTATACTGGGACATTTCTTTTTTTGTAAGAAGAGGAAATTATTTAAATAATGCATTCAAAGAAAGGGCGATAGATCCCGCAACTCCAGCATTTAAACTTTCGGTGTTTCCTGGCATAGGAAGAGTAAGAAGTTCATTACATTCTTTTATCCATTCTTCTGGAATACCATGAGCTTCATTTCCGATAACAAATAAAACGTCATTAAAATTTAATTCTTGTGGTGTTTTCCCATCTTTAACAACAAGCCCAATAAGTTTTAGTTTAAATTTATACTGCTGCAGTTCTTGCCACGACCATATAAATAGATTAACAAGAGGCAATGTTCCTGCGGTTGCTTGAATAACTTTAGGACTAAAAGGGTCGCAGCCATCTATAATTACAACAGATGTATGACCAAAGGCAGCAGCAGATCGGATTAATGTTCCCATGTTTCCAGGATCTGTTATATTTGCTAAAACAATTCCAGAAGAAAGGTCTTTTGGTAAAGGATTCTCTGGATATGAAAAAACAGCAAATATTCCGCTTGGTGATTCAGCTGTGCTTAATTTTTCCATAACAGATTTAGATACAAGAGTTATATTTTTATTTTCAAATCCAGTTATATCTTCTGTTGCAAAAAGGTGTACTGATGTATATCCATTTTCTAAAAAAGTGAGTACTGCTCGAGTACCTTCAACAATAAATTGTTTTTTTCTTTTACGTTCTTTTTTAGTATGTAATTTAATTGCTTCTTTAATAACTAAGTTTTGAGTCGATTCTATTTTATATATCATAAAGGCCAGTATAGCATAAAACAAAAGAGGAACATATGGTTTTTTATAAAATAATCTCTATAAAAAAATGAGGGACCGTAAGTCCCTCGTGGTGATGATTTGATGTGTCATTTTAAAATAAGTTTATTTTTTAATTATTTATTTTTCTCTTACCGAAATAACTGTTTGTTTTTTTTCACCTTTTAAATTTTTAAAAGAGAGATATACCTTTTCTGCAACATCCAGCGGGATTGTGTAATAATTTCCACGATTAATAATCCGTTCATCCCCTTCAAATTCAATGGTAAAACCTACTGGATCCATTGATTGTGTAGGAACTTGTTTTTTTGGTACAACAATTTGTGGTTGTAGTGTTTTTTGAATATCGAATCTTGTATTTTTTAGTACCACTATTTCTTTTGGAGGTAAGCTTGCTGGATTAAACACAAGTTTTGTTTCAGTATAAACAGCTTCTTTGTTCTGTGGTTTTTGAATGTTAAGAGTTATCGGTATATTTTTAGGTGGGGTATTTAAGGGGAAAAAATTATTTTTATAAGCGACTCCATTATCTTCATATTCAGGTTGGCCAAAAAAATCATTTTTTAAAATAGTATCGGTTCCTTCTTGGTCCAAATCTCCGGGGTAGGTAATCCATCCCATTGTGAGCTTGTTGTATCCTTTATTTTCTGGTCGTTCTAATTTAATAATCCCAATAGGTTGCCACAATGTTCCTTGACCCGTAATGTTGTGAGATTTTTTAAAAGTACTTACATAAGTTCCTTGTTCTGGATACATTCCATGGTCATGTAAAGATGCATAAGCAATAATATGTGTTTTATCTCTAAAATTTAAATCTTTATTGGTTGCATTAACCCACCTTGATTCTTCGCTTCCTGATGCAAAAAATCCTATTCTAAGAAGTTTTGGATTGTTAAATTTTATTGATTTTTTATCAAATTGTAGTGTGAGATGTTCAATAGCAATGGAAGTTGTTTGTGGTAATCTATTAACAGTGTTGGTTCCATTATATCCATACATAAAAAAATATTGAATATACGCATGCATTCCTCTTTCAGAATAAAGAGCATAATAAGGAGTTTTGATAACGCCATTTTTTTTATTTAAAAATTCTTTGCCATTCATCAACTTATAGCGTGTGTCTGGAGCATCGCCAAAAATTAATTGTTGTGCGCCATTAATATCAAGCCCTTGATATAAACGAGGATTTATCATTTTTTGTAGAGTTAATTGCCCCGGAGCAATAAGAACTTTTGGTTGTTCGTTATGAAGGCCCATTGTTGCATTGGTACCTGTTGTGTGTTTTTTTTGTATTCGATTTTTAAGATAATACATACCTGTTTCAGAATGAAACAAATAAGATTCCATCGTTAATGGAAAATATTTTTCTTCTTTAGCAAAATAAATGTCAGGAGCATAGTTTAAGATAAGTTTATCAATATTGTTTTCTGATTCTTTATTAATATGTGAAAAAGGAATAACTCTTGATTGTCCATATGTTGTAGTAATGGAATTGAGTAACAAAAATGTTACAAAAGATATATGAACCTTCATTTTTTAACCTCATTGTATCTTTAAAAATCTTTACATTTTAAGAATATCAAATAAAGGTATAAAAAATAAAGAGAAATTTGCTCAAAAGTTTCAAATTGGCATTTTTATGCTTAATTGAGGAGGCTGTTGTGGTTACTTTAGTATATGTTATGCTAATAAAGCATGATAAGAGATTTATACGCTTATTATAAAAAAGTTTAAAATGGGGAATTAGTTATGAGTAAAAAATTTATAATGATTATATTTTTAAGTTTAATTTTTGGAATTGTAGCTAATGAAAATGATGATCAATCAAAAAAAACGGATGAAATTATACAAGAATTATATCATCAATCTTCGGTAGAAATGGCAATTGTTCATCCTTGCTCTTTTGATAATATACAAGAATCTTTAGAATTTTTTGCTCGTAAGGGAGCTGAAAATTACCATATTGCTTTGGCTAGTTTTGTATGTGCAGGAGTCGCAGCTGAAGCTATAATTCAACTCTATATTCCTCAATCATATATAAGATTGAGAAATTATTCTCGTTTGTTTATTATTTCATCACTTTATTTTGCAGGTACTTATATTCAAGCAGTTTCTGAATAAAATATTTATTTTTAAATTTAAAAAATATTATTATGTGCTATTAAATGAGTATTAAATTTTTATATTTTATCATCTAAAATAGCTTGTCTATAAGATTTCATCAGTTGCATCATATAATGAATATTATGAAGACTGGTTAATGAATATGCTGTAAGTTCATGAGCTTTAAAAAGATGTTGCAAATAGGCGCGTGTGTAATTTTTACATGTGTAACAAGAACATGCAGGGTCAAGTGGTGTAAAGTCATTTTTAAAACGGCTATTCAATATTTTGATTATACCTTCGGAAGTAAAAAGCATCCCATGGCGTGCGCATTTTGTGGGGTGAGATGAATCCATGGTATCGATTCCCAATTCTATACATGGCTGAATTGAAGGAAGATCTCCAATACCAAGAAGATGATTTGGTTTATCAATGGGCAAATGAGGCATCATATTTTTAAGTAAGGTAAGCATTTGTTCTTGATTTTTTCCTAGTGATCCACCAATTGCATGTCCATCAAAGGGTAAGTTTCGTAAAATTTCACAACTTTTTTGACGTAATGCATCGTCAATTCCGCCATGAATAACAGAATACATTGCTTGGCCATTGGGGTTTTTAAGGTGTTCATTAAGTGAACGTTCTTCCCAACGATGAGTTCTATCAAAAGAATTTTTTAATTTTTGCGGATCAGTATGAAATGCAAGGAGTTCATCAAAAGGAATAATAATATCAGCGCCTAAATCTTTTTGGGCTTGAACAGATGTTTCTGGTGTTAATAATAATTGTGAACCATCACGATATGATCTAAAAAGTACCCCATCTTCATTAATTTTCAAAATAGCGTTACTGTCGGATTTTTTGCCTTTACTTTTAAGTTCATTATGAACAGAACCATGCATTAAACTAAAAACTTGAAATCCACCTGAATCAGTAATAATTGGTTTTTTACGATTCATAAAGGTGTGTAATCCGCCCGCATCTTTAATTAATTGTGAACCAGGATGCAACATTAAATGGTACGTGTTGCAAAACATTAGTTGCACATCTAGTTGATCCATTAAAACAGAATCAAGTGCTTTTGCGGTTGCATTTGTTCCAACAGGTACAAAATTTGGTGTTTCAATAATTCCATGAGGTGTATGAATACGACCAACTCGAGCGCGTGATTTTTTTGATTGGTAAATAATTTCGAAAAAAAATGGTTTCTGCATAATTTCAAATAACTCGTTGTTATAATTCTTTTGGTTTTAAGATAAATTTTTTAGCAAGACTGACGCAAGGAACACTAATTCCAATTGCGATGGCTTTCATAAGGCTACTAAATATAATTATTTCTACTATTGAGTGAACATTTCCATAAAGTGCAATATATGCAAAAAGTGCTGTATCAACAAATTGACTGATGGTTAATGATAAGAAACTGCAGAGTGAAAAATAATTTTGTCCGAATTTCTTTTTTAAAAAATCGAAGAGAAATAAATTTAAATTCATACTAATTGCTGAAACAAGAAATGATGCACCCACAATACGTGTCATTCTGCTCAGTAATACGACAAAATGAGTATGTGAAATATCAAAACTATTGGGAATATAAAGAAGATGGATAGTGCTCATAAGTACAAAGAAAAGAGCGATATAAAATCCAATTTTGATTCCATTTTTTGCAGCACGTTTTCCATAATAACTGTCAAGTAATGTGATTGCTATATTTGCGCCAATGGCAAAACTATCAGAAGTTACAACATGAAGCCCAAAAATAGTTGCTTCTTTAATAACAAATAAATTACCAAGAATCCAACATGTGGCCATAAATGCAGTTAAAGCTCCACGGCCTAAACGGACAGATCCAATTGCAAAAAGTGCAATAATAATTGCGTGAAAAATAAAAATGAACTCATTACATGCAAAAAGGGGGGCAATAAGAGCTGAAAATGTTGTAATTAATGGCGCGATAATTAAGCTTACTGTCTCTACAATATTCATAAATTTTTCCTTTCTAGTTCAATGAATGAGTATACTGAGTATACCAGAATAATAAAATACATACATATTAGAGGGGTAATGAGTATGAAAAAATTGCTTTATTTGGTGATAGGGTCAGCATTGTTTGGAATTATTGCAGGTAATTCTGCAAGTCAAACTGTTGCAATTATTGAAGTGACGGATATGTCGGATCCTGTGGTTGTTCAAGCTCTGCAAGAACAGGAAGAGATAGAACAACGTTTAATTCGTTTATCTGAGATTCTTAAAAAATCAGAAAATTATTCATGTGTAGGAGGCAATGATTTCAAGTTGATGTCTATTTATAGAAAAGAATTACAACGGGTACTTGTTTCTACCGATGGAGGCAAAAATTTTTTAGGATATTCTTTTCCGCATGCAGCGTTACTGACAGGGGCGCACATGGTGAGCATGTCTTTAAGACGAGTTATTGACGGAGAAAAAGCATGTGAGGAACTTTTTGTGAAGTTTAGAGCTTATCCGAAAAATAAAAATAAGTGAAAACTCCGTCTAGTTGGGTTATACTAACCCGTGTAAAAAAAACCTAAAACAGGAGTTTTCATGTTTAGTATATCAGATATTTTATGGAAAAAAATCAAAATAATTAT
>JAIPGS010000043.1 GCA_021735725.1 Candidatus Babeliales bacterium
CTGAAATTTTTTGATGGTACGAATGAAATTTTGCTTCTAAAAGATCATCTTGATTCATGTCTGAATAATGGGAAATAAGCATACATTCTTTGATAAGTAATGCTAACATTGTACCTGCTTCAACAACAGAATAAGCAATGTTTTGAACAGTTTCAATAGGGTGTAAACATGCATTAAGAGTATTGATTGTTCCTTCTTTAATACCCTCTGCAATTGCTTGTGCACATTTAAAAAGAGAATTTCCCCAATCAAAAAGACGAGATGCAAGAACAGGTGCTCCTTGTTTTTCGGCTTGAGTTGCTAATGTGCAGCTTTCTTGAATCTCATTTTTTAAATATTTAATTTCTTGATAGTCGGGTAAAGATGCGGTTTTTTGGGAAAGAGTAGAAATGTTTTGTGAGAGTTGTGATGTGTGTTTTTTTGCTATCGGCAGCATAAAATTACTATCATGTTTTTTATTTTGTAATGCGGCATAATCAGGATGGTAAGGGTCATTTTCAGGCAAAGCAGAAGGGTTGTAATACTGTTGTTTTTGAAGTACTAAATGTGAAATATAATCAGCTTCTGCTTGAGCTGCACGCAAAGCAGGTAAACATGATTGATGTGATTGGTGATTATGATGATATTCGTTTGAAAAAGATGAAGAATATGCATGATGAGGATGATGTGCGCTCCTTTCTGAATTCATTATATAAAAAACATCAGAAGAAGTTTGAGTATAAAAGCACATAAAAAATAACAAAAATAAAAAATAGTTCATCATCTGCTCCTTTGTGTTGGGGCAGAATCTACTACGCAAAAGATGAAAAATCAAATGATTAAAAATTTTAATTAAAAATGCATTTTTCAGTTAAGAGCTATTGTTACTACTTGTAGCTTATAAACTTATATTAATTCTCTGTATTAAATACGTGAAAACTCCATCTAGTTGAGTTATGCTCATCAACTTTTTAGCATGATATTACTCTTAAAATATATTTTTAATGCCGTCCAATTAAACCTTTTAATCCTGCCCACAGAAGCAAAAGATCTTCTTTGCATTCAGAAGCTGTTAATGAAACTTCTTTTTTTATCATGTTTGCAACAGATGTAATATCAATACACAGACTCTCTGGTTCAGGACTATCTTCACGTTGTTCTGGTTTGTTATTTTCAGATGTTGTCACTATTCTTTTACGTAAAAAAGAATTACTTAAATTTTCATTTTTTAAAACTGTGGGAGCATCTATAAATACATCATCTCCAATTTCCCATACTATTGGAGATTTTCTCTCTTTACCTGTTATCGGAGATATTTCATCAGAAATAACTGCCTCTTCTATATCTCCATTTGCAGCTACTAATGCCCATGATGAATCATTATTTAAAGAATCTTCTTTTAAAGAATTTTGACTCGCATATACATGAAATGAATGCGCTCCGCACCATAACAAGATCAACATAAATACTCTTTTATTCATAAAAAGTTCCTTTTATTTTTGAGATAAGAATGGTAATACGGAATCAGCATTTAATGACATGGTATCAATTTTATGAAGCATCAAAAATTCTGCTATTTCAGGATAATCAGACGGAGCTTGGCCACAAATGCCTATCGGTCTTCCTGCTGCGTGTGCCCCTTCAATTGCTGCTTGCAACATAATCATAACAGCCGGATCACGTTCATCAAATGTTTTTGAAAGAAGCTGAGAATCACGATCAACTGATAATGTTGTTTGAGTTAAATCATTAGATCCAATAGAAAAACCATCAAAATATTTTGAAAATTCATCTATTAAAATTACATTCGATGGAATTTCACACATCATATAAATTTTAAGCCCTTTTTGGCCTGAAACAAGACCATGTTTTTTTAAAAGTTCAATGGTATTTTTTGCTTCTGTAAGTGTTCGAACAAAAGGGATCATAATATTAATATTATCAAGACCCATCACTTCACGAGCATACTTAAGAGCTTTGCATTCAAGTTCAAATGCAGGAGCATACAGTTCATGGGTATACCGCGAAGCACCACGAAGCCCGATCATTGGATTTTCTTCATGCGGTTCAAAAAATTTCCCGCCTATCAAATTTTTATATTCATTACTTTTAAAATCAGAAAAACGAATCAACACAGGCCGTGGATAAAATGCAGCAGCAATTGTTCCTGCTCCTTGTGCAATATTATACATAAAAAATTCTGCCGGTGTTTTATATGCTGCAGTTATTGCATATATTTCATCACGCATTTTTTTAGTTTCTATTTTTTCTGGAAATAAACATGCCATTGGATGCACTTGTGCTTGATTAGTAATAATAAATTCTAAACGAGCAAGCCCCACCCCATCAACAGGAAGTTCACTTGTTTGATACGCTCTATCAGGTGCAGCGATATTAACAAGAATAGATGTTTTTGTTTTTTTTAATTGTGATAAAACAATTTCTTGTATAGAAATATCAAGCTTATCTTTATAAATAGTTCCTACTGATCCACTACTACAATCCATAGTAATCATTTGGCCATGTTGAATTTTTTTCAGTACTCCTGGAGCACCCACAATTGCAGGAATACCCAGTTCACGGCTTACAATTGCAGCATGACATGTTCGCCCTCCACTTTCTGTAATAATACCTGATGCTTTTTTCATAAGAGGAAGCCAATCTGGATCAGTCATACGAGTTATAATAATATCACCCTTTTTAATTGAATTAATGTCTTGCGGATGATGGATTAAACAAGCCTTTCCAGAAATTGCTTGATTACCAATACTCTGACCTTCAGCTAAAATAACAGCTGATTCTTTATTTTTTAAAGTATATATTTTTAAAATATGTTTTTTTTCTTGCTGAAAACCATGAACAGTTTCAGGACGTGCTTGAACAATATAAAGTTTCCCCGTTATTCCATCTTTTGCCCATTCAATATCCATAGGAGACCATGCTCCTTTAAGGTTTGAATAATGATCTTCAATAATCAAGGCATATTTAGTCAAAAGTAAAACTTCTTCGTCTGTTAAAGAAAATTGAGCCCTTCGCACTGCATCAATATTCTTAACAATGATGGAATTTTTTGTTTTACCATAAACACGTTCACGTTTTTTACTTCCGCAAAATTTTTTAATAAGAGGGATGAATCCCGTTTTAAACGTTTTCTTAAATACATGAAATTCATCAGGAACAACTTCACCTCCCACAATCGTTTCCCCAAGACCATAAGAAGATGTTATCACCACAACATCTTTAAATCCTGTTTCTGTGTCAACAGTAAAAATAACCCCGGCACTGGCTTTATCAGATCGAACCATCTGCTGAACCCCAACAGAAAGCCCTACTGAAAAATGATCAAATCCTTTTTCAATACGATACACAATCGCACGGTCTGTAAAAAGTGAAGACATACATTTTTTGCATGCCTGAACCAGAGCTTCTTTTCCTGATATATTCAAAAATGTTTCTTGTTGTCCCGCAAATGAAGCGTCGGGCAAATCTTCTGCTGTTGCTGATGATCGAACAGCAACTGAACAATTTTTTTGTTGCGCACTTTTTGAAAGTTTTTCATACGCTTGTTCAATTTCTTTAATAAGTTCTTGTGGAAAATCGGCACTCTCAATAAGTGTGCGAACTTCTTTTCCTGTTGCATGAATCACGCTTAAGGTAGTTTTTTTATGTAATTTTTTAATAAATACTTTTAAACGATCAACTAAATTATTTTTTTCAAGATGCAACCAATAAGCTTGAGCTGTTAAAGCAAATCCTTGAGGAACTGCAATACCTTTTTTAGTTAAATCTTGTATCATTTGACCAAGTGATGCATTTTTTCCTCCCACTGTTGGAATATCCTGCAAATTGATCGTTTTAAAATTTTTTATATACTTCATCCCACAACCTTTTTGACCAGTTATTTACATTATTATAAGTGCAGCAAGTTTACCCAATAAATAAAGAAAAAAGAAATTTTTATACAAGCTTTATTATTCTGATATTTTTATAACTGAATGTTTTAATTCTATAATGTTTAAAACCAAGAAATCAATCTTTCATAAAAACCATTTCTTGCTCCTCATTCATAGATATGTTACATTTACTTATAGACACATAAGATATGTGTTATTTATTAATATTTTAAGGGAGCCCCCATGATAAATTACCAGAAAAACTATATAAAAAGTTCTGGCGTGTTTAAATCATTTTCTTCATTTTCCTCTCTTTTTCTGCTGACACCATCTGTCATTCTCTGCTCTATGAGCATTATTATTATGGCCGTCGCGGTCTAATATATTCTTTAATTAATTAAAAAATTTTCTTCCCTTCTTGCTTTCTGTCATACTGACAGAAAATTTATTTTGTTATTCACTCTTAATACTATGTAAGGAACATATATGAAAAAACTATTGAGATCGACCATTGTAACGGCAGGACTTGCCATATTTTCTATGCTTTTTGGTGCTGGAAATTTAATGTACCCTATTAAAGCTGGCGTAAATGCAGGAAGCAAACTTGGATGGGGAATTACAGGATTTCTTTTAACCGCAGTTTTAATACCGGTTATGGGACTTGTTGGAATCATTCTTTTTAACGGAGATTACAAAGCATTTTTTAATCGTTTGGGAAGGATTCCTGGAGCACTTATTATTGGTTTTTGTATGGCAGTAATTGGCCCTGTATACGTAATGCCTCGAATTGTTACTTCATGTTACACAATGATTATTCCTTTTCTTCCTGATTTTTTTTCAATTGGGTTATTTAGTATTATTTTTTGTGGATTAACATTTTTAGCTACGTATCGTGAAAGTAAGATTATTGATCTACTTGGTAACTTAATTAGTCCTGCACTTTTAATCGCACTCAGCATTATTTTAGTAAAAGGAATTTTAAACCCACAAGCATTGATAGAAAATAGTGCTACAGGAATTTCTGTTTTTACAGAACAAGCAATATTAGGATATAATCTTTTAGATTTACTTGGAACCATTTTCTTTGGATCTATTGTTTTAAGTCTTCTTAAAAATTCAATCTCTTCAAACAATGATTACAATTTAAAAACATTGGCATGGACCGGAATGCAAGCAGGCCTTTTAGGATGCGTACTTCTTGGTATTGTGTATACAGGAATGGCTCTTCTTGGTGCATATTATGGACAAGGTCTTGAATCAACTAATGTTGCTGAACTTTTTAGTTTAATTTCTTTTAAAATACTTGGAGCTCATGGAGCATTTATTATTGCAACAGCAGTAACAATGGCATGCTTTTCAACTATTATTGCACTTTCAACAGTACTTGCTGAATATGTGCAACGCGATATAAGTAATAATAAATTTTCCTATATTTCATCACTTGCACTTGTTTTGGGAATAACTATTGTAATATCACTTAAAGGACTGGGGCCACTGTTGCATTTTGCAACCCCTATTATTGTAACAATATATCCACTCTTTATAACATTAACACTGGTAAATCTGGCTTATAAATTATTTAATTTTAAACCTGTAAAAATACCTGTTCTTATAACATTACTTGCTTCACTCTATATAAATTCCGCAAGTTACGAAATTTATTTTTCATTATTTAGATAAAAAAAAGGGGCTGTAAAAAGCCCCTTTAAATTTATCTAAATAAATTTTTCTAAGAAATAATATCTTCTTCGTAATCAGACCCATCATTTAGAAAACGTACATAGTCATTCCATAAATTAATCTCTTCTTCCAAATCAG
Source organism: Candidatus Babeliales bacterium (assembly GCA_021735725.1). Classification (GTDB taxonomy): domain Bacteria; phylum Babelota; class Babeliae; order Babelales; family CAIQNR01; genus JAIPGS01. The sequence continues at coordinate 5,691 of JAIPGS010000043.1, forward strand.
ACTCATCTTCTAAATACATCGCTAATTCTTCTTGTGTAAAATAGTCAACACTATTTGGTAAATAATTAACATCATTTGATAAATATTGTAAATTATTAAATTCTTCTTCTTCTTGAAAACGTATATTTTCTTTTTCTTGTTTGTATTCATTCCATTGCAACTCTGCTTCTCTTGCAATAGTGTCTCCATCAACCACTTTTTTAATAAATGCTGCTTTTTTATAATCTTTTTTATATTTTGTAGATTTTGCTGCTCTTTTTTCTTTTTTTCTTTTATAATCACGTCTAAAAGCTTTTTTATTATGAGAACTAAAACCTCTTTCACCTTTTCTGGAAACACCTTGAACAAGCCTAAAACCATAAGCATCTAAATCTATTTCCCCAACACACTGCTGTGACTTTTGAGGTAATAAATCATATCCCCATGATTGATATCTTTGAAGAATTTCTTCTAATGATTCTTGTTCTTTTGGCATTAATGTTTTATAAATATCTTGCCTCTGTATCTCTTCTCTTTCTTGTTGCCTTTCTAAATATTCTGCTAAATCCAAATCAACAAAATCATCCTCACTAACACTACTATTCAAACATTCATCTCTTGAACTATCATAAGGAACGCTTTCTTTTGAAAAATCACTATCTGAAAAGTTCCTCTCTAAATAGCTATCAGAACTACAAGAGGAATCGTTGTAAAAGTTATCAACGTTATTAAAATTATCAGAGTTGTCAAAGTTATAATTTTCAACCGGATACCCATGAATTCTAAGACATTGTTCATAAGTCAAAGTATATTCTGCTGAAATGATAGAATTTATTATAAAGAACAGGCCACACACATTAATTATTTTTTTATTCATACTATTTTTCTCTTTCAAAAGATTTGACTTGTATAATAATCTGATCTACTGTACTTCCTGTTACGTTGTTTTATGGATTTCAAAAAAAAGGAATTTGTCATGCAAAAAATACACTCAAAAATTATTTTATCTCTTTTTCTTATAAATGCTCCATTTACAATGCGTTCAATGTCTAACTTATCTCAACCAACTACAAAATGTAACAATTTTATATCCGGAATCATTATGCTTGGATTACCCACACTTTTTATTGGATATCAATGGTATAAAATTTTCACACAAGACAAAAAAGATACCTCGATCCTTATCCAAGAAATATGTGCTCTTCTTGAAAAAATGAAATTATCTCATTTCATAAAAGATT
>JAIPGS010000044.1 GCA_021735725.1 Candidatus Babeliales bacterium
TAATTATTTTGATTTTTTTCCATAAAATATCTGATATACTAAACATGAAAACTCCTGTTTTAGGTTTTTTTTACACGGGTTAGTATAACCCAACTAGACGGAGTTTTCACTTATTTTTATTTTTCGGATAAGCTCTAAGGATAACACATATTTAAAAATTGTCAAATTGAATATGTTTGTTTCATATTTAAGCTTATAGCACTGTCATAGAGAGCCAAAAACAAAGAATCTCTTCCTATTATATTAATAATAATGATAGAATCTAATTAAAGAGGTTGCTTAATAAAAAAAGGATGGTTATGAAATATATATTTAAAATTTTACTTATTACTACAATTATTAATTCCACATATGCAGCAGAAGCTGCAAAAAATTTTACCTGTACCCAAACATTTAGTTATAAAAATAGGCCTCAAAATATAACGGATCTCATACATAAAAACTTCCTCTTTTTTCATCGTCAATCAACGAGTACCAGTGGATGGGGACGATTTAATGGAAAAGAGCTCTATGAATATTTTCAGATAAATGAACATAAAGCTATAAAACAAATGATTATAAATGAACCAACCAGAAAAGATTTTTATGCTCTGGAAATAGGGGCGGGAGGCTTTGAATGGGGAAAAGCTCTTTCAGATTACTTAAACAAACAAATTGATCTTCCTCATGGAATAAAAATTCATATTATTTCTGTACGAGGAGAAAGGAACCAGGAAGAAAATATAATCACTGATGGAATTTGCACTCGATACAATTTTGGACTTTTTAATGCAGAATTTTTACATGAAAATCTACTTAAAAAAGGATTTGATCTTACCAATAAAATTGATCTTATTATAACGCGTTATGCTCTGCGTCACTTTGTTGACCCAATAGGTTCTTTGCAGCAGGCATATAACCTTTCTAAACCAAAAACAGGACTTTTCTTTTTTGATTATTTTTTCTTTAGTATTAAAAATCAAGACAATACATTTTCTAATCCTGCAGATATGATGTTAAATATCTATCGCATAGCCAAACATAATACATCAAATATACTATTAGATCCTAACGATACCGATCAAATACATTATGTATTACAAAGAACTACAGATACTCCATTTGATATTACAATGTGTTATATTGATCATCAAGAAAAAGACAATTACGTAGGTGGATTTATTAGATTTGAATACAATAAAGAAAAAAACAAACCTTCAACCGATTCAAAAACAGTAAATTTTAAACCTGGATTACTGCAGTTATATGGATCAAAAGAATTCTATGACCAATTAAGCAAAGAAAATATCTTTAAAGAGCAAGAAATACTTTCCGATGATGAAGATAGTGAATAATTTTATCTTATTACTATAAAGCTCATTATTTTTTGAACAGTTTGGTTTAAATCCATTTCAGAGTTATCAACAATAAAAGCACCTTTAGGAATAATGAGTGGAGAGATCTCCCTTTCTTCATCCCGTACATCACGATGGGTTATTTGATCCTGGGCTTCTTGTTGCGTAAAATTATTGCCACGTTTTGCTTGATCGGCTTTCCAACGTGCTCCACGGACTTTTAATGATGCGGTTAAATAAAATTTATAATCAGCATGTGGAAACACAATAGATCCTGTATCCCGCCCTTCAATAACAGAATCATGCAAAGCTGCAAAGTTTCGTTGTGCTTGTGTAACTAATTCTCTTATATCAGCAATAGGACTAATAATAGCAACATAGGTATCAATTTGAACATCTTTTAAATAGGGAGTTATATCTTTACCATCATAAAACATTTTTCCGCCAGAATTTTGTTCATAGGTATATAACAGTTTTTTAGAATCAACACATCCAGCAATATCTGAACGTGAAGGATTTTCAAGCATTTGCTCTGTATAGCTACATTTTGTTACAAGAACATATGCAACAGCACGGTAAAACCACCCTGTTGGCAAATAATAATAACCTAATTCTTGCGCAACAAGTTGTGCTACGGTTGATTTTCCGCTTGCCGTTGGCCCATCTATTGTTACAATCATTTTATCCCTTTCAATCCTGCAATATCTATTCCCATTAATTCAACATTTGCTTTCCCCTGCCAATGATTCACACTTACCTGAACTGCAACATCAAATGGTTCTTCTTGTTGTTCAAGCAAAAGATGATACAAATCAGGACGGTTAAAAAAGATAACCGGTTTAATAATTCCATCAGCAAACAAAGAACATTTCACATGAAGATCTTTAAGAAGCTGAGGTTGTTGAATCAGATGAACATTTTTCATAAAAAATTTAGGTTCTGAATTTTCTGCACCAAATGGTTGAAATAATTCCATGTCATGCACCAACTTCTTTGCAACATCAGACATAGTAATTTCTGCATCTAATAAAAGTTTTTGTTTAAAATCATCAGGAGTCAGCAATTCACGTGTGCGTTGCTCTAAAAGCGATTTTAATTCTGGCAATTTTTCTGCATCCAAAGAAAGCCCAGCTGCTTGAGCGTGCCCCCCAAATTGATCAATAACTTTTGAACATGAATGTAATGCCTCAAAAATATTAAAATTATTAATCGATCTACATGACCCCTTGGCTTTACCATTTGAAGTTAAATGTAATAAAATTGTTGGGCGTCCATATTTAGAAACAAGACGTGATGCAACAAGTCCAATAACACCTGCCGGCCAGTTTTTACTTGCAGCAAGAATCACATTTTCTTCTTTAAGATTTATATGTCCACTTTCAACAAGTTGTTCAACGTCATCCAAAATAGATTTTTCAACTTCTTTTCTTCGTTCATTAAGCTCAAGCAAAACTTGTCCAACCCGTTCTGTTTCCTGTTCATCAGACCCAAGTAAAAATTTTACACCACATCGTGGATCTTCAAGTCGTCCTAATGCATTTATTTGAGGAGTAATCCTAAATCCAATATCAGTGGAAGAAACAGTTGGACTTGTTACTTTTCCATTTCTTTTAAGAAGATCAAAAGAAAATGTTGGTGCTGCATTTGCCCATTTTAAACCATAGCGAACCCAAAATCTATTTTCACCTGTTAAAGGAACAACATCCGCAACTGTTCCAAGAAGTAATAACTCATATGCCTTGTTTGGCATTTGTAACTCTTTAATTTCATAAAGAAGTGTCATCAATTTAAAAGCTACTCCTACGCCTGCAAATCCTTTAAAAGGATAATTACACCCTTCTTGATGCGGATTAACAAGAGCAAAAGCATCAGGAACTTTTCCGTGTGGTTGGTGATGATCCGTAATAATTAAATCAACACCCAATTCTTTTGCAACTTCAGCTTGTTCAAAAGCTGTTGTTCCATTATCTACCGTAATAATGACTTTATATCCATTAGCTGCTGCACGTCGAACAATTTTTGTTGAAAGACCATATCCATCTTTAACTCGATGTGGTAAAAAAAAATTTACTTGTGCTCCAAGAGGCAATAAACAACTCATCATGACAGATGAAGACGTAATTCCATCAACATCGTAATCACCAAATATTAATATTTTTTCTTGATTTTCGATAGCTTGTATAATTCGATCAACAGCTTTTTGCGCATCTTTCATAAGAGTTGTTGATGCTACATCTTTTTCCAAAGAACTAAATAAATAGGAATTTATTTCATCACGATCAATAAATCCACGCGAAAGCAATGTTTGAGAAAGAGGAATAGAAAGATTGTGCATTGAAGCAATATCTAAAATTTTTTGTCTATCGTCCTGAGGAAGTTTCCATAAAAACTTTGCCCCCTGCACCGTTTGAATATTCACAGATTCCTTACATGGTAAAAGCGTATTGCTTCTGAATGAGAGTATATAAGAATCTTATCATCGGGCTCTGAATGGGTCAACTAAACTTAGGAGCAGCTTTTTTATCATTGACTGACGCATACAAAAGAATACCCCATCTAAAACACCTAATAAATCATATTTATAGATAATTCAAATTTGATTTTTTGTATACAAATCTTTATTATATAATGATAAAAATATTTATATATTATTACTAACAGGAAACTTAATGAAAAAATTATTATTGTCTTTATTTATACTTTCACATCATTCACTACTTTTATCTTCTCAAGATCCTCTATTTGCACCTCTTCCTGAAGGTCTATTCTTATCCACTATTTCTCAAGACCCACTATTTTCATCTTCACAAAATTCGCTTGCTTCATTTTCTGAAAGTTTACTTACTTCATTTTCTGAAGACCTATTTATTTCATCTTCTGAAGATCAACAACCAACAATACTGCCTCAAAACCTTCTACCCCCATTTTTCAATGATCAACAAGAAAACACATCTGAAAAATATATTACATACATGCAACACTCTCTTTTTATGCATTTTCCCGTTTCAGTAAAAGAAGATTTTATTTTTTTTAATAATTTTACATTTACACAACAAGAGCTCTTAGCTTTAAGTATATCTACAATACCTTTTAGAAAACCCTCTCTTCGTTATTATAGTGGTACTTTTGAAGAAAAAAAAGAACAATTAAACTATATTTTAAATCCTCATTCTCATAAACAACAAACCTTCTTTACATTTAAAATTACTAAAGAAGCTCCTTACCGCTATAAAATAGAATCATTTAATCAAAACAATGAAAAGATAAAAACTAATTTAGTCAGTACTTACTAATTCAGTAACACTGCCTTTGGAAAGCTTCAATTTTAATACTTTCATATTTGCTCTGGATCCTCACGCTGCGCTCCCATCCGTCGCCAAGGCTATGGAGGGCACGGCAGGATGACAGTAGCTTATCAGGAAAATTATATCGTCCTAAAAAGTTGATTAATATAACTCAACAAGACGAAGTTTTCACTTATTTTTATTTTTCAGATAAGCTCTAAGTTTAAAGTAAAAGATGAACTATTTTCAAAAAATAGCTTATAATAAAGGAGTTTTACTTCTTTTTAAGGGTAGGAAATAAGATAATATCTTTAATAGAAGTAGTATTTGTTAAAATCATCGCAAGACGATCAATCCCAATTCCTACACCTACTGTTGGAGGAAGCCCATATTCAATGGTATGAACATAATCACCATCAAAATGCATTGCTTCATCATCACCAGCTGCATGTGTTTTTGCTTGAGCTTCAAAACGTTCTTTTTGATCAAACGGTTCATTCAACTCATTAAAAGAATTTGCAAGTTCCATTCCAGCCATAAAAAGCTCAAATCGTGCCACAAATTCTGGATTATTTTCATCACGACGTGCCAATGGAGAAACTTCAACAGGAAAATCAATAATAAAAGTTGGCTGAATAAGTTTAGCTTCAGCTACTTCTTCAAAAAGAAGAAATAATTTTTGCCCCCAACCTGCATCTTTTGGTATTTTTTTAGCGCCATGTTTTTTAAGTTCTGCATCTATTTTATCTGGTGCAATAGCTGCTTCAGTATAGTTACCGTGCTTTAAAACTGCATCTTTAATGCTCATCACATCAAATGGTTTTTCAAAATTTAATTCATGAACCCCAAATTGAACCTGTAATGCTCCACATGCTTCTTTAATAACCGTTCTAATCATGTTTTGTGTAAAATCAATAGCAAAATGATAATCTTTATGTGCAATATAAAACTCAAGCATAGTAAATTCAGGATTATGACGTGTTGAAACACCTTCATTTCTAAAGTTTCTATTAATTTCATACACACGTTCAAAACCACCAACCACTAAACGTTTTAAATATAATTCTGGCGCAATACGTAAATAAAGATCCATATCATACGTGTTATGATGAGTTACAAAAGGACGAGCTACTGCCCCACCAGGAATAGGATGAAGCATTGGAGTTTCAACTTCCATAAAATCGTTTTCTTCTAAAAAATTACGTAATCTACTAATAAGTTTTGAACGAATTTTAAATTTTTGACGACTTTCAGGGCTACTAATCAAATCTAAATGACGTTGACGATACTTAATTTCAACATCAGCAATTCCATGAAATTTTTCAGGAAGCGGATGTAAACATTTACTTAATAATGTAAATTCAGAAACGCGCAAAGTAACTTCGCCCGTCTTGGTTTTAAAAGGTATTCCTCTAACCCACACAATATCACCAAGATCAATATAATCAACAAAAAGAGCAAATTGCTCATCACCTAAAATGTCTTGTTTAAAATATAATTGTAACGATCCTGATCTATCCTGAATTTTTGCAAATACCGTTTTACCATGCCCACGGAGCGCCATTAAACGTCCTGCCACACTATATTCTTTATCTGAATCTTCAACAAAATCATCAATAACCTGTTGCACCACATTGGGAACATTTTTAGCATATGGCCAAGGATTTATTCCCTTCTTACGCAAAGCATCTACTTTCTTTACACGAAATTCATGCTCTTCAGAAGGAGAACGTTCTTGACTATTTACCAGACCTTGAGGATTGTTTTTATTTTCAGACATTGATTTTTCACCGTTTAAAGATATTTATGTGGCATTATCACAGCATAAGTTTAACACAATTAAGATTTTTAGCCACTCTCAAATGAGGGTCGCACTTTAAAATTTCTCTATCCTCTAATTTTTGTATAATTTTCAAGTGCTTGTTCCCAATTGATCACATGCCACCATGCAGAAATATAATCAGGACGACGATTAAAATATTGTAAATAATATGCATGTTCCCACACATCAAGACCTAAAACAGGATGTAATCCTTGACTTACTGGTGTATCTTGATTAGGAGTTGCAGTCACAACTAATTTACCATTATTATCAACAGACAACCATGCCCAGCCACTTCCAAAACATGTTTTTGCAGCAGTTTCAAATTGATCTTTAAAGACGTCAAAAGAACCAAAAAC
>JAIPGS010000045.1 GCA_021735725.1 Candidatus Babeliales bacterium
CCACCAGTAGTGCCGCCAAGAAAAAATATTCCACCAGTAATTGTACCACAATCTGTTAAAAAAGTTCCGCCGGCAGTACCACCAAGAAAAAATGTTCCGCTTAAAAAAGTTCCACCGGTAGTTCCGCCAAGAAAAAATACTCCACTAGTAGTTGTATCACAACCTGTTAAAAAAGTTCCACCGGCAGTACCACCAAGAAAAAATGTTCCGCTTAAAAAAGTTCCACCGGTAGTGCCGCCAAGAAAAAATATTCCACCAGTAGTTGCACCATCGGTTGGTAATAATTTTGCTGAAAATGTAAAACTTATGAGTGAAATGAGCAAACTAAAAAAACGCGCAGAAACTGTATTAGTATCTCATGTTGATCTTTATGGGTCAGTGATTATGCAGATTAATCAAATGATTGATGGCTTTAAACGTACAAATGGGGTTCTTTCAGGAGAAGAAACTATTGCAATGTTAGTCATAAATAATATGAGTACCGTTCTTAATGATTTTGAAGCTGGACGAGTTTCATCAGAACACTATGTAACTTATATGAATGATACTTTTGATTGGTGGAAAAATACTTACTTTATAGAAGAAATGTTTAATGAAGGTAGTGGTCGTTCTTATGGTCTGACTGATGAAGAATGGGAAGCGCAAGAAGATGCATTGTGGAATGATGAAGATCAAGATACTGATTCTCAAGAAACTGTAGAAATTGGAAATGTAAAAGTTAGCGAAGAACAACAAGAAGCTGTAGTTGGTGCTCTTAGTGGGGGCCTTCTTAAACAAATTAGGGCAGATAAAAAGTAGTTTTTGTAAATGAGTAATAATGGGATAATTTCATAATGTGGAGGTACATAATTATGATGAAAAAAATGTTGGCATTAGTTATGATGAGTTTTGTTAGTTTGGGATATATAGGTGCTACAGAAGAGCAGGTAAAGATAAGCAGAAATAATTTTCAAAGAGCAGGTATGCGCCGTAAAAATACTCAATATAAAAGAAAGAATGCAATGTCTGGCTCAAACCTAAAAGAAATAGTTGAAAGATTAAGGAAAGAGCGACGAATAGAAGCATTAAGAGCCGAACTAAGAGAAGAATTAAGAAAAATGGAATTAAGAGAAACGGAACTAAGAGAAGAATTAAGAAAAATGGAATTAAGGTATGAAGAATTTGGTAAACAAAAAGTAATGGCATTTGATTTTGATCTTACATTGATTAATGGGCATACAGGCGGGTTCCCTTATGGTAAAGATCATATGACTAAAAAACCAGTTCTTAATGTTTTGTCTGATTCGCTCTATAGAGAATATTTACAAAAACTACAGATGTATGGATTTAAGATTGTTGTGATAACTCGAGGAATAGAAGAAGATGTTGCAAGAGCTTTAAATGAAGCAGGTCTTTCTGATATTATAGCTCCACAAGATGTGTATGGAGCATCAATGTCGCCTTCTGATCATTACTCTCATGGATATGAGCAACCAGGTAGACCACAAAGAACCGGAATAAATAAACCTGACGAGTGGGTAGCTAAAAAAGTTGAGTATTTAAATTATATAGTATTTCAATATCATACAACAAAAGATAATGTTTACTTTTATGATGATACTGCATTGAATGTAATTGCTGCACAACATAATGGATTTGAACATAGTTATGTAGTTGATGTAGAAAATCACGTAAATGGGATTGATTTACTTAAAAGTATTGTAGCTGAACAAGAAAGAATGAATCCTGTTAAATCTCCTGCTAAAAAAAGAAGAAAAATGAATGCAATGACTCATGAAGATGCAAAAAGAATGGGCGAACAATTAAGACAGCAACAACAAATGGACATAGTGGAGTATGACGATGTTGATATGTATCCTGCTAAAAAGAAAGTAGTCCATTTTGGAGAAGATGATCTTAATATTTTTGATGATACAGAAGAAGATGTTGAAGCGCGAAAATCAATAGAGGTAGATCAATTTGATTTTGAAGATAGATATTAAATGGATGACAGAATGTATGGAACATTTAGAATTAATGAGTCGCATTAGAATTTTGAAAAGTTTAAAATAGATTTGTACTGATAATAAATCAGATTTATTTTAAAATATTATACAATATACTTCATAATTTCTTATACTTATTATAAGTATTTATAATAAGGGGAAACTATGAAGTATATTTTTTTTGGAAATTTTTTTCTTTTAATAGGTTGTGTACAAGCAGCGCAAGAAGCACGATTAATGAATGAATCGCCAATAGATTTTAGTGTGGTTCGTGTATTACAATATCCCGATAATAAAATAATTATTCATGTGAAAAATGAGCGAGATGGTACTGATGAACGTATGGATACTCCCCCTGGTTTTTTTGATACTATAACGTTTGATAGATTAACTTCAGAAGAGTTAGTTGAATGTGTTGCAACTTTACAGAAAGAAATATCAGAAAAGGAATCAGAGTTGCAAAAATTTAAAGTGATGCAACAAGCAGGTCAGACAAAAGAGGTAAAGGTTTCTCCTGCGCTATCTTCTGTTGAACATTATGTACGGCAAGCAATTGACGAATATCAAGGTGAACGGCAAGCAATGTGCACGCAACTTGTTAGTATGCGTATTCAGTTGCGCTCTTCAAAAGTACCCCATCCTGCTCAAACAATAATTCCAAAAAAAAGTGCAGAGCAAGAATTAATGGATGCATTACAGGAAAAATTTAAAAATGTTTCACCTGGATATGAAGATGATAAGAGTGTAAATGATGACTCTGATTTTTAATAAGACCTTATCCGAAAAATATAAATACGTGAGAACTCAGTCTCGTTAAGTTATATTAATCACTAAAAAGGGGAACACAAAGTTCCCCTTTTTTATTTTAAAATTAAAACAAAAATTTAGTCTTGATCAATTTCTGCATCAATCGTTTCGCCATCTTTGTGATCTTGTTCTGGAGTTTGTTGTCCTGCCGCAGAACCTTCACCGCCTTGTGCTTGTTTTTCTTTATAAAGAATTTCAGCAACTTTTTGAGATGCTTTAAGAAGTTCTTCAGATTCAGCAGCAAGTTTGTCACCGTCTGTTGGGAAATCTTTTAAAGTAGTTTTTGCTTTTTCAATTGCAGCTTCTACTTTTGAAACTTCTTCAGCATCAAGTTTATCTTTGTTTTCTGAAAGTGTGCGTTCAATATCAAATACAAGACCATCTAATTTGTTGCGTTTTTCTACAACATCTTTTGCTTTCTTGTCTTCATCTGCATGTGATTCTGCATCTTTTACCATTTTTTCAATGTCTTCTTTTGAAAGTCCACTGCTACTTGTAATAGTAATATGTTGTTCTTTTCCTGTTCCTTTATCTTTTGCAGAAACAGTTACGATTCCATTTGCATCAAGATCAAAAGTTACTTCAATTTGAGGTGTTCCACGGCGAGCTGCTGGAATACCATCAAGTTTAAAGTTGCCAAGAAGTTTGTTATCTTTTGCAAATTCACGTTCACCTTGATACACAGAAATATCTACAGCTGGTTGATTATCTTCAGCAGTACTAAATACTTGAGATTTTTTTGTTGGTATTGTTGTGTTACGTTCAATAAGTTTAGTCATTACACCACCCATGGTTTCAATACCAAGTGAAAGAGGAGTAACATCTAAAAGAAGAACATCAGTAACATCACCAGAAAGAACACCACCTTGAATTGCTGCACCAACTGCTACAACTTCATCAGGGTTAACTGATTTATTTGGTTCTTTACCAAAAAATTCTTTTACCATTTGTTGTACTTTTGCAACACGTGTTGAACCACCAACAAGAATTACTTCAGAGATATCTGAATTTGAAGTTCCTGCGTCAGCCATTGCTTTTTTACATGGTTCAAGTAAACGGCTAAATAAATCTGCACAAAGAGACTCAAATTTTGCTCGTGTAATTTTAACATTTAAATGTTTAGGACCTGTTGCATCTGCAGTAATATACGGCAAATTGATTTCTGTTTCATGTAATGTTGAAAGTTCACATTTTGCTTTTTCTGCAGCTTCTTTTAAACGTTGCAGTGCCATTTTATCTTGTGCTAAATCAACACCTTGTTCTTTTTTGAATTCGTCTACTAAAAATGTCATTAAACGTTGGTCAAGATCATCACCACCCAAGTGAGTATCTCCGTTTGTTGCTTTAACTTCTGTAACGCCATCATGAATTTCTAAAATAGAAACGTCAAATGTTCCGCCACCAAAATCGAATACAGCAATGATACCATTTTTCTTTTTGTCTTGTCCGTAAGCAAGTGCAGCAGCTGTTGGTTCATTGATGATACGTTTAACTTCAAGTCCTGCAATTTTTCCTGCATCTTTTGTTGCTTGACGTTGTGAATCATTAAAGTAAGCAGGAACAGTAATAACTGCTTCTGTTATTTTTTCACCAAGATAATCTTCTGCTACTTCTTTTAAATAAGTTAATACTGCAGCTGAAATTTCTTGAGGACTATATTCTTTACCTTGTGCAAGAATACGAACACCGCCATCAGAAGCACGAGTAATATGGTAAGGTAAGTTTTTTGCTTCTTCTTTTACTTCATCATATGTGTGACCAATAAAACGTTTAGCAGAGAAAATGGTATTTTCTGGGTTGGTTACCGCTTGACGTTTTGCAAGAACACCAACAAGACGTTTGCCATCTTTAGTGAATGCAACAATAGAAGGAGTTGTATTGTTACCTTCTTTGTTAGGAATTACTTTAGGAGTTCCGCCTTCCATAAAAGAAACAACTGAGTTTGTTGTTCCTAAATCGATTCCAATAATTTTTTTAGCCATAGTTTTCATCTCCTTGAGCAAATTTATTAATGTTTTTTTACTTTTACATTCTTTATCTTTACACTCATCATGATAAATGTTTCAGCGATGTGTGTCAAGTCTGAATATATATATTTTCTTATAGTAACTCACTCATATTCTTTGCTTATATTATTATACATATTTAAGCTTATCGTATAAATATCAATAGTTTTATCTATAAGCTTAAACTAAGCTTGAATGTCGTATAACGATACCGGCTTGGTAAAGATGTAAGGTTTCTTAATTTCAAGCTCTATTGATTTGTTATTAATTGTTTGATTGGTGAGCTTATTGCGAGTGTGTTTGTCGTATAATGTCACCGGTATATTTAGATGATTGTGCTCATTGTGAATTATTTATTTGGTTAACATGCTGTTTTTAGATTATTTCTGAATAGTGATTCTGTCTTTGTTGATAATGATTTTTCTGGTGGAATGGTGTCTTATTAATTAACCTGGATTGCCGCACTTCGTTCGCAATGACGTTGGCGGTGGTTTGATTTAGGATTGCTTAGTCTTGTATTGTGTATTTTTTATTGTGATGAATTTTTCGTGTTTTATTGCAACTTACTTCATGACGTCATTGCGAGCGAATGCGCGGCAATCCAGATTAATTTGATAACTATTTCCTTTGCGGAATTGTCTGCGTGATTTAATGCTCGTGTTATGTAATTGTAATACATGGAGTTATCTGGGTGGAGTTTATCCCTATTTGTTATTGGAGTGCCCGCACCGCCGAAAACGGCGTTTGGGCACTCCATCTTCACCCCCTGGCCTGTTTAACCTGGGGGAAAAGCTACGCGGCCAGGGGGCTTGATTCCGTTAACTTCGAAGGGAAAAGAAAGAATAAGGAATAAGGAATAAGTCTGAGAAGAAAAATTAAAAACACTCACTTCGAAGAAAAAAGAAAAGAAGAAAAAGAGGAAAAGGTTTTTTTATAAGAGGAAAAGGTTTTTTTATAAAAAGAAATTTTCTTATCCTTATATATATACACCCCTACACGTATAACTCTCTTTAACTTCCAGCTCATCTTGATCAAAGCCTAACCAATCGCACGTCATGCACGTAGTGCGTAATAAAGATTTTACCAATCCACGCGCCGCTTTTAAAGTATCTGCACCTGAATCTTTTTTTTGTAACGATTATTTTTGTGTGCTGTTTAAAATCATAAAAAGGACAAAGCGGCGCCCCGTTTTTTTGGAGGATATTTTTTCTGTAATCATTCATGACAGTTCCCATTTTCTATCATCACGTGTCCGGCGTAATAATTTTATGAAGCCTGGATCATCATGTATCTTTACTTTCCCGCTTTTAATTCTCTATTATGATAGGAATTGTTCATTATAAAAAAAGGAAAGAAGATATGAATATTAAAAGAATGTTATTTGTTGGGGTGTTATTGAGTGGTATGGGGGAATTGTGGGGATATGACTTTTTTGGTGCAAGTTTATCAATAGATAAAACTGTAAACACTGCTTATAAATTTGCAGATGGAATGGTTGGAATTGATTGGGGGGGGGCCAATGATTTTGTCTATTCCCTTACCGTTGATAGCAATGGCAAAATTTTGATTGGTGGGTGTACTAATAATGGTGGAACTGGATCTGATTTTGCAGTTGCTCGGTTAAATGCAAATGGGACACTCGATACTGATTTTGGTGCAAGTTTATCAAATGAAAAAACTGTAAACACTTCCTACAAATTTGCAGATGGAATGGTTGGAATTGATTTGGGAGGGGGCGATGATGTTGCCTGGTCCCTTACCGTTGATAGCAATGGTAAGATTTTGATTGGTGGGTATACTAATAATGGTGGAATTGGTACGTATGATTTTGCAGTTACACGGCTTAATCCAAATGGGACACTCGATACGGATTTTGGTGCAAGTTTATCAAATGAAAAAATTGCAAATACTGGTTATAAA
>JAIPGS010000046.1 GCA_021735725.1 Candidatus Babeliales bacterium
GGTAAAAATTCATAAAAAACTTGATCTTAAAAGTAAATCCTTACTAGTCTTACATTATACTCAATCATACATAAAAAAAGGAGTCTGAATGATTTCACTTTCAGAAAAAGATAAAAATGGAATGACATTACTTAAAATGTGTTTTTCTTTTTTAAACAAAAACAAACATGCATTTGCACTTTGCTTTTTAATTGTTTTCATTAATCTTACCATTTTTTTAGTATTTCTTTTTTCAGAATATAAACAATACTCAATTCATATTTTTGACTTTACTACGTTTTACAATTTATTACAGATGAATTTTTGGCAACATGTGAAACATTTTTTTAGTATTGTTCATATCGTTTTTATAGCCTCTTTTATAACTATTACCCTACGAATACAATTAATACATTATATGGTTCAAAAATTAGACAAAAAACAACAAAAATACCCTTTTTTCTATATCCCTTCTTGGCGAGTTATATACGAAATAGTACGCATTGCAACACTGCATACCGTACAAATCCTCAAAAAAATACTCAATTTTTTTTCATTTGTTGACCGTGCGAATGAAATTCAATCACTGATTATAGGCAACCCTCAAGAAAGTAATCCTAACGTTTTTGATAATACTACTTTCTTAGCCTTTCCCCTTATTATAATAAAAAATATAAGTTTAAAAGAATCATTTTTTGAGTCAAAAAATTTACTTCAAAAGAAATTTGGTGAAGAAATTTTATCAAATTACTCATTAATCAAATTCAAACTAAAAATATATTTTTCTCTTTTTATTATTATTGGAGGAATCATTCACTTTATTTTAAATTTTAATATTTTTCCTACAATGATAATCTGCTCAACTGCAATTCTTTGCTTTGCAAGCTTTATTGAAAACGTTACACTAGTACTTAAAGCTGCTCTTTACAATTATCTTACAGGTAAACATTTTGAGCCATTTACACAAGAAGAAATTAATAAAATGTTTCGTTAATTATAAGGATTTTTCATGCTAGAACAAATTTTAACAGATAATATTACATCACTTTTATTATCAACAGCTCACGCAGCAGTAACCATTATTATCGCATTTATGGCAAGTATTTTTGCCTATAAAGCAATGATGCGATTCATGAAACCAACTCAAGAAAATGCTCCGATTGTGCATCTTTTATGCACAAGCGTTAAAAATATTATTATTATGCTTGGTTGTGTTTCCGCTCTTGCTTCATTTGGAATCAATATTCAAAGCTTAGTAGCCGGTCTTGGCCTTACTGGCTTTGCTTTAGGTTTCGCTTTCAAAGATGCTCTTGCAAATATTATTTCTGGAGTATTTATTTTACTGTATCGCCCTTTTAAAATTGGCGATTATGTTAAACTGGCAGTAAGTAAAACATTGGTAGATGAAGGAACCGTGATAGGAATAGATCTTCGTTACACCAAACTTGAAACAGAAACAGAAATCACACTTGTCCCAAATGCAGCATTTTTTGTTAACTCAATTGTTATTTATAAAAATAAATAAGTAAATAAAAAAAAGGACTTTAAAAAGTCCTTTTTTTTATTTTTATTTTAAAGAATAAGCGCCATCATCTTTATAACGTGTCCATAGACCACCTGTTTGCTTAACAAGTTTTAAAAAGATATCTTCTGCTTTTTTGTAATCAGTTCTATCTTTATATCCATTGCTATAATAAATAACAAGATTAACTTCTACTGGCTTTTGAGCAGATTTAAATAATACATTGTTAAGTTCATATTCTATTGCTTCAGCAATCCATTCAAGTTTGTTTTCAAACACACCGCCACCAATTAATGTTAAATATACTTTTTGACTTTCAACATGCCCAGCAGCCTGCAATGTTCCTCTATAAGCTGCATATAAAAATATTTTAGCAAGATTTTTAAATCCTTTTGTTGTTGGATTATTATAATAAGGATTTAATGCTGCAGTAAAAACCTGTGTTACTTTTTGATCACCTTTTTTAAAATCAACTTTCACCGCTTTATATTTTCCAGATTGATAGGCAGCTTGCAACTCTGAACGAGTTGGCCCAAACCCACCTGTTACGTAAGTATTCTTTTGAACACCAACTTTAACAAACTGAGCAGCATCATAAATTTCTTGATCTTTCATTAAACCAAACCACTCATTAATTTTTAGAATATTTTGCACGTACCCACTTGAATATCCAATGTCCCATTTCTTATTAAAATCTTGTAGTAAATTAACTTTTGGTAAAAAATATTTTCTTGCAATTGTTCCTGGTAATGCTGATATTGCACACGCTTCTCCTTGCACATACATTCCTGGTGAAAGATAGTCCATAATTTGTGAATGGTCCCCTCCCCCACCTTCTAAACAATCAAAATTAGAAGCAACTTGAAAAACTGCTCCATTATTTTCTGGTAACGCTTGAAGCGCTGGTGTATCTAATTTTTCTCTAAACCACGCATTATTTGGGTTATCATAACCTTCAATAACATTAAATGTTATGCGGTCTGTTGATGTTTTTTTAGAATCCGTAACATCCATCATAGAACGCAATTCAAATGTTCCAGCATATTCATCAACCATTGGTTTATCAAGAGCTGTTATTGCTGATTCATTTTTACCAAGAAAATGATGAAAGGGATTAAAAACTTCACGATAAGAACTTAAATTTGTCACAACAGGATCTGAAATTTTTTCTTGATCACAAGATGTTCCAAGAAAAAAACAAAGAATAAAAGAAAAAAACTGTTTAATTTTATTCATTTAATACCCTTACATTTTACTTATAAATAACAATTATCTTAATAATAATAGTATAAGCCGTTTTCTCTATTAAACAACAGCCCCCTCCTAACAAGCTTACTAATCGAACTATTGAAATATCTTCCTCCTCAAAACATTCACCAGATTGCACAGTAAAATGCGAATCAAAAAAATTTTATTTAAAATAAACCTAATATTTTTTTTAATCTTTAAAATGTATACGATTAGCACTCATCTCTATTTTTTTTGCAAAAAGAGCCTTTATAACTTCTCCGTTAAATGATTCATCAAATCCTTGAGGACACCTTCTACAGGCTTCACGACATGCAACATAAAATGATGTTTCTTCTATTGTTCCATCTACTCTAACCATACCTTTATTTATATCTTATCTACCCCATTTTGCAAAAGAATATCTATAATTTTTTCATGACCTTTCTTACGCGCAGCATCAAGAGGTGTCATCATTGTACCATCTCGTCTAATACGGCCTTTATTTATATTTATCGTTCCACTTTTTAAAAGAATCTTTACAACTTCTTCATGACCTTCAAAACATGCACCATAAAGAGGTGTCGACGTTTGCCCTTCTGGTTCAACACGGCCTTGATCTACATCTTTTATTATACCACTACGCAAAAGAAACTTTACTACATTTTTATGACCATTTACACATGCCTTCCATAAAGGTCCATACCCCACCCCTTTTAGAAAACTGAGTTCATTAGCATTATTTATTGTATCATTTTTTAAAAGAAATTCTGCAAC
Source organism: Candidatus Babeliales bacterium (assembly GCA_021735725.1). Classification (GTDB taxonomy): domain Bacteria; phylum Babelota; class Babeliae; order Babelales; family CAIQNR01; genus JAIPGS01. Next base: position 3,506 of record JAIPGS010000046.1, read on the forward strand.
ATCTTTATGCCCCTCCAAACATGCAATATACAAAGTTGTAATTCGAGCTCCACCTTCACATCTAGAAAAAAAATCTGCTAAATCGATATCTTTTTGTAATCTTTTTTGTAATTTCTTACTTACTTTAATTTCTTGAAAGGTTCTATTTGATTGGACTCCATCTTGTGCAGCAAATCCAGAACCAAAAAAACTTGTGAGCAACAATCCTAATAATAGTTTTTTATTCATAATAAAGTCTCTTAATTTATTTTTTAATCTTTATAACTCATCATCAAGAATATCATTTTCTTCTTGTATTGCAACAGCCGCTGCTGCTTCAGAAGATCCTTCTGTTTGAGTTGCAGCATCAACTGTATCACCTTTATATAAAAAACTATTTAATGGTTTTGGTGGAAGATTACAATGAACGCAAACATTATGTACTGATTGAGATACTCGGACAGCACAATGAAGATGAATTGCTTTTTGGCAACAATCACTAAAATGTAATGCTTGATCTTTTTTAAAGTCGTCCAAACATACTCCACATGTCTTATCTTCTTGTGCAGCATACTGTTTTATTAATTCTTTAATTGCACCATTTGCAACTGAATATGCAGTGCGACCATAACAGACATTTCTAATCGCTACTTCTTTTGTTGCTAAAAGTAGCCTTACAACTTCTGCCGTCCAGCAAAACATGCTATCAAAAATGGCATAACTATTCTTCCATTTGGGCTAACCACACCAGCATTAATATCTTCTATTTTTCCACTTGCTAAAAAAGCCTTTACAACTTCTGCATGGCCATTTCCACATGCTACACAAAATGGTGGAATTGTTGTATGGCCATTAAAACATGCCATAAAAAATGGTGTTATTCTTCTTACATCTAATTGAACCACAGCATTAATATTTTCTATTCTTCCTCCACTGCCCAAAAGTAACCTTACAATTGCTGTATGGCCTTTCCAACATGCTACAGAAAAAGGTGTTGCTGTTGCTCCACCTTTTTCAACTATACCAGCATTGATGTCTTCTATTCTTCCACTGTCCAAAAGCAACTTTACAACTGCTGTATGGCCTTTCTGACATGCAATAAAAAATGGTGTTTCTGTTGTTCCATCTGATCCAATCCAACCAGCATTGATATTTTTTATCTTCCCACTCTCTAAAAGAGCCTTTATAACTTCTGTATAACCACACTCACATGCTCTATAAAAAGGTGTGTACGTTGTTCCATCTTTTCCAACTATACCAATATTAATATCTTTTATTTTTCCACTACCCAAAAGTAACCTTACCATTTCTGCGTGTCCATTCTGACATGCTATAAAAAAGGGCGTAATTTTTACTTTATTTGATCCAATCCAACCAGCATTGATATCTTTTATTTTCCCACTTTCTAAAAAAGCCTTTACAACTTCTGTATGACCATTTTTACATGTACTATAAAATGGTGTTTCTGTTTCTGCATACCTGCCAAGCACATCAGCATTAATATCTTCTCTTTGCAACTTTTCTAAAAGCAACCTTACAACTTCTGTACGACCATTTTTACATGCAATATTAAATGGTGTCCCTGTTATTCCATCTGGCCAAATTTCACCAGCATTAATATTTACTTTCCCACTGCCTAAAAAAGCCTTTACAACTTCTGTATAGCCATTTCCACATGCTACATAAAATGGTGTTTTTGTTATTCCATACTCGTCAAGCACACCAGCATTAATCTCTCCCATGGTTCCACGTTTTAAAAGATTTTTTACAACTTCTATATTCCCATTTTTACATGCATTATAAAGTTCTGCTGAAAATCCTATCGCTTCAGGCTGACCTTTTAATCCTTTTTCTTGAAAATTTCTAGCTAACTGATCATCACCTTGCGCAGCACATCCAGAGCCCACAAAACTTATGAGTAACAATCCTAATAATAATTTTTTATTCATAAGAAAACCTCCGATAAAATATTCTATTCTTCTTTAACTACTTAATTAAGTATATACAAATTATTTCAAATTGCAATACACTAAGTGCTTAAGCTCATTTAAAGTGATTATGATTAAGGTTTTTGCAGTTCAAGAATAGTAAGCTGTAACTCGTCTTGATAAAATAAATATAAGCCTATAAAAACAATTATTGCACATATTCCGTAATGCCATGTAATAACTTCTTTTAAAAAGAGCCAACTATAAAATATAGTTGCAAGTTGATTAATAAAATCTGTTAAAGAAATAAACGTTACGCTATATTTTTTTAGTAAATGTATATACCAATTTTGACAGATAATATTACTTATTAAAATAAGTGCAATAAGACCTAAACTAAATGTTGCCACATCGGTTACAACAAAAGAACCGTGCCCAAAAAGAATTGTTGTTAAAGCTAAAATTCCTCCAAAAAACATACAAACACCATTAATCCCAGAAACAGATGATTTATGCTCTCGAATTAAAATCTGCATAATAAACATTGCATAAACATGACAAACTATAGCTAAAAACAAAGCAATTTCTGGCCATGAAATAAAAAATAATTGAGTAGTTAAAAGTTCTTGCTGTGTCCGCAAAACAACAATGGGAACAAGCCCAAAAAAACCTAATAAAAGACCTGCCCACTGTTTCTTTGTTAATTTTGTACCAAACCATATAAAAGAAAAAAGTGCAGCTAAAAATGGAGTTGCATTCAACATAAAAGAAAATTTTACAGCTGGCAAATGGCTTAAAGCCCAATAACGCAAAAGATATTTAAAATAAATTCCAAACACAATAATTTGTACATACAACCAGATATATTTTTTATTAAAGATAAACTTGGTTTTTCTCATCCACCAATTATACCCTAATAACAAAACCCCAGAAGATACCATCCTGATTCCTGTAAGAAAAAATGGAGAACACATTGAAAGTAAAAACTTACTTATTGGAATTGACGTTCCATAAAGAGCCTGTAGAAGAATAATAGAAAGCATAACCAGCGCTCCTTAAAAAGTCATAAAGTATGCTCTTAATGGTATCAGGTCTTATATTTTTTACAATAATAGGCTTATTAAGCTTAGAGCTT
>JAIPGS010000047.1 GCA_021735725.1 Candidatus Babeliales bacterium
CTCCGTAAAGGAGCTTATCTTTAATGAAGGAAATTCAGTAATTTTTAGACTAAATCATTAAAAATGCTTTGAGAAAGCCATTCTTTTGGAATTTGAGAAAATTTCTTATAATCTTTTTGAAAAAGACCATTTCGTTCAGCCTTATTATAAGCTTTAAGAGCTTGTCGTTGTCTTCCTATTCTTGTAAGTGATTCAGATGAAAATTCAAAAGATGATTCAGTTTGATAAGCGGTTATTTCATCGGGAGTAAGATTTCTTTCTATTTTTGAAAGAAACTGTTTTTCTAATGTTTGTTGGCGGTCAAGAAGAAAGTCCATTACGCTTGCAAGGCGTGCATTATCTCCAGTTACTTCTTTTAATGCAGGCATTTGTACAAGCACTTCTTCTGTGAATTTTAAGGTTTTATCAACATTTTGTGTTAGTGCTAATTGACGTTTTTTTAGTTCTTCTAGTTGTCCTTGTAGCTCGGCCATGTGAGCAAGAGCATTAGTTAAGTTATTTTTAAAGCTTACAATTGTTTTCATGTAGTTCCCCCAGATCATCCATCCAATTCCTCCTGCTGCAGCAACTCCGGCAACTCCGGCAAGCCCTGCAATAATCATGGTATCAGAAGACCGAGTGTGCTTTCCTGCAAAAAGTACTAAAGGAATTCCGATTGCTGCAGTTCCAAGTCCAATTTGTGCTCCTTGTTTTTTTCCTTTTTCATAAAATTGTGGACTTTTTGTATCAGAATCAGTGAGGAAATCTTCAACGGTAGAAAGAGCTGTAACACCTTTTATGAGTCCTCCTGTAAATTCACGTAGTGATTTTTCTGTTAAGTCGAGGTCATCTCCGTTATTGGGAAAATGTTCCGTTGGAGTGCCTGGTCGTAAATAGAGGTCAATATTTTTTGGTTCAATAAGGACGTATTGAAATTGGTGAGTATAACTATGAAAAAAGAATGAACATAAAGATAAGATTAAAACAGTGTTTTTTTGCATTACGATCCCTTTCTGTTAAGTGTATCCCTTTAACAAGATATACCTGTTTTGATCTGATTTTGTAAAGAAAGTATTCTTTTTTTTCTGTAAAAGGTTTCAACTAGAATGATTTTGAAGTATACTTTTTCTATTATGAGTTATGAAACGTTATATCACAAAGTATTATTAGACCATTATAATCACCCAAAGCATCGAGGGGCTCTTTTGAATCCTGATGTTTCTTCGGGTGTTTTTAATCCTTCGTGTGGGGATCAGGTTGCAATTCAAGCACTGGTTAACAATGAAAAGATTACCATCTGTAAATTTGAAGGAAAAGGGTGTGTTATTAGTTTGGCCGCTGCTTCAATGTTAACTGAATGGGCAACTGATAAAACGTTGCAGGAAGTTCAAGATTTTTCATCTCAAGACATGTTGCATATGGTAAAAGTTCAGTTAGGCCCCAATAGGGTTCGTTGTGCTTTGTTGGCACTTGAAGCATTACATACCGGAATAAAAAATTATTTAAAAAAGTAGTAACGTATAAAAAAGGGTTGTACGTATGTTGCATAAAGCAAAAGTATTAAAAGCTCTTGAAGATCTTGAAGATTCATTATTTGTTGATACAACACAAGAACTTGATTCGGCTTATAAAGCATGGAAGCAACTTATCTGCGATGATACGTTTAAAGAAAAAATTGAAGCGTGCGATGTTGATTGGCCACTTCCCACATGGGAAGGTAACCTTGATGATGTTTTTCCTGTACAATCTTATACTGATCCCTATCAACTTTTAGCAGTTGACGGTTCTCAAATTTATCCAGATAAACATCAAGGAACGAGTTGTTTTTTAATTAATGTGGGGACTGTAGAATTGCAGTATGGGACAGGACTTAAAGGCGCAACTTTAGATGCTACTCCCCATGTTTTTTCGGAACGAATGCATTTTAGTGATGATGGGTTTGCAGGGAGTACTGATTTAGTAAATTGTAAACGTGAAGAACTTGAACTTGAATATGGGTATAATCATATCATCAAAATGGAACAAGAAGGTTTAAAAGATCCTCTTGTTTTTTTATTTGACGGGTCATTGATTTTTTGGCATTTGGAATCTAAAGAAGAGAATTTAAAACATTATTTTTTAAAAAAATATTGTGATCAATTAAAACTTTTTAAAAAACAAAAAACAATAATGGGTGGATATATCAGTTTGCCTAAAAGTAAAGAACTCGTGAATATTGTTCGTATGTTTTTATTACAATTTTCTACAAAAAAAAATCCATTAGAATTGTTACCATTGCTTGTTGACACTGCAATTGTTAATTTTTTTTTACCTCCAGGGGCGCGAACTACTTTATTTAAAAATAGAAGTACTATTTCAGATTATTATCCTGAATCAGTACGTCCTTATTTTTTTTATATTAATGTTAGTGATGAAATTGCGCGTGTTGAAATACCAGCATATTTAGCAGAAGATAAAAGTGCAGTTGATCTTTTGAGTGCTATTGTTTTGGATCAATCACAAAAAGGTGGCGGCTATCCTGTTGGAATTGCAGAAGCTCATGAACAAGCTGTGGTTAAAGGTCCTGACAGAGAATTTTTTTATCATTTAATAGAAAAATGTGGCATTAAACAGAAGCGACGTATTATGCTTTCTCAGAAAAGTAGAAAAAAACGAGGAATAGCTGTTTAACTTTTTTTAGAAAGTAATGTTATGACTAACAAACAAATAATTTTTGGTTTTCTTGCAGTAATGCTTATGACAAGGCAGACAGAAACACAATGTTTTTTTACCGAAGTTGCTGTTGCTGTTCTTGTTACACGTTATTTATATACTATTGCGCTTATACGTGATCATCATACTTGTAATACTGACTGCTTAGAATGCACACTCTGTGAAAAAATAAAATATTTGCGTGCTCGAATAGAAGATTTAGAAAATCGTGTGAAATTATTAGAACAATGATGAAAAAAAGAATAGTATTGTGTTGTTTCATTTCTACGATTCTTTTTTCTGCGGAAAACGCACTAACATCTAGTGATTCGTTGGATAAAGAGCAACTTTTTCAAAGTATTAATGAAGATCTTATTACTCTTTGTCCCCGGAAAAAAATATACCGATTGCTTGATTTGTGCAAGAAATATTTTTTTGTATGTCGGATTATATCTCTTGATGAATCATTTGAGCCAGTATTAAAATATCAAAATGATAAGAATTATAATACATTGCGTAAAAAAAAATCATAACTTTTGGAGTGAGTAGGTATGAACAAAGTATTATTAGCATCTTTCTGTGTTTTTCAATTAATAATTGCAGGGCAACATTCAACATTGGAAAAAGTTGTAGTATGTAAAAATTTACGGGGTGGTCTGAGAGATCAGCTTCATCGTCAGCGAGTACATGCTCTGAGTGATGATAAAGATTTGGTAGGAAATTATAGTCCTCCTGTTAAGCAATTTGAAAAAACAAAAACACACACTCAAGTGGAACAATGTGAAGAAAATGTACAGTTACAGAAACGTTTGTTAAAAGATGATGATCGGCAACCAGAGAATAGTTTTTATGATAGATATTGGAGAGAACGTATTCATAAGGTACCTTTTTATCTAGGTGAAAAAACAAAAAAACAAACTAAAAATACACAGTTACAGGAATATTTATTAAAAGATGATGATCGGCAATCAGAGATTTTTCTTTATGATAAAGATGAGAGAGGGAGTATTCATATTATGCCTTCTCGTCCCGTTAAAAAAACAACAAAAAAACAAATTGTTATCGCATGGTTAAAAAAGAATTTTTTATTTTGTTATGGAGAAAAAAAGAAGGAAACAGATTCTGGGTATGCATCAAACAAGAATACAATACAAGATGATAAAACCTATGTTGAGTGGGACGATAAGTAATAAGAGAATGATTTTATACACGGGCAATTGAATGAATGAGAGTGTTATAAATCTGATGGTTGATCTTAAAATGAAAAAGTGTACGGTATTTGATTGAAAAGCCTTTTTAGAGTGTGGTATTCTGCTTAGTAGGGACAATTCTTTACTGAGGGGGAAAGAATATGAAACGTTTATTTTGGCAAGGATTTCTTGTTTTCTTTTTTTTATCAAGTCCTCTATTTCTTTATTCTTTTCAAGAAGATGATGGTCAGCAGTGTCAATTTGGAACATTTTTTAATCAGCATCTTCAAATGGTAGCAATAATTGGAGGATGTTTGTATACATTTGGTAAAATTTTATTTAAAGAGCATCAAAAAAGGGTTGAAGCATTACATACCGAAATTGATGAATTAAATAATGAGTTATCAATTGTAAAGAGTCGTACAGATATTAATACAAGAATTGTAGGTACCATTCTTGTGGCCAATAGTCACGATTCTCGTAAAATTGAAACAATACGTAGTTTTTTACGAAATGATAAAGAAAGAGAGGCCTTTTTAGGAGGCGTAAATCTTTCTGATAAACAGGCTTTAGAGCGTATTTTTTTGAAAAATAATAGTTAAAAAAATGATACGTTTGCTTTGAAGATGTTTTTTATTATATCTTTTCTTTATCTCTATTATATATAAAAAAACTAAAAAGGAATTGTATGAAAAAATCAGTTATTTTTTATGTTTCTTTTGGATCTGTAAAAAGATTGGGGTATATAACAAAACAATCTTTTTGTTATAAAAAAATAGTTTTGTTGAGCTTGTTTATAATAAATTTTTCTTTTTGTTCGCAAAAAATGAAATTAAACGGAGAAAGTTTTGAAGCAGGATTTATGCACAATGAACAATTTGTACCTTTTAAAAAATATAAAAAAACATGGTTAAACAAACTGTGTTGTTGCTTTCAGTTGCAGCAGCAAGAAGATGACGGTATTGATTATTCGATAGATAGTAAAAGTTTATCGGAAAGTTTAGTTGGAAATTCTGGGAGTATTACTGGAGAAGAGGGATCAGACTTTCTTTCTGTAGAAAATCAGCAGTAATCATTTTAAGAACAAAAATCTTAACAAGTAAATGAATGTTGAGACAGTTTTATGCATAAAAAAAATAAAAAGATTTCTAAAGGTATATTTTTATTGTAATAAATCTTTTCATTATGTTATTTCTTATAAAAGAGGAAGGGGATTTATGAAAAAATTTATTTTTATATTATTTTTTTTAAAAACTGTACAAGCATCAGAATCTGGTTTTTGTGATATAATTCGTATAGCACTTAGTCAATCTCAACAACAAGAATCTCTTCTTTTATTGTTTATACAACAGCAAAAAATAATAAATAAACAAAAAAAAATAGTAGAGAATATTATTGATATTCAAAAAAAAATTGATAAAAAACAAAAAAAATTAAAAAAAAGCTTATTAAATTTTGAAAATATGTTATTCGGACTTCCTGGAAAAGAAGGTATTTTTGCTCGTTTAAATCAACTGGAAAGATCCCAAATTAAACAAACAAATATAAATATATTTTTTCTTGATTATATTCAAGGTGCAAATAGGCAAGAGCAAAGAGGTTATTTTGATGAAAATGAAGAAAATGAAATGAGCGAGGAGCTTACTTATGATAATTATGAAATACCAATAAATGAAAATAATTTAGAAACGACAGGATGATAAAAATTTTAGGGGAGTAGTAAGGTGAAAAAATATTTTATAATTGGGGTATTAACACTATGCGTCAAGAGTTACAGTTTTGAATCAGAGGGAGAAGTGTCAATGGTTACGTACGGCAGCCATTTGTCACTTGGGTCCCAAGAGAGTTTTGAAGATGGTTTTGTGAATATTTCTGATCAAAATTTTTTATTATTACCTCATCTCAATGATGCTGATTTAAGTGAAGGTGAAATATGTGCCCGAAGATGTGGTACGCTTTCGTATCCAACAGAGTCCGATACATCCCAATCTGAATTAGATACCTCTTTGTCTGCTTCTGAATTTACTCCTCTCCTTACTACTTCTTCTGGAAAAAATAAATGTTCACTCAAAGAGAAAAATACACTATTGAAGGAGCAGATAAGAAGTTTGCAAGAACGATTTCAAACTGTAGAAAAAGAAAAAACTGATCTTTCTCTACAACTTCAAGAACTTAAGGTAAAAAAAGAATTTATGGATTCTGTGTTAACAAGTGTTATTCGTGAAAGTTGTAAATGTAAAGATATATTTGGTGGAAAATGTGCATTGCCAGAAGAGGCAAAAGCAGCTTCTTGTAATCCTTGTTATGATACGTATGAAAATTTACCAGGATCTTTAGATGATGCAGATATTTTTATTGAAGGAAGAGTTATAAATTCGTCACCTCTTGCAGCATGCCATAAAGAACGATTGAGAAGATCTTCTTCTTTATCATCATTAGTTGATGTAAAGAATCAGTATTCATCTAATAGACAAAATTTTTGTTCATTAGATGAATTGTATCCATTATAGTAAATGAGTGAAGATCAAGATTTCTAAAATCTAAAAAATTATTATTACAAAAAAATAATTGATTGTATAAAAAAGGGACCACGTGGTCC
>JAIPGS010000048.1 GCA_021735725.1 Candidatus Babeliales bacterium
AGAACTTTTGGTTGGTTTTCTTGGTATCGCTCATTGAAAATTTGCTGGAGCAAGACAAAAATATCTTATGAATCGTTACTTTCATTTGCTGCAGCTATTCAGCTTTTTAGGATGATATGATTTTTCGGATAAGCTCTTAGTATACAATAAATCACAAAAACAACAATTCCTATTTTGTATTAGCAATTAATAAGCTTGTGCTTCTTTGATCCCTTTTGACCTCATTCCTCTTTCAGAGTATCCTATTAAAGTACCATTTTTGTATATATAATAACCAAAAAGAGACTTATGGATACTAAATACGATCAAAGCAAATTCGACGGACAAGCTCAAGAAAAATGGGCATCGGAAGGAACTTTTACTTTTAATTCAGAAAATAAGGGTAAATTGTTTTCTATAGATACCCCGCCGCCAACCGTTTCAGGATCACTACATATCGGACATATTTTTTCTTATACTCAAGCAGACATTATTGCTCGGTTTAAACGCTTATCTGGCTTTAACGTATTTTATCCTTTTGGGTTTGATGATAATGGTCTTGCAACAGAACGTTTTGTTGAAAAAAAACATGGCGTTACTGGTTTTGGAATGAAGCGCTCAGAGTTTATTAATCTCTGTTTAAAACAATCAAAAGAGTCACAAAAAGAATTTCAAAGTTTATGGCAACGTATTGGTATTTCTGCAGATTGGACAAAAACATATTCAACTATCAGTCCACAAGCACAAAAAATTTCCCAAGCATCATTTATAGATTTATATAAAAAGGGATTCATTTACCGCAAAGAAGAACCTGCTATTTATTGCACAACCTGTTTTACTTCTGTTGCACAAGCTGAACTTGATGATCTTGATATGCCTGCCCAATTTAATAATGTAGCATTCAAAGCAGAAGATGGAACTGATCTTATTATTGCAACAACTCGGCCTGAACTGCTTCCTTCGTGCGTTGCTCTTTTTTATCATCCAGAAGATGAACGATACACACATTTAAAAGACACACAGGCAACTGTTCCCTTATTTGATTACAAAGTTCCTCTTTTACAAGACGAACTTGTTGAAAAAGATAAAGGAACCGGTCTTGTAATGTGTTGTACCTTTGGTGATAAAAATGATATTGCATGGTTTAAAAAATATAATCTTCCTTATCGTGAATCAATTAATTTTGATGGAAAATGGAAAGACACAACAGGAGAACTTGCAGGACTGCGCGCAGTTAATGCTCGAACAAAAGTTTTAGAACTTTTACATGCGACAGGAGATTTAAAAGAACAAAAAAATATTACTCACTCAGTGAATGTACATGAACGCTGTAAAAAACCCATTGAATATGTAGTTCTAACCCAATGGTTCTTAAATATTTTAGATCATAAAGAAGAATTTTTAAAACAAGCAGAAAAAAATTTAAACTGGTTTCCTGGCTTTATGCATTCTCGCTATAAAGATTGGGTTGAACATTTACAATGGGATTGGTGCTTAAGCCGTCAACGTTTTTATGGAATTCCCTTTCCTATTTGGCACTGTCTTGACTGTAAACACATTGTTGTTGCAGACCCTGCAACACTTCCTCTTGATCCTCAAGAAAAAAGACCTAAAGAAGGGTGTTCACAATGCAGCAGTACCAATTTAAAACCTGATACCGATGTTATGGATACATGGAACACTTCTTCATTAACTCCGTACATTTGCGCACAACTTGCATACCCAGACATGACCGATCCTTTAACTCAAGCTGCTGAAAAAAAATTTTTACCAATGTCTATGCGCCCACAAGCACATGATATTATTAGAACATGGACATTTTATACATTAATAAAAACATGGCTCCACAATAAAACAGTTCCTTGGAATAATGTTGTGATTTCTGGCCATGTTCTTAGTTCAGAAAAAGATAAAATTTCAAAATCAAAAGGAAATAATCCTCTTGACCCTGAAAATCTTTTGTCACAATATCCAGCCGATGTTATCCGTTACTGGACAGCTTCTGGATCACTTGGTCAAGATGTAGCATTTTCAGAAAATCAATTCAAAATTGGTTTAAAATTACAAACAAAATTATGGAACGCTTTCCGTTTTGTGAAAGACCATATACAAGAAGCTCCACACAACAAACCTGAACAACTTGGAACGTTAAACGAATGGTTGCTTCATACAATGCACGAAACTTTTAATGCGTATCACAAAGCTCTTCAGGAAAATGAAGTAGGGCACGCACTGGGAGCGGTAGAAAAATTCTTTTGGAATAATTTTTGTGATAATTATCTAGAAATTATTAAAGACCAACTTTTTAAACCTGAAAATTATACCGCTGAAAAAGTTGCAGCTACTCGTTGGACATTGCATCACGTTGGACTACGTTTATTACAAATGTTTGGGCCTTATATGCCCCACATTACAGAAATTTTATATGAAACATTATACAAAGAAAAAATGGGCATCCCATCGCTTCATGTAACACAGTTTGAAGGAATCCAAACTCCTCATTCTTTTACACAAAGTATTGCTGACGCAGAAAGACTCCTTGCTATTATTGGCGCAATCAGAAGAATGAAATCAGAAAAACAACTTTCCCTTAAAGTTCCCTTAACATCCTTAACTATTCACAGTGTAAATCTTGCTATGTTAAAAACATTAATTCCTCATGAGCAACTTTTAAAAGGGATCACACATGCAGAAACTATTGCATATGGATCTGGCGATGTTGATATATCAGAATTAAAACAAGAAAAAGATACATGGTTTGCAACGCTTGATCTTGACCACCTTCAAAACCTTAATGAGGCTCTATGATTACCATAAAAAATACTCAACGTTCTCACACTGTTGATACAGAACATATTCAAAAAACTGCACAGATAATTATAACCGAATTGGGATACCAAGATTTTGATTTAGGTATTTGGTTAACAACCAATAAAACAATTCATTCATACAACAAAATGTATCGTAAAAAAAATAAACCTACCGATATTCTTTCATTTCCGTATCATCCAAATCTTGAACCGGGAGAAAAACCAACAGTTCATGACGAAGAAGATAAAAATTTAGGAGATTTAATTATTTCTGTAGAATTCGTTCATGATCTTTTAAAGCTTTACAAAGACATTACACTTCAAGAACGCATTGATACATTACTCATTCACGGAATTTGCCATCTTTTAGGATACTCTCATTATGATGAAGACAACGACAAAATTATGAGTGCGCTTGAAAAAAAATTAGCAAAAAAAATAAGCTTCTAGTATTGTATTCTTGTTTTGAAAATTCTATTTAAACAATATACAAAGAAAGTTTCCCATGAAATTTAATAATTTATTTTTAGTATGTATCACCTTTTTTGCAACTTCTCTTCAATCTATTGAATGGTCTATTATAAAAATTAATCCTTCCAATAACGCGTCTTCTGCGTTGAGAATTGCTTCTGATAATGGCTTATTGTTTTTAGACAAAAAAAATAATGCATTATCAATGTGTGTAAATATAATGGCTCGCGAACTGAACAAGGATCTAAAAATTCAAGAATCCTTCAAGAATTTCCCTATAAACAACGAAGAAGAACGCAACTTAAATTATATAGTTCTTTTAATGGAGGCATTTCGCGTATGCAAAAGTATGCCTGAATTCAGTAAGCAATAAAAGGAATCAAAATAGAGAGGATTCAAAAAATGAAAAAATTATTAATAATAACTCTTTTAAGTATAACGGCTTCGTCTCAAGCAATGTTTAAAGGTCTAAGCATTCAATCTGCTCGTTTAGCCACTGCTGCGGCATTTAATCTTAAACCTACACGATCACTTTGGTATACACAAAAAGTATCTGATAAATGCAAGGACTACAAAGAAGGTCTATCTACAGCACAGCTCAATGTCCCTGAAGAACTTAAAAAAATAATTTCTGGTACTCAAGAAATAATTTCTGATACTCAAGAAGTACTTTCTACCACTAAAAAATTAATCTCTAATTACCAAGAGTTTGAGGATGTTCAAAATGAAATTATAAGGTCTATGAGAAGAAGTCTTCTTGTATCATTTGAAATATATACATTTAAAGATCGCAATGATGAAGAAAATTTAATGGTATCTATTTCTCGTTTAGACAAAGAAACAAAACATCTTAATATATTAATAGAAAAACATGAATAACATTAAAGCTAAATTTGAAAATTAATTTTCAAGGTTAAAATAAATAAAAAAGAGCATATTAACGTATGCTCTTTTTTATTTTAAATAAGTTCTTCTAAAAATCTTTTTTCTATTGCATTAGAATGGTCAATAGAATTACGCAACCAATCAAGTTTTAATTCTTCTTGCTCTTCTTCAGGCAATTTCCAATCAATCCCAGAAGCACGCAAACGCAATAAATCTATTGATAAAGTTTTAGAATGGATCCCATACTCAGGAACATAAAGCACACTAGACCCTTTTTTTTATTATCTATTATATGTTATAATAGTATTATATATAAAAAATAAAAAAGGATTTATTATGATAAAATATTTCAAACTTAAAAGCTTATTTGCATTGTTGATCTTAAACATTCTTTCTCTCTCTGGTAAAGGGTGGTTTATTTCTGTAAAAGAACCTTCTTCTGGTCAACATATAACTTTAGTCCATATCGATGACACAAAATGGATGTCTGATTACAAAAAAAAGTACAAAAATTTAAAAGGAGGCTCTTCAAGCCTTCGTTTAAACATTAAATCTGCTCTACAAAGGGCTTGTGCTCAATTTCCTTTTTCTTCTTTAGTTCTTCAAACTGATCATAAATCTGTTTATTTTGGAGGGCCAACTATTGTACAAAAGATCCTTTACAATCAACACCTTAGAGATCTGCGCAATGAAATTATTAAAGAAATTACAGCACAACAGATTGACTACTCAAGAAGTTGGAACTTTTCTCCACATATAACACTTCAAATCAAAGGAGTAGTTATTCCTCAAGGCAAAAAAATTGGTGATTATGCAAGAGCTGCCCAAAGCAGTACTTTTACTATTAATTCAGTAGAATATAACTCTCCTTATGAAGTTATTTCTTATAATCTTTAAATAAGATTATTAACCCTTTTTGCTCTGCACTACCGCTGTGATATAATGATATTAAATAGAAGTTTATTAAAAAGATGCATTTATTTTAATGCATCTTTTTTTTGCCTTAAACTAAGCCTAACCCCCCCCTATTTACATCCAATATAAGCCATGGTATACTATATACAGTATATATATTATCAAAATTGAATTAAATATGGAGAATTTTAAAATGAAAAAATTATTATTAATTTTACTTTTAAGTGTAACAGTTTCGTCTCAAGCAATGTTTGCAGGGTTAGCGCGCCAAGCTACTCGTATTAGACCCACTCTTCTTACAAGAAATTATTCAACGAGCTCTAAAAATACAAATAAATCTTTTTATGAGCGATGTCATAATCTGGACAAACAAGTTAACAACACCGAAAAAGAACTTGACAAAGCATTTGAACGCGTTCGGAGCAGCCTAAATGCCCTAAAATATACACAGGCTGTTTTAGAGCGTGCATGTTGGTTTATGGCTGGTGCTTTATCTACTTGTATATTAGTAGATCATCTTGAAGATCAGAAAGATTCAAATTCAAAAGAATAAATATATCAAAAAATTAAAGAGCACATATATTGTGCTCTTTTTTATTTGCTTAAATCTTCTAAAAATCTTTTTTCTAGCAATTCAGACCTATCAATAGAATTACGCAACCAATCAAGCTTTAATTCTTTTTGCTCATCATCTGAAAGTTTCCAATCAACTTCAGAGGCACGCAAACGTGTTGTGATATCAAACAAAATCAATGCAATAGAAACAGAAACATTAAAACTTTCTACAAATCCATACATTGGAATTTTAATTGTTTCATCAGCCATTTTTATTGCTTCTTCTGTTAATCCTTCATCTTCTGTCCCAAACATAAATGCAAGTTTTTCATCTATCTTAAGATCATGCAAAGATGTTGTAGCATGTGGAGATGTTGCAATAATTTTATAACCATCACGCTTTAAGGTTTCAACACAATGTTGAGTTGGTGATGAAATTTCTTCTGGTTCTTGTGAATAATATGAAATATCCAACCATTGAGCCGCGCCTTTTGACATTTTCACATCAATATCAAATTCATTCCGTCCTAAAATACAATGAACATCTTGCACACCAAATGCATCACATGATCGCAATGCAGCTCCTGCATTATGTGATTGATAGACATCTTCCAATACAACTGCAACATGCCGCGTTCTTAATGGCAACAATTGTTCTATTTTTTTTAAACGTTGGGGCGTTACGCGATGCGAAAAATACTGTAATACTTTTTTTTCTTGTTCATTCATAAATTATATTTCACTTTATGTTATCGTCGATACACTGCAAAAATC
>JAIPGS010000049.1 GCA_021735725.1 Candidatus Babeliales bacterium
CTTCATGAGTGAGTGTTATATAGTCGCTATTGTGTACAGTTTTTTGGTGTGCAGCAGTTTCTAATTCTAAAAGTTCTTGAGTAATTTTTTTAGTTTCTCGTTGATAGGTATCAATGTTCTTTTTAAGTAGTTCAGATTCTTCATGGTTATTTTTTTGTTCTTGTTGTATCTGTTCACATACTTTTATAAAAGATTGAATTTCAGATAATGTTCCCAATTCTTTGTGATACATTGTTAAGGTTATTTTGAGTAACTCAATATTTTTTTTGAGGCGATTAAAACGATGAACTAAAAAAAGTTCTTGATCATAAAATTTTTTATGTAAAAATTTTTTACGTGACTGAGATAAATTTTGTTCGCACAGAGGGCAGCTTGGCTGCTGACTATCTTGGGAAAGAAGCTGTTTTTGTGCTAAGCTTTTACGTTCATTATTAATCCAATTACCTTGTTCAACCCATTTTTGATACAGCGCTTTTTTATTTTCAAACATATCTTGAAATTCTTTAAAATCAGCAACAAGAGCATTTGGAGAAATAGTTGTGCGCAATTGTGCAATTGTTTTTTCATATTCTTTGTGTTGCTCTAATAAAGCAATTTGTTTTGTCTGAAGAGTATTAAAAAATTTAAGAGCTGATTCTTCTTCAATCTTTAATCGCTCTTGTGTCACTTTTTTTTCTTGCACAGATGTTGTATAGTTTTTTTCAAGATTATTTTTGAGGGCATTAAGAAGTTCTTTTTTTGAAAGATATACTTCTTTGAGAGTCAGGCTTTTTTGAAATTGTTCTTGTTGTGCGGTTATAATAATCTGTAATTCTTTTTTTTGTTTTTCAAGATGTTCTTTATTGGGCAGTAATAACAGTGCTTTATGAGTTGCTTTCCATGCCGCAGTGATTGTATACAAATGTTCTTTTTGTGTGTGCAGAAAATCTTTTTTTTCTGTTGTTTTAAATAAAAGAAGAGAATGTTCTTGTGTTTTTTTAGCAAGAATTTCTTGTTCTTTTTCTAGTGATGAAATTGTTTGAAAAAGGATGGTTTCTTTATCTTTAAGTTCTATTGCTTTTTTTTCATTTTCTTTTTTTTGTTCAGGAATATTTTTAAGAGATTCTAGTTGTTCTGCAATTCGTTCTTTTAAGCGTTCTTGATGTGTTTTTTCTTGTGTTACATTTTTTGATTGTTCAAGAATATATTTTTTAGTGGCATCATAATGGTGAAGTCCCAGAATAGTACTTAAAACTTCTTTACGTTCTTTTGATGATTTTTTTGAAAATTCATTTGCTTGCCCTTGGCGTAAAAATGAAGAATTAATAAAAGTTTCATAATCAAGGCCAAGAATTTTTTCTATTTTAAGTTGAGTTTGGCGAACCGTTTTATCTGTTAAAGAAATAAAATGACCATCTACAGCATCAAGTAATCCAAATTCAATATGCAAATGGGGATTGCCGTATTTTTTAGAATAATCTCGTTTAATTCGATAGGTTTGATTATTAAACATAAAATCAATACAGACCATCATTTCAACTTGGCCTAATCGCAATACTCCATGATCAGCTTTTGCATTGCTTCCAATTTTACGAGCTTGTCCCCAAATTGCCCATGTCAGAGCATCAAGAAGCGCTGACTTGCCATGTCCATTTTTTCCAGATAAACAGATAAGTTTGTACGGAGTAAAATCGATTACTTGAGTTGGAGATCCGTAACTGAGAAAATTTTTAATTTGCAGAGTTAAAGGTATCATTACGTTTTGTCTCCTTGCGCTTCATGCAGTTCCTGTTTTATACTACCTTCTGTTTCTATTTTACTGTTATTTCAGGAGAATGTATAATGCAAGAACATATTTTTCGTACGTATGATATTCGTGGTATTGTTGGTTCAGAGTTTATTCTTAAAGATTCATACCTTTTAGGACGTGCTATCGCTTCTTGTTTTATAAGAAAACATGTTGGAATAAAAGCAATTGCACTGGCAATGGATAATCGAATACATTCACAGGAGATTAAAAATGCACTTGAACAAGCATTTTTAGATACAGGCATAGATGTTGTTTTTATTGGATTGTGTCCAACTCCTCTTATGTATTTTGCTCAATATCATCTTGATGTGCAAGCAGGAATTATGATTACCGCATCCCATAATCCAGCTGAATATAATGGAATAAAAATGGTTCTTAATAAACAACCATTTTTTGGAAAAGATATTATACATGTTCATGAAACTTTTTTAAATAATGATTTTGTACACGTTGTAGATAAGGGAATTGCTACTTCATACAATCTTTTAAAAGATTATAAAGATTTTTTAGTAAAAGAATTTTCTCATTTAAAAGGAGTAACGCGTTCGCTTATTTTTGATTGTGGTAATGGCACTGCGTCAACAATAATTCCTGATCTTATTGCCGCATTAGAATTTTATGATGCAACAGTATTGTGTGCAGATGTTACACAAAACAAGGCAACTCATGATGCTGATCCTTCTGTTGAACATAATGTGCAAGATGTGCGTAAAGCTCTAGAAAAAAAATATGAAGCGATAGGATTAGCTTTTGATGGCGACGCAGATAGAATGGGAGCGCTCGCGGAAGATGGAAGGTTGGTTTCTGGAGACAAATTACTTGCACTTTACGCTAAGCAAATTCTTAAAAATAATCCAGGTGCAGTGATTGTGTATGATGGAAAATGTTCGAGCGGTCTTGTTCACATGATTCAAAAGGCGGGTGGTATTGGGCATGTAACAAAAACAGGGCATGCATTTATTAAAGAAGCTATTCAACAGTATGGAGCATTACTTGGAGGCGAATTGAGTTGCCATTTTGCTTTTAACGATAGATATTTTGGATATGATGATGGAATATATGCAGCGCTACGATTAATAGAAATTTTGGAATTAACTCAAAAACGGCTTGTTGATCTTGTTGCTGATTTTCCTTACCGTGTCGCTTCTCCTGAATTAAGAATTGAGTGCCCTGATGGCAAAGGTTTAGAAATAGTTGAAGTGGCAAAAAATTATTTTTCATTACAAAAAGATATACATATCAGTACTCTTGATGGAATACGGATAGAAAAAAATGATGGATGGGGCCTTTTACGTTCATCTAATACACAATCTGTGATATGCTTAAGATTAGAAGCAGAAACAGATACAGGACTTGCAGATCTTAAACGTGATTTTATGAATGCACTTTCTTTATCATATCCCCAAGAATATCTTGAAAGAACAATAACGTGGTAAACAAAGAAAAAAGAAAAATTGGTCTCCATTTACGGTTAACAGATACGTTATCTGAACTTCTTGAAAAAGCAGTTCGATTGCAAACTCCTATTATGCAGTGTTTTTTAATAACACAGTCTGGTCAGCGATATGCAGAATTTTCTGAAGAAGAAATAAAAAAATGTCATGAACTCAGAAAAAATATTGATGCACTTTACTTACATGCATCTTATTGGGTTAATCTTGCAGGATGCCAACGTAATGGGTGGCGTAATTTTCAAAAAGAGTTGGAATTAGGAAAACAATTAGGATTTTCTCATATTATTATCCATCCAGGTTCTGCAACAGGATGCGAAAATAAAGAACAAGGAATTGATTATTTGGCCCGAGCTCTTAATAAAACATTAAAAACAGAAACTGATATTAAAATTGTTTTAGAAAATACTGCTCATGCCAGAAAAACTGTTGGAGGGAATTTACATGATTTTAAACAGTTACTCGAATTGATTGATCAACCAGATAAAATTGGATTTTGTTTAGATACTGCTCATGCACATTCATATGGATATGATGTGATAACAGAAAAAGGGCAAGATATTTTTTTGAATCAAGTAGTAAGTTCAATAGGAAAAGAACGAATCAATCTTTTGCATATTAATGAAACACAGGAAAAATGTGGATCATATATTGATAAACATGCAGATTTTGGAAAAGGCGCAATTGGAAATGAAGCTTTAAAAAGATTTATGAATCATCCTGTATGTAAAGATGTTCCGGTAATTTTAGAAATTCCTTTAATGGAAAATGAACAAAAAGAGCATGAAGTTTTAAAAGAAATTACTGGATGGAATGAATAAAAAAAGTGAGTTGTTTGTAACGTTTTATTTGTAAAGATTGAAAAAATACTCTAAAATAGAACAGATATGAAATAAAACGTATGTTTTTTTTCATTGGTGGGGGCCCATAGCTCAGCTGGTTAGAGCAATCGGCTCATAACCGAGAGGTCCCAGGTTCAAGTCCTGGTGGGCCCACCATTCGGCCTTATAATGAAGTAGCTGAAAAACAATCAGAATTAAAAAGGGTCCGTATGCACAAAAATTCTTTAAACCTTTTTATTAAATTAATATCTTTTGACCAGTCTTTGGTAAAAACAAAAAAAGAAATTAAAGAGCTTACCGATTCTTTAGATGCATGTAATAAAGAATTGCATCAACTTTCTCTTTCTTTAGAGACAAGTATTCATAATGTTAGAAATTTAAAAAAAGAAGTTGATGCTAAAGAGCTGGAAATGAAACTACTTGATGAACAAGAAAAAGCGGGAAAAGAGCGTCTTGCTTCTGTTTCTAGTGATAAAGAATATCAAGCTTTAAAACGTGAAGTTGAAGGATATAAAAAGAAACAGCATGAATATGAAGATGGTCTTGTTTCAACATGGGGCGCTTACGAATGTGCCCAAAAAGAGCTTGAATCTCTAGAAAAAAAATATACTGATGAAAAAGAAGAAATAGAACGTGTTATTCTTCACAAACAAGAGCGTTTGGATGAACTTAATAAAGTGGTTGAATCCCATGCTAAAGAGCAATCTTCAAAACAAGAAGGTATTCCAGAAGAGTGGTTAACATTATATAAACGTATGAGTGGAGCAGTTTCTAATCCAGTTGTTGAAGTGTTGCGTGGCAGCTGTGTTGCTTGTTTTTATAAAATACCGCATCAAGATATTTTAAGTTTGCAAAATGATGAACTTCTTTCATGTAAAGGATGTTATCGTCTTTTATACAGTAAAAATGAATCAGTTCAAGAGCTTGAAATAGAGGAAAAAGGGAGTGACTAAACAAAGTTCTATTTTTGATTATTTATTTGGACCATCAGAAACAGCAGGATCACAGTGGGAGCTCAGAGTTGATGGAGCGTGCCGCGGCAATCCGGGATCTTCAGGGGCTGGTGTTTACATTAAAAAAGATGGTCAAGATTTTATTAAAAAGGGATTTTATTTAGGAAAAGGGACCAATAATAGAGCTGAATATTTAGCTTTTCTTATTGGTGTTTTTTATTTAAAAAAAGAAATGAAAAAAGAAGATTCTGTTATACTGATGTCTGATTCTCAGCTGGTCATTAGACAGCTTGAAGGAATCTATTGTATTAAAAATGTGCATTTAAAAGTATTTTATACTGCAATATGCAATGAGCTTTCATCATTAAAGCATTCATTTAAACATATTGAACGAGAATATAATACTGTTGCAGATATGCTTGCTAATCAAGGTGTTGATAGTAAAACAAGTCTTCCTCTAAAATTTCTGGATACATTGCAATCATATGGAATTTATCTCTAACCATTTATTTCTAATTATTTTTTTGTTTTTTTGAGTAATGTTGTAGAAAATAGAGCGAGAGGTTTGTACATGACAATTCTGAGTAATTTAGGGCGTTATTTTTATATATCATTATTGCTCTTTCCTTTTTGTTCTCTTTCTGCTCTTTCTGTTCGTGTGCTTTTGGAAGAGCATAGTGAGCCACAATGGGTATTAAAGTCTGATGAAGGGTTTCGATTTCAAGATCCTGAAACCGGTAAAAAAGTTTGTTTTGGGGCTTCTTATTGTACGCTCAATGTAACGTATAAAAACGGATATATGTATCTTAATGGTAAAAAAAGTGCACGAAAAAATTTATATATAATTCCAAATCAAAGGTATGTTCATTTTCAAAAGGGGACTTTTGATGGATGTATTTTGTTACATAAAGATATTAAAAAATGTTACTTAATCAATGTGATTGATAGTGAAGAGTATATTTTTTCAGTACTTAAAACAGAAAGTTGGCCAACATGGCCCGTTGAAATGAATAAGGTACAGGCAATAGCAAGTAGAAGTTATTTATTGCATCAATTATTACATTCACGAAAAATAGAAACTCCTTATCATATAAAGAATACTAATTATCATCAAACGTATACAGGAATACATACAAGAAAAATAGTAAGGCAAGCAGTAGATGAAACTGCCGGTATTTTTTTATCTTTTAATAAAGAACCTATTTTAGCGATGTTTGATGCATGTTGTGGTGGTGTTATTCCTGCAATGAGTCCTG
>JAIPGS010000050.1 GCA_021735725.1 Candidatus Babeliales bacterium
ATTTTTTGATTTACCTGCAATGAAAATGCAAGATCACGATAATCAGATGGATCTCCCAAAGCATAAATTGCTGATACTGATGCAATAATAATTGTATCTGGACGATTAATAAGAGAAGCAGTTGCTTCTACCCGTAAACGTTCTATTTCTGTATTAATCTTTGTTTCTTTTGCAATATAAATATCTTGAGCAGGCAAATATGATTCCGGTTGATAATAATCATAATAACTGACAAAATAACAAACTTTATTTTCAGGAAAAAATAAACTGAACTCTTCATACAACTGAGCTGCCAATGTTTTATTAGGTGCCATAACCAAAACAGGCTTATTTTGAGAAGCAATTACGTTTGCCATAGTAAATGTCTTACCAGAACCTGTTACCCCCATAAGCGTAGAAATTCCGGTCCGACCTTGCACAAGTTCTTTAATAGCTTGTGGTTGACTTCCTGATGGCTTAAACGGTGATTTTAGCTTAAAAAGGCTCATATCATTGACTCTTTCAGTTAATTATGTTACTATTTGAAATATAATAACAAAATATATTATTATAAAGTATAACGGAGAGAAAGGTTTTTGTCATACCAAGAACAAAAAAGCCTTTAAAAATGGCGGGTTATAAAAAAATGGAGAAGTCTATGAATAAAAAAATAATAACAATTATGGCACTTGTAGGAGTGTACAATAGTTTTTCAGCTGAAGCTTTTAATTTTGTAGAAACAGCAGTAAAAGATGCTACTCATTTTGTTCAAAAAACAGCGCAAGCACTCACTGGAAATTCTGTAAGTTCAGAAGAAGAATCTGAAGAAGAAGCTTTTGAAGAAGTTGGAACGACTGAAACAGTTCTTTTGAATTCTTTAGAAGAAGCAACAAAAAATCCTTACCCACAAAGTATTCATAACCTTATTGCTGAATGGGAAATGCTTTTAACATTACTTACTACTGAAGATTTCATAACTTTTTATCGCACAAAAATTGAAAGTTTTGATAATGCATTTACTCAATCATTTGCAGACTCTCTGAGTTTAAGCAAGCATGACGTTTTTATGCCTTTTTCCCAAACTCCATGGGTATATTTTCTTACCCAAAATTATTCAACATTAACCGGTCTAAACAATGGAATACAGTATCTTCATACAGGACTTAAAAAAGAAACAGAGTTATGGCGTATGAAATCTTTTACTAAAAAAAATGAAAAACATTGGAAAGAAGCAGATAATTCACGAGTAAAAAGATTGAGCAGAATAGCTTTTCTTGCTACTCAAAACCAACACACTTTTTTTCCTTTTCACCTTGCACAAAATCTCAATGTTATAGCTGGCACAAAAACAACACAGGAAATGTTTGAAGCTGCTTTAAAAGGATTACTAAACATGCAAAGAATGTTACAAGAAATTATTCACGGACAACTTTCATTATTTATATATGGTTCTTATTGTGATAGCTTTCAACCTGAAGGAAAAAGAAAATCTCATTTTCCTGACACAATTGATCAACTACAAAAAGTATTAAAAAAACAAAACATTACCAAAAAAACAATAGAAGCAACTATTAAAAATCTTAAAAAACAACAAGAAGATTTTATGCGCCATGATTCTAAAGTAGCTCCTAAAGAAGTACAAGAACTTTTAAGAGATGCTCTAGAAAGAGATGGATTAACTTAATTATAGAAAAATAAAATAAACTTTTTATACTATTTCTTCATAAACTGCTATTAATTTTTGTGTGCTTTTTTTAATAGAATATTCTTTTGCTGTCTTCCAGGCCCCTTTACACAATTTTTCATGCAAAGATGCGTTATTAGCTACTTCTTTTATTTTTTGGACCATCTGCTTACGTGTTTTTACCAAATAACCATTACTATCATTCTTGACGCATTCTTTTACGCCTGGCCCTTTAACGGCAATAACTGGGGTTCCTGCCGCCATACTTTCTACACACACAAGTCCCTGCGTTTCAGACGTTGAAGCAAACACAAAAAGATCTGCTTTTTTATACCATTGTGCAATAAGTGTTTGTGCAGGCTTTTCTATAAATTGAACCTGTGCCGTTGAAAGCTTACATATTTGATATGCATACTTTTGCAATTCCTGATAATACGCTCCAAACCCAATTAATGTTAATACAAATCGCTCATCAAGATGTTTCATAACATCGAGTAAAAAAGGGATATTTTTTTCTGTAACAAAACGACCAACCGTTAAAAGATTAAAAACTTTCTTGCTTTTTTTTTGTTCTCTTTTTTTATGAAAAAAACAAGGCAATAGTCCGCTTGCAAGAGTATAACAAGGTGTCTTTATTTTTTGTTTTTTAAGATAATGCGCAATTGACTGTGATGGGGCAATAATTGCTGTTACTTTTTCACAAAATTTTTTCACTTTTTTTTCAACACAAAAGCGAACAATTTTTTTAAAAAAGGGAGCATAATGAGTTGCATAAAGACCATATTGTGAATGATAGGTAAAAATTAAGGGAATACCTTGTTGCAAACATACATTTTGTGCAGCCACTCCTAATAAAAAAGGATGATGAGTATGAACAATATCTGGTTTGTAAAGTTTAATTATTTTACGTAACTGCAACTGCATAAACAAAGGAATAGCAATAGGATTGTGTTTATAAAAAAAACGAAAAGGACATACTATTTTAATAATATTTTGATCATTTTCAGGTGATCCCGTAAAATCTAATGTAACAATTTTTACAACATGACCTTGCGATCGTAATTCATTACAAAATGCATCAATAGAGCTAACCACTCCCCCTGAATAAGGCTTGTAATTATTTGTTACAAAAAGAATTTTCATAGCAAACTTTACCTTTTTACTTGTAAAAAATTTTAAAACTTTTTAATGTGTAACACTATTGAAATAAAAAAATGTATATTAATTACTGTACCACTGGAGCAATTTTTATGAAACGTATCATCTTCTTATTTTTAACTATCACTTCTTTTCCATCTTTTATTATTGCAAGTCAAGAATTAATACATTTATTAGAACAAGATCCAATTGAAGCAATGCCTCTCTTTTTAATTGACTACAAATATTCATTTTACATAAATCAAGATGGAGAACAAGAAGAAAAGAATGATGAAAGACTTTTAACATTAAGCCCCTTCGCTCTTCCAGATACCCTAGAAACGGAATTACCACAAGAAAATACATCTCCCGCTGAAGAAACTACTTCTCAAGAAAAATTTAAATTTGAATGTCTTGAAACCACCAGACAAGGAACAATATGCAAAAAATGGTATTCTAAAAGCTCTCTTTATTCTCATTTAAAAAAACATCATTTCAGGTCTTACGATAACAACAATCAACCCGAAATTAGATGTTGTGGACAAATAAAACATTTTAAATGGAAAACACTTATAGCAAAACATTGTCTTTTGAAAGAAGATAAAGGCTGTTTTAATGAAAAATGTTCCCACGCAAAAAATATCATTGCTGGCCAAGTAGGGCATACCCTTACCTTAAAAGTAAAAGACACCCCTTAATTTAATTACTAACCACAAAACTAATTAAACGGTTTTGAACAAAAACAACTTTCTGAACCGTTGCTCCTTGTAACCATTTTGTAATTAATTTTTCTGCTTCTGGCTGAACTAAATCTTGTGTAGCATCACGATTAATAGTAAGTTTTGCACGAACTTTCCCGTTTACTTGCACAACCATAGTTACTGTGTCATCGATTGTTTTTGCAATATCAAATTTCGGCCATACACAATCTCGTAATTTTTTATGCAGCACAACTTCAAGAAGCTCACTTGCCATATGTGGAGCAAGAACAGATAATGATGCAATAATGCTTTCTGTTTGAGCTTTATTTAATTTTAAATGATCAGCATTACAATCATTTATGAATTCCATAAATGCTGATAGTGCAGTATTTGGCTTAAATAATCCAAGACGTTCTTGAAACTCTTTTAAAAATTTATGAACACGAATATCTGCTGCATGATCTTTTTGCTCACCTGTTACAACATTTCCTTCTGTTGTAAGATAAGTCCATACACGTTGAGCAAAGCGCTTAATACCATCAAGCCCTGCATCTTGCCATTCACATTCAAGGTCTGGCGGCCCCATAAAAAGCATATACATTCTTAAAACATCTGAACCATATATTTGTACAATTTCATCAGGGTTAACAACATTGCCTTTTGATTTAGACATTTTTTCTACAAGGCCACTTTTTTCTGATAATTTACAAACCATTCCTTGATTAAAAAGATTAGTAAAGGGCTCATCAAAAGGAAGATGTCCTTGCTCGTGTAAAAATTTCACATAAAATCGTGCATATAAAAGATGTAAAATTGCATGTTCAATTCCACCAATATACATATCAACAGGTAACCATTCTTTTAAATCTTTTTGATCAAATGGTTTGTCTTTTAAATGAGGATTAGGGAATCGTAAAAAATACCAACATGAACCAGCCCATTGAGGCATAGTGTTAGTTTCACGTTTTGCAGGAGCTGCGCATTGAGGACATGTTGTATTTACAAAAGAATCAATTCCTGCAAGCGGAGATTCCCCTGTTCCTGTTGGTTCATATCGTTCAACTTCAGGAAGTTTTACCGGCAATTGATCTTCTGGAACAGGAACTACTCCACATTTTTTACAATGAATTAATGGAATAGGCTCTCCCCAATAACGCTGACGAGAAAAAATCCAATCCCGAAGTTTATAATTTGTTGTTTTTTTACCAAATCCTTGAGCAACCGCATACTCAATTGTCTTTGCAATTCCATCAGATTTTGCCATGAGGCTATTAAAATCTTCTGAGTTAATAAGTTGCCCATCTCCAACAAAAGCTTCTGTTAAATTCCCATTTTTATCTAATTTTGCATCGGGCGATTCAATAACTTGAAAAATTGGCACATTATATTTTTTAGCAAACATAAAGTCCCGCTCGTCATGAGCAGGCACACCCATAACAACCCCTGTTCCTGTATCTATTAAAACATAGTCAGCAACATAAACCGGCACTTTAGTTCCATTAAATGGATTAAGTACATATGCACCAGAAAAAACACCTGTTTTATCTTTTTCTTCTACTTTTCTTTTTTTATCGGAACTGTTTTGCGATTCTTCTTTATATGCAGCAACAGCATCTTTTTGATCCGCAGAAACAATCTGATCTATCAATGAATTTTCTGGAGCAATTGATAAAAACGTAACACCAAAAATAGTATCTGGGCGTGTTGTATAAGCTGTTAAAGTAATATCTTTACCATCAACTTTAAAATCTAAGTTAACTCCATGCGTTTTACCAATCCAGTTACGTTGCATAGTTTTAACTTTTTCTGACCAGTCAAGCCTGTCTAAACCTTCAAGTAAAGGTTCAGCATATTGAGTAATTTTTAAGACCCACTGAGGTATTTGTTTTTTAACAACTTCAGATCCGCAACGTTCACATCCACCATTCACAACTTCTTCATTTGCCAGGCCAGTTTTACAAGAAGGACACCAATTTATGGGACGATCAGATTGATAAGCAAGGCCTGCTTTAAACATTTGTATAAAAATCCATTGCGTCCATTTATAATAATCAGGGTCAGTTGTATCCAGCTCTTTGGACCAATCATAAAAAGCCCCCACTTCTTTTAGCTGCTTTTTAAATGTTGCAATATTACGTGCAGTACCAATTTTTGGATGAATACCTTTTTTAATAGCATCATTTTCAGCAGGAAGACCAAATGCATCCCATCCCATTGGATGAAGCACACTATATCCTTCCAGCCATTTCATTCGTGCATATACATCAGAAAGCACATACCCACGCCAGTGGCCTACATGCAAACCTGATCCAGAAGGATATGGGAACATATCCAGGCAATAATAATTACCTTTTCCAGATTTTTTAACCTGAGAATCAGGGTTTTCTTCCCATGAATTCTGCCATTTTTTTTCTATTGCACGAACATTGTACTGCATAAAAGCCCTTTTTAATTACAAAATAAGCAAACTGAAGATTACATTTAGAGTAATCATTTCGTAGTTTTACGTCAAAAAAAAAGCCCGAAGGCCTTTTTTTACTCTTTATCAAATTCCCCAAGAAGGAATCCAATATGACTTTTCTTTTTGTTCAGCAATTTTTATTTTTAAACGTTCAATCAAGTTTTGCGTATCTTGCATATTTATATAATCCTCTTCAGCAGAATCTATTGCATCTAAACGATCAAGTACATTTTCAAAATTTGTCGAATCAATATCATTAAGAGCTTC
>JAIPGS010000002.1 GCA_021735725.1 Candidatus Babeliales bacterium
ACTCTTGTAAGTTCAATTGATGAACATAAAAAAGATCTTCTTGCCGAGCAACATAAACAAGATCTTTTATGGGTTCATTATCGAAAAGAATTTGGACGAGATGCGCCATGTGTGGAAATGTCTCCAATTCTTTCTTTTTCTTCTCTTTTATGTCCTGTAACTTTACAAATGAGGGGTGATGAAAAAGAAAAACTTTTACATGAAACAAAATCATTTTTAATTGATAAGGTGATGCATGTTTGATGAACTTTTTTCTTTCTTTGGTCTTTTTCAAATTGTTTGTTTTGTTTTATTACTTTTGTATCTAAAAAAACTTATAATCACGTACTTAAGGCCTGAATTATATAAAGAAATTGTCAGAAGAAAAAGACAACTTGATGAGCTTAAAAAAGAACAAAAACACCTTGCAAAAGTTCATACATTATCTTTACAGGAAACAGAAGCAAAAACTCATACCGCGGAAAATCTTTTAAAAAAAATAAGAACATGGCATAAGGTTATGGATCGTAAACATAAAATTCATGAACAGAGCCGTGTAAATTCACAAAAACAAGTAAAAAATTATTTAGAAGAACAAGCTCGATTGCTTTCAATAGATCATGCAAAAAAAGAAATTATACCAGAAGCTGTGGAACAAGTTTTGCAGGATTTGCGTATAAAATTTTCTACGCAAAAGGAGCGGGAAGAGTTTTTAAAAAATATTCTGATTAAAATGAATGAGGAATATGCATGAATATTACAGAAAAAATACTTGCTCGTCGTTATGCCCTTGCTTTTCTTAATGTGTATAGTTCATTTTTAAAGGAAGCTGATTTTAAAGGCATGTGTTTATTGAGTTCTTATTTTTGTGAAAGGCGTCAGGCATGTTTTTTGATGAGAGTTTCATTATTAGATGAAGGTGTAAAGTTAAAAGCTTTAGATGCGATCAGAAACATATTTAAGCTTCCTCCTTGTTTTAATAAATTATTTTCTTTGCTTATAGAACATAAACGATCAATTATATTATCGGATGTATTTGATGAGTTATGCAATGAATATAAAAAGAGAAACAAAATTATTACTTTTGAGGTTGCAGCTACGGAAATATTTTCAGAAGAACAAAAAAATATAATAGAAAAATTTTTACACAAAGCGACTCAAGAAACTGTTTTGTGTTCCTACGTAGAGGATATGAGTTTAATTGCAGGGATACGCTTGCAAAGTAAC
The DNA here is from genome assembly GCA_021735725.1 of Candidatus Babeliales bacterium. Taxonomy (GTDB): domain Bacteria; phylum Babelota; class Babeliae; order Babelales; family CAIQNR01; genus JAIPGS01. The sequence goes on from JAIPGS010000002.1 coordinate 1,207, forward strand.
GCGTATTTATGGGAAACTTCCGTTAAAGATCGCTTACATCGTATACGCACTACATTCAAGCGCTGATAAAAGGACATTATGGATATTAAAAGTACTGATCTTGTTTCATTATTTGAAAAAGCTCTTTCTGGAGAGTCGGCTGAAAATTTATGTGAAATAGGCATCGTGGTTCAAGTTGGTGATGGGATTTGTAGAGTTCATGGTCTTGATGCTGCAGTTTACAATGAAGTTATACATTTTGAAGGTGGAAATAGAGGAATAGTTCTTGATCTTGAAGAGAGTTATGTCTCTATTTTTCTTTTATATAATAATATTGCAGTAGTAGAACTAGAAGTTGCAAGACGTACCGGCCGTGTTTTTAAGACTCCTGTTGGTATGGGTTTATTGGGCCGTGTGCTTAATGCGGTGGGAAAACCTATAGATGGCAGAGGAGACATTGATGCTCAAGAACAAAGACCAATCGAAGCATTTGCGCCAGGAGTTGTAGAACGTAGCCCTGTAAATGAATCGCTTGAAACAGGAATTTTAGCTGTTGATGCATTGGTTCCTATTGGAAAAGGACAACGAGAATTAATTATTGGAAATAGAAGTACTGGTAAAACAGCTCTTGCTCTTGATACTATTTTGCATCAAAAAGGGCGAAATGTATTATGTATTTATGTTTCCATTGGGCAACGTCAAGCAAATCTTGCGCGGACTATTCGATTGCTTATTGAAAACGGAGCACTTGAATATACTGTTGTAATTAGTGCTGATTCAAGTGATTCAGTATTATGCCAATATCTTGCTCCTTATGTTGGTTGTACCATTGGTGAATATTTTAGAAGCCAAGGGAAAGATGCATTAATAGTATATGATGATTTAAGTAATCATGCCATTGCGTATCGCGAAATGTCCTTATTGATGCGAAGACCGCCTGGACGCGAAGCATATCCTGGAGATGTGTTTTATTTACATTCTCGGCTTCTTGAACGTGCGGGAAAAATAGTAAATGGTGGATCTTTAACTGCATTGCCACTTGTCCAAGTGCAAGCTGATGATATCACTGCCTATATTCCAACAAATTTAATTTCTATTACTGATGGACAGATATTTTTAGATGATCAAATGTTTAAAGCAGGGATTAGGCCCGCAGTAAATATTGGTCTTTCTGTTTCTCGTGTTGGTGGGGCGGCTCAAACAAAAGCTATTAGAAAAACAGCTCGATCTTTAGGGCTTGAACTTGCTCAGTATCGTGAACTTCTTGATTTTTCTCAATTTGGAACAGAGCTTGATAAAGACGCACAGTCTCGTCTTGCTCGTGGGCAACGTGCTGTTGAAATTTTAAAGCAACAACAATATGTGACTTATAATTTTGTTCAGCAATCATTAATGCTTTTTGTGCTTCAAGAAGGGTTTGTTGATTCTGTTTCAAAAAACGGGGTTCATGCATTTGTGACTCAGTTTGGAAGTTACGTTGAATCGGTATATCCAGATATTTATCAGGAGATTATGGATTCTAAGGATATTTCAAAAGAAAAGCACACCGAGCTTCTTGCAATAGCAAAAGAGTTTAGTACCTTGTTTGTTGCTCCTGAAGAATAATAATAGAAGTTGAAAATCCCAATTTATTCCCGTATACTAAGAGTCTATTCTAAAAAAAGTAAAGGTGCCCGTAGCTCAGCTGGATAGAGCAACGGATTTCTAATCCGTAGGTCGTAGGTTCGAATCCTACCGGGCACACCATACTTCGCTAAGGCTTCAGCTGGCACGCCAACACTGAAGGAATGAGATAATAATCGAAGAAATAAATTTGAATTACAAGGCGAAAGCTGCCCGCCGAAGTAAGCGATTATGGTAGATTCTGTAGCGTTTACGTAAAGATTGTATTAATTTTTCTTTTATTCAAAATTGGTTTGATTTCAACAAAATAAAGTAATTGCCACGCTTGAGTTTTTTGAGCTTGTGGACTACTAGTTATGTCCCATGGCGGGTAAACTCGTATTGCCCGTTTTCCACCATTTCCATTTTTTGATATAATTTTTTTTTCTTCTAATACATTTTTTGAAAAAATAAATTGGCCACAATGTGTTGAATTTTTAACATTAATTATAAGCATATCAAAAGAATCATCGGCATCATAAGGCATGATAGGTCCATCTCCAATTCGCTTCCAGAAAGTAACAAATTGTCCACTTTTTGTGGGGGTGATTTTAGCCACACGAAACTTAATTATTTTATTATTCATTTCAAAAGTACATGCGCCATATTCTTGGCTTTCTTTTTCTGGAATTATATTTTTACAGATTAACCCTATTGGTTTATAGGTACATTCATGAGCCATAAGCAGATCTTGATGAATTGAATTATTAATTTTCATAGGTAAGATTCCTCTTGATTTAAAAAGACTCTTTTTTTTGTTGTAAAAGTTTAAATGAAGCAGCAGGGTTGGGAGTATTAAAAATTCCTGATGTTACACTCGCATGATCAACATGTAGTGATTGAAGTGTTGGAATAATGTCTTGAGTGATCCCTCCATCAACAGCTAATGATAAATGAGAGTTTTGCGTTTTTCTATATATATCAAGTTCTTTGAGTCGTGTTGTTGTTTTTTGAATGAATGGTTGTCCTGATGTGCCTGGTTGAACTGCCATAATTAAAAAATGGTCAAATTCGTTAATTAAACATAATGGGCCAGAAAGTGGTGTGTTGGGATTAATTGCTAAGCTAGGACGCATATTTTTTTGTTTAATAAGTTGGGCACAATATTCTGCTTCATCAAGTTCAACAGCTTCATAATGAAAGGTAATAATGCTTTCTTCTGGAATGGTAAGTTGTTCAATATATTCTTGTGGATTGTGCACCATTAAGTGAATCCATAACTGATTATCAGTGTACTGTGGAAATTGATTAACAAGTTCCATGCTCCCTTGTGTTGAGGGTACAAAAAGGCCATCCATAATATCAATATGGTAACCGATACATAATCCATTAAACATTTCAAAAACAGGCAGTAAATCTTTAATAGTTTGTTGTGTAGGAGCGGGAAAAATAAACATGGCACCCTTTTTATAAGATTTATTTTATAAAAGGATACCATGAAAATTTATTTTAAAGAATATTCTTTAATTTTTTAGAAAATTAAGTGTGCTTCTTTTTTACGCTACAATTCCTGATGTTTTTGTAGTACGCCCTCTATAACGTTGTGAGTACCATGAACAATTCCTTTTGCTGCAATAGTTGCAGCCCATGGATAAAAGTTATTAAAAAGATGAGGGGTTTTTTCGATTGTTTTTACAGTATCTCCAAAGAGACAACTTAATGAAAGATCTATTATTAAAATTGTACCACTATGAGAATCAGAAAGATTGAATTTTTCTAGTGTGGAGTGGATTGTTTTTTTTGAGAGTATATTTTGTGGCAATAGATGTAGCCGCATTTTTATAAGAAATTATTTGGGGGGTTGTTATCATTTGTGTGATAACTGGTGAAGGCGTCCAGATAAAAGCACTTGACGTAGCCCCATCCTGAACTTATTTTTGAAATTTCAACAGGAAAAAGAATTCCAAGTTTAAGCTTATTTATGAGTGTGTTCTTGTTTTTGTTCTTTAAAAGGATAGTTATCTTTTTGTTGACGAAGAGAATATGCTTGAGCTGCAATATAATAAAGCATTGGTCCCCATGTTGTAGCCTCTATTATTCCTGTTGCAACTTGTGCATTTGGGCTAAAAATAGTTTCTGCTTTATTATGATTATTTGTCCAGTTTGCTTTGATTGCAGCGTTGTGAGCAAGTGGGAAAACGATATAAGATATGCCGGCAGCAGCTAAATATTTTTTATCACCAGTTGCAATAGCTGCAGGAACAGTTGCGTTAGCCGTTAATTTTGCAACAGTATTTGCTGTTGCCCACCATGAATGTTCTCTATTAATTTCACGATTATCTGAAAGGCGATTATTAAGCCCTGCATTTATAGAGGCATAAACAGGCATTCCAGAGTAGTACCAAGCTACTCCGGTAAGAGCAAGTGGGAAGTATGTTGTTGAAAGAGCATTTTGAATTGAGTGTCGTTCTTCATAAAGTTCTTCAAATTTTTCTTTATCAGCTATTTGTTGCATTGCATTAAACAGAAGCTTACTTTTAGAAAGTCGAAATTCGAATGACATTCTATAGTGATCGGGGCGTTTTTTAGAAAGTAATGTTTCATAATAGAAAATGTCTTCTTGAACGGAGCGTATTTTTTGTAATGATTGATCATGTTTTATTTTCCACAAAGGCCATGCCCATTCTAACCAAGATGTTTTGGTTTCTTCTTTTTTGAGCCGAGCGGCTTTTATAAAAGATTCAAAATCTTGGCATCGTAAGTGTCCTTCATCTCCTAGTTCTGGATTGTCGCAAGGACTTTCTTGTTGATCGTTAAAATTAAAATGATGAGACTGCGCGGCTGAAAGAGAATAAAAACAAATGAGTAATAAAGAGAATTGAAAATGCTTCATGCGCCACTCCTTGTAGTGTGGAGATATAAAATGTTTGTCAAACTATAGCAGAGGTTAGAGTGGAGAGCAAAAAAAAAGCTCCGGAAAAATTCCAGAGCTTTTTACATTTAAATATATTAGTTAGTGCCAGTAGCTGCTTGTACGCCAGCTCTCATTTCTTCTGGAAGTTGTTCATATCCAGCTGTGAATAGGTATCCACCAACAGCACCATTGCTTAAAGTAACTTCTTTACTTACTCGTCCAAGGTTTCTGCCAGCCCATATGAATGCTGTTCCTGCTGTTGCGCCTTTCATTCCATCATCTGTTATATTCCATAATGAATCAGCTGCAAGAAGTCCTGCATGAGTTTGAACTGTTCCAAGTAATTCAGAAGGAGTTGTTTGTGTACGTTCACTTACAAATGTTAAAACTTGGTTTACTCCTTGAAGAGAAGCTACTTTTTGACTTTGAGTTTGTAATAAGTACCATGCAGCCATTGCTGGAAGAGCAACATGCCATTGTGTTACATCAGGGCGAAGTCTTCCTGCAACACCGTTCATTCCCCAATATGCATTTAATTGTGCGGCAGCATTGCTTCCTTGCGAAACATTATCAGCTGCTGCATTTTGTTCTGCTGCATACATTGCACAAGAACTTAAAAGTGCTATCGTTAAGATTATTTTATTTGCTTTCATCAGAATCTCCCTACTCTACATTGAAAATTTTTTACTACTTTTTTAACTACCAAGAGACTCTACTTCGCAGTATAAAGATTGTCAATCAATTTATGTGACAATTTGTATGAAAAACACAAAAAGTCTGTATACTAAAGGATAAAAAGATTTTAAAAAAAACGAAAAAAAAGACATGAAAAAAACTATTTCTGGTGTTCATATGTTTATTCTTATGCAAAAAGACCTTGAAAAAGCTCTTATTTTTTATGAAAAACTTGGCGCAAAAAAAACATTACATATTCCTTCCAAATGGGCGGAAATGGAATTTTTTGGAATTAAGTTAGGATTATGTCCTTTTGAAGATGCAACACCACGCCATACAGGAATTGTTCTTGAGGTTGTTGATCTTGAAAATTTGTATGCTGATTTAAAAAAAGAGGGAATTTCTTTTACTGGTGAACCCGTTGAAGCACTTCATGGGACGTTGGTAACGTTTGAAGATCCGAGCGGTAATCGTCTTGATTTGTATCAACCTAATTTGGATAAACTTGATAAAGTTCTTGGTACATGTTGTAAAAAAGATGCAAATCAAGTTACTTGTTGTAAAAAAAAATAAGCCTAAAATCTGAGTCACTTGTTATAAAGTATTGCACTCTTTTTTTGTTCAGGTATACTAGAAGCACAGAAGGATGGTTTGGCGTGTAAATGCCCTTCCTGAGAGCATTTAGCTCTTTTTAAAAAAATTACTAATTATATATTTTAAGCGGGAGTTAACAATGCAAAAAATTCGTCCGTTGTTTGACAGATTATATGTTGAACGTATTGAAACAGAAGAAAAAACAGCTGGTGGACTTTATATTCCTGAATCGGCAAAAGAAAAAGGCCAAACGGGTAAAGTTTTAGCAACTGGAAAAAAAGTTGATTCTTCAGGTCAAAGTGCTGATTTTCAAGTAAAAGTAGGGGATGTGGTATTTTTTGGTAAATATGCAGGAACTGATATTGATAGTAAACATGTTATCTTAAAAGAAGATGATGTGCTTGGTGTTATTGAAGATTAAATTATAGATTAAAAGGAATAGAAAATGTCAGGAAAAATAATAATCTTTGGTGTTGATGCCAGAGAAAAAATTCGCAAAGGTGTTGATACACTTGCCGATGCGGTAAAAGTTACTCTTGGGCCAAAAGGGCGTAATGTTGCTTTTAATAAACCATTTGGTTCTCCTGTTATCACAAAAGATGGTGTAACTGTTGCAAAAGAAATTGATTTGCATGATAAATTAGAAAACATGGGCGCACAATTGGTAAAAGAAGTTACCAGTAAAACTGCCGATGTTGCTGGTGATGGAACAACAACTGCAACTGTTCTTGCTCAAGCAGTTTTTCGTGAAGGAAATAAATATGTAACTGCTGGCGCAAATCCTATGGAATTAAAACGTGGGATAGACAAAGCAGTTATCGCTGTTGTTGAAGCAATTACAAAAGCTTCTAAAAAAGTAAGCAATAGAAAAGAAATTGAACAAGTTGCAACAATTTCAGCAAATTCAGATACCGTTATTGGTGAACAAATTGCAGCGGCAATGGAACGAGTAGGCCGTGATGGTGTTATCACTGTTGAAGAAGCAAAAGGTATGCAAAACGAACTAGAAGTTGTTGAAGGTATGCAATTTGACCGTGGTTATTTGTCTCCTTATTTTGTAAACCATGCAGAAAAAGGAATTGTTGAATTGACTGATGCGGTTATTTTGTTGCATGACAAAAAAATTACAAGCATGAAAGCATTGCTTCCTGTATTAGAACAAGTTGCAAAATCAGGAAGACAACTTTTAATTATTGCAGAAGATATTGAAGGCGAAGCACTTGCTGCTCTTGTTGTAAATAAAATTCGCGGAACGTTGCATGTTGCAGCAGTAAAAGCTCCTGGATTTGGTGATCGTCGTAAAGAAATGTTAAAAGATATTGCAGCTCTTACTGGTGGTCAGGTTATTGAAGAAGAATGTGGGCTTAAAGTAGAAAGCGTTTCTTTGGATGATCTTGGCGTTGCAAAAAAAGTAATTATTACTAAAGATTCAACAACAATTATTGATGGTGCAGGAACAGAAGAAATTATTAAAGGACGTGTTGCACAAATTAGAATGCAAATAGAAAACAGCTCTTCTGATTATGATAAAGAAAAACTTCAAGAACGCGTTGCAAAACTTGCAGGCGGTGTTGCTGTAATTAAAGTTGGAGCTGCAACTGAAACAGAAATGAAAGAAAAGAAAGATCGTATTGAAGATGCACTTCATGCAACTCGCGCAGCAGTAGAAGAAGGTATTGTTGCTGGGGGCGGAATTGCACTTTTAAGAGCTCAATCAGCAATTGATGCATTAATTATTCAAGGTGATGAAAAACTGGGTGCTGCAATTGTACGCCGTGCGCTTGAAGAACCTCTTCGTGTTATTTCCGCAAATGCAGGATACGAAGGTTCTGTTGTTGTAGATAAAGTTCGTTCATCATCAGTAGAAATTGGTTTTGATGCAAAAACTGGTGAGTATGTTGATATGATTACAGCAGGAATTGTTGATCCTGTAAAAGTAACGCGTTCAGCATTGCAACATGCTGCATCTATTGCCGGTTTAATGCTTACAACAGAAGCAATCATTTGTGATCTTCCTGATGATAAAAAAGATACTCCATCAATGCCTGCTGGAATGGGCGGTATGGGTGGTGGAATGCCAGGAATGTACTAATTTTTAAATAAAAGAAATTATAAAAAAAGTCCGAGTAAAATCGGGCTTTTTTATTTATAAAAAAGAGAAGTCCGGGAAAATAAATCCCCGGACTTCATTGCATTGTTAGGTATTGAAAAGCTTAAGCAGCTAACCAATCAATAATGTCATCTTTTTTATCTGTATCAAATAAAACGATTGCGTATGTTTTTCCGTCTTGAGTAAATTTAGTAATGGTTTCAACGTGAAAACCAGCTTCTTTAGCCCAATCTAATGTTGTTTCATCTTTTTCTAAAATGACAGCATCGTAACCGTTTTCTTTTGCAAGATCAAACTTTAAAGCACCACGAGTTGCTTTGTGAATATATACTTTTCCTGGAATTTCTTTTGCAAATGCAGTAATATCACCAGCAAATGCAACTTCATGTGTTGATGTTTCAAGTGCTTCTTCTGCTTGAATTCCAAAGCTTAAAAGTAAAATAATGGAAAATAATTTTTTCATAAAAACTCCTTTAGAATGTTAAATATATATAGCTTCTGAGGAGTAGTATAACCTTATTTTTGTTTTTGAAAACCTTTTTTACGTTTAATTTTGTATAATATTTTCTTTATCACTAATGGTAAGGGGTTTTGATGTGATGAGTATTATTATTTTATAATTTTAATATGTTTAAAATTTAAAATGCTCCACCAACTGTTGCCCAGAATCCCCATATTTTAAATGCTTTTGTGTTATTGCGAGGAATTTCTACAAAACTACCGATTCCCCAGAATCCATCTGCATTTTCACCTCTGCCTCTTCCTCCTAAAGAAGCATGCGCACTAAAAGTAACTGTTGCGGGGCTTGCTGCAGATGCAAGATCTATATCTGTTGTTTTGACAACAGTAAAGGTGGCATCATTGGCAGCTAATGATGCTATGGTACTTGCGCTTGCAGTTGTTGTGGTTGTTGTTCCTATAATTCCATATTGTTCTTCCCATGCTGTATCAAGAACGAGACGTTCAACTCCATGTCCCCACACTCCGAAACCAATTTGTCCTTCAACTTTACGGAACATAAAACGCATTCCACTAGAAGCTTGAGTAATACTATAAGGAGAACAGCGAGTTTTACGAGTCATAATATTAACTCCTTGTTCAGCCGCAAATCCATTTTTTCTGTATTGTAAAAATCTACTCCATTGTTTATTTTTAAGATCAAATGTTCGGAATTGTTTATTTCTGATAAGTGAATTGTTTTCAAAATCTAAAAAAAACATCGCTTGTCCTCTATTTTCTTCTCGAGTTAAAGGAAGTTGTAAGTGTGCACCAAAAATAATTCCTACATGTCCGTTATAACCAACTTGAGGTTCAAACATATATTCATTAGTTTGTTTTTTAGCTGTTGGAATTGAAAGTGCAGAATAAGTTGCAGCTGTTGCACGGCCATTTGAAAGCAATGATCTTCCTATTCCCAAACGAACTTCTGCCACATGAACGCTTGTTTTAGAACCCGTTCTTATTTTTTGATAATTCCATGTTGAATTATTAAATGCAGTTAAAATGTCACGTATTTCACCTGTTGTTCCAGCATTTGTTACACCTTCTTGTGTGAAATTCATATTAGTATGAGCAATTACAAGAGGAATATTTATAAATCCAAACCAATTTTTTAAAAAAGCTATATCAAAAAGTTTATCAAATGAATGACGAGCACTGAACATAACAGACCATTGCCATAATTGAGGATCAATTTTTAGTGTTCCTGTAAAATTTGTTGGAAGACCAATCCAATTTGCGCGAACGTCTCGTACTGCTGGAAGTGTAGGGTCTACTCCTTCTTGAAAAAAAAGTTCATTTCTGTTGGCAACTAAAAAATGACGACGCATAGCGTCCGAATCAAATGAATGATGATACTGTGTTAAAATTTGATACGCGTTTTGTTTATCGGTATCTAATAATGAATCATGCCAATAATTTGTGCGGGCGGTTAAGTTGTCGTGCACTGGGCGTACAAATAAATGAGAGATACTTGTTTTTTCTGTTTTACGTTCTGATTCTGATGCAGATAATAAACTGCATCCAAGGAGCGTTATTCCAATTATTTTCTTCATACTTTGATTCCTTTTTTTAGTTCTTAATGGTTTGAGCTTAAAATATCCGTATGATAAAAACAAGGTTTCGTATAAAGAGAAAAAATTTTGTTCTTTATTTGTAAGCCACCTTGTATAATTAAATAAATATTAAAAAAAGGGAGAGATATTATTTTTTTTAAGGGGAGAAAATAATCATGAAAATAAACAAACTATTTTTATCAGTTTCATTGTTGGGAATTTATGGAAATCTTTTTGCAGGTCAATTTATTGATTTAAAACGTAAACCACGAATAATAACGCTTTCAGAAGTCAACAATATTGTAAGAAAACATAAACGGCTGCAAGAAAAAAATAAATGCTTTCACGCATTAAAAGTAGCTTATTCTGAAAGTGAAAGAAAATTAAAAGACACTAAGATGCAATTACAAGAAACTAAAATGGAACTCATAATAGCTAAAAGATGGAATGATGACGCAAAAGCAGGAATAGTTGCGGGAGCATTTTTAGGATTATTTTTGTATTTTAATCAATATATTTAAAATGTATACTAAAAAAAGACCCACAATTTCTTTGCGAGTCTTTTTTTTAGAATTATTTTTCAATTTTAATAGTTAAAACTTAATCCAATTAAATTAGACCTCCTACTAATGCTATAAGTCCTTGTTGTGGGTTGTTCTGGAGTAGCTGCTCCATATATTTTATTTACTTTCTTTTTCTGTAATTTCTTTTATTGCTTCAGTAATAATTTCTCTAGCTTCTTTACATGCTCCTGAAGATGTTGATTTTGTGAGCAACATATTTGTCTCTTTAAAAACTTTTTTTTCATGTTCATTTTGTATATCGCCTTCTCTGATTTTTTTTCCGTGTTCCAAAGGTCGTAATGCTCCTATTCTAGGATCTGCTCCATGTTTAAGAAGTAATCTTACAGTTTCAACACATTCTTTATCCCGTGCAGCCATTAAAAGAGGATAAACATGGTGCCCAGCAGCATTTCTTGTGGTGGTTATAAATAATCTTGGATCAGCACCAGCTTCTACAAGAATTTTAGCCGATAGAGGGTCTTTATAAATAATTGCAGCCATTAAAGGAGTCAATTCATTAGAATTATATTGTTCTGTATAAGAGCAACATGTTTCTGATTTTTTATTAGAATCAATACCATAACTGAGTAAAAGCTTTGTTATAGCGGGGCCACTTTTATTTTCTAATGCATTAACCAGTAAAGATTTATCAGGATAAAGAGGGTGCAATCTATGAGAATATGGTTGTTCTAAAAAGAGGCAGATAAAGTTTACATGTTGTTTTTTTATACTTCTTTTTAGTAAAAAATAAATATCTTTAAGCATTTCATCAGAAACCGGATATCTACCAAGCAATGCTTTTCCTGCTTCATATGCATTATAATGTACTGCTGCGCCAAGTAAAGAATGTTTTTTTTGGCTTGGTGCATCGAAATAACAAGAGTCTTTTTTTGGAAGAAAATCTTTATAAGAGAAATCTATTTCATGTTTTGGAAATTCTTCTAAGTACTCTGCAACAGCGCCATCTCTTCTATCACAGAGAAATTGAAAGAAACGTTCTTCCATTTTCTTTGGAGCTGCAACTTCTGCTCCATTAAGAGAGAAACAAATAAGGGAAAATATAAAAAATTGTTTATGCATAATAAATCCTTTTAGTTTATATAAAGTAGTAGCTATAACTACGTATCATATATTTTTTATGAAAAAAAGTAAGCCTTTTTTTGTCTTTCTTTTTTATCATGTGGTACGGTTGCTGGAATTGTTAGGTTCGTTATCTTTCCTTGCTATAACATTATTATGGATCAAGCTTTTTTCAGCAATTTTTTTAAAAAGAGGAGCAGCAACAGTAGAAGAAAACAAATTTCTTTGAGGAGATTCTTTTAAAAAACATCCAATAACTCTTTTATGATTTCCTTTTTCTACGATTCCTACAAATCCATAAAGATTTTTTGTTTCATCGTAAAGCCCGTTAACAAGAAGATTAGCAGTACTTGTTTTTCCCATAGTTGTATATCCTTCAATCGCGGCATATTTAGCTGTTCCACCTTTCATTGTTGTTTTTTGTAAAATATCACGCATAAGTGCAATACTTTCATCAGAATATATTTTTTTAGGTTCGTAATGACTTGTTTGATCATTAATAACAAGACGGGGTTTCATTAAGTAGCCATTATTTGCAAAAACAGAAAACGCATTAGTGATTTGTAACAAGGTTGTAGTAAGTTCATATCCGTAAGATAATGAAATAATTGATTGTTTCGACCAGTTTTGTGGGGGATTAATATATCCAGATTGTTCTCCAGGAAAAGGGATACCTGTTTTTTTCCCAAAGCCTAATTTTTTAAAATGATCATAAAGTTTTTTATCTAAACGTTTTGCCACTTTAGCAATTCCAAAATTATTAGAACGTGTAATAACATCCTGAAAAGAAAGCCATCCTTGTGCTTCCCAGTTATTAATTTTTCTACCTTCAACAATTGCTGTTTTTGAATTTTCACAATAAATTTGTTCATCAGGGGTTACTATTTTTTCTTCAAGCGCAGCCAGTGCAGTAAATGCTTTTATTGCAGAGCCAAATTCATAACTTTCAGTCAGAGCAGTATTTTTGGTGGCTATTTGCGAAATACTTGTTGTATTGTTTGGATCAAAATAGGGATAACTAGCCATTGCTAAAATATCACCAGTTAAAGGATCAAGAACAACAACTGCACCTTCTTTTGCTTTGTATTGTTCAATACGGGCAAGAAGTTCTTCATGAACTAAAAATTGTAAATCATTATCAATTGTTAGTTTTATAGAAGTACCGGCAGAACCTTCTTGAGTTGTTTCTTTAGCAAAATAAAATGTGCCTGATCGTGCATCTTTTTCAAGTCGATTGGTGTTTGGAGTTCCTGCAAGTTGTTTGTCGTAATAAAGTTCAATTCCAAAAAGTCCTGAATTATCTATATTAGTGATTCCTGTTAAACTGCCTGCTGCATTGTTTGGGTAAAATCGACTTGGTTCACTTAAGATGTGGAGCCCTTCTATGTTACTTGCTTGAATTAATTCTTGTTCAGCATCAGTAAGTCTTCGTTTTACATATAAAAAATGTGCTTTTGGTTTTCTATTCCATTGTTTAAGACAAGTAGGAAAATGTTTTTGTAAAAATCGTTTTAGTTTTTTGGAATCTTTAATGGTTCTTGGCAAAATAAATGCAGCAAGGCTTTCTTTATTAAGAGCAAGAGGTTGATTATTTCTGTCTATAATTGATGCACGGGGAGGTAATTGTGTGACAGTTACAAAGTATTGTTTTTGTGCTCTGTTTATAAAAAATTCATGTTGTTTTATTTGAAGTGAAAATAAATAAAAAAGAGCAAGTCCAAAGAGTGAACAAAAAAAGAGAAAAATTATAATAGTTCTTAATTTATAGGTTTTTATCATGATTAAGAAATCCTTTTTATTTTTTTAAGATCAAGAGATTTCATATGTAATGAATTATGGGCAAATGTTTTTATGGTATCTTGTTTTTTTATTTCATAAAGCTCAACAGTAAGCTTTTGTTTGAGAGCAAGAAGTTTTTGTTTTTCTGTTTCATTTCGTTGTTTTTCATAAGAAAGTTTAACAAGTCGACTTTGTTTATCAATTTGAAATGCAATAAAAAGAATATGTGTGGTTATAAAAAGTGCAATAAATGTTTTTCGTTTCATTATCTTTTTCCTTTTTTATACATTTTAGTCTTAATTTTATTGAAAAAGCAAAGCTTCAGTGATAGAACTAAGTAAGGAATCTAAAAGAAAAGGATTAAAAAATTAAAAAGTGGACCCTTTAAAGAAAAAGGAAAAAAATAAAAAAAAGGTTGATTTTGCTTCATTTTGTTTATTACAATTTGTGATATGAGTAGATTAAAGAGAGAAGTGTGTTTTTTTAAAGGAGATTCAGTAATGAATAAAAATTTATTAGTAGTTTTTTTGTGTGCCTTTGGTATGCAATCTGTTGGTGCAGCGCATAAGGTAATTAGAGTTGATGATGCAGCAAAAAAATCAACTAAATCTGTAAAAAGAGTAGCCAAGCCTAAAAAAATTAAAGTGGAAAAAGTAAAAGTTACTTCTGTAAAAGAATCTAAAGCTGTAAAAGTGAAAAAAGCTAAAAAAGTAAAAGTTGCTTCTGTAAAAAAACCTAAAGCTGAAAAAACTAAAAAAGCAAAAGTTGCTTCTGTAAAAGAACCTAAAGCTGAAAAAGCTAAAAAAGCAAAAGTTGCTTCTGTAAAAGAACCTAAAGCTGAAAAAATGAAAAAAGCTAAAAAAGTAAAAGACAAACCAGTTAAGTCTAAAAAAGAAAAAGCAGTAGATCCTAAAGTGGCGCAAATGCGTGATATGAGACTTGAAAAAAGAGATCTTCTTACTGCATCAGAAAAAGACATTGAGCAAGTTAAAGCTCTAGATGCTCGTCTTAAAGAAATGAATCAAAGCGAGCCAAAAGCTCCAAAAGTTGCAAAAGCTCCAAAAGATCCAAAAGCTGAAAAAACTCCAAAAGTTGAAAAAGTGCGTAGCGGCAAACGAGGACGGGTTACTGCTAAAGGTGAAGAACATGCAAAAAAAGTAGCTGAATCTAAAGCTGCAAAACCTGTAAAAATAGTTAAAGAAAAAGTTAAAGAGCCAGTAGTTCCTAAAGAATTAAGACGTGGAAGATTCAGTAATTAATTATTGAATTTAACTGGTAAAAAATAAAAACACCTTGTTGGGGTTGCCCTGGCAAGGTGTTTTTATTTTTAAAGACTTTTAAAAATTAGAAATCATAGTATGAAGAAAAACTTACTTCAGTTGCTTTTTCACCTGTGCGTTTATCGAGTTTAAATGCCCAATCAACACGCATTGGTTGTGGGTTAAGAAGTCGTAATCCAACACCAATTGAGTGTCGGTAATCAAATGAATTATTTTTAATATGTTCAGGTAAAATAGCGTTATTTGGGTTTGGAGTATCCCAACCAGCTCCACCATCATAAAAAACAACACCTTTCATTCCCATATCTTGGGTAAGAGGAAATACTAATTCAAGATTAAAGAAGGCAGCTTTTTTTGCACCAATCATAGTTCCTTGCCATCCTTCATCTTCAACAAGTTGCGGTAAATACCACATTGGACCAATTTGACCAAATACCCATCCACGCACACTTGCTTGTCCTCCAATATGATACAATTCACGGTAAGGAAGTACTCGTGTTCCCATTTCTTTAATATACCCGCAATGGCCATGAAGATGGAGTACTAAATCAGTTTCATTAATTAATGGTGTATAATAGTGCCCATCAAATTCAAATTTATAAAAACCGAAATTACTACCAAAACTTGGAAGTCCCATTCGTGCCGTTGTGAGTATTTTGTGTCCTCTTGTTATGTGGACATTGTGATTTCTAGTATCTTGGCTCATATCTGCTTGGAGATAGGTAAAGGTACCACTTTGAAAACGGTTATTGTAGGTTGTCTGTAATTCTGCTTCTGCAACAGGAAAACCAGGAAGAGAGGCTTGTGGAATTACTTTTTCATGTCCATCTGCGCTCATACTATAAATATTGATATGATCGATTCCTGCCTGAAAAATAAATGCAGCATTCCATTTTGGAGACATAAATCCAATATTAGCATTAAAACTTCCGTGTTCTTCTTCAACAGTTTTTAATGTTTTTTTAATTTCATCATAACTGTTTTGTGTAAAACTTCCATTTACCCCAATTCTAATTGGTTTATCCATCAACCATGGTTGAGAAATTCCAACATCAAATGATTTAGACCAGTCGGGAATTCCTAGTCTTGCACTTAAATGTCCTGCTATTCCTTTTCCAAATATGTTACGATCTGAAATTTGAGATTCTATATTAAATCCAGAATTAGCACTCGACATGCTTGTGGGAGCTCCACCATAGTTTGCTTTAAATTCCATTCTTCCTGTTTTTGTTTCTTTTAGCATCAAATCAATATCAGCATGATCATCATCGATTCGATTGATCTTCCAATTTACACCATCTTTAGGATCAAAAAAACCAAGACCTTTAATGCGTTCTTTTGATGCATCAAGCCGTGTTGATGTAAGAAGATCTCCTTCATCAAGTAAGAACTGACGACGAATAACTTTATCTCGAGATTTTTCATTTCCAAAAATATTAATTCGGTTTAAATGAACTTTTATTCCTAAGCTTGAATGAAGTGTTATTGCAACTGTTTTATCTGCTTCGTTTGGTTGAATGGCAGGCTCAACATCTGCGTAAATATATCCTTGATCTCCCCAGATTGTTCGTAACCGTTCAATAGAAAGACGCAGTAATTCTTTTGAGTAGGGTATATTTTTTCGAACAGGCAACCATGCAAGTAATTGATGTTCTGTGAAAATATCATTGCCGGGAGCTTCAACAGAACTAATGGTGTATAAATCGCCTTCATTGATAGTAAATGTTGCAGTAATTTCACGTTTGTTTTCGCTAAATTCAATGTGAGCATCAGTTATTTTTGCATGTAAATATCCATTATTTTGATAAAAATTTTCTAGAGTAAATTTATCAGATTCCACTGCTTGAGGATGATATTTTCCTGATTGATCAAGTGGTCCTAAAATCCAATCTTCGCGTGAAAAAAGAAGGGTACGCAACTGTTTATCTCTAAAATGTTCATTACCTTTAAATCTCACTTTTTTAATTAAAGAACGAGGCCCTTCTTCAATTTTGAATGTGGCGGTAAATTCGTTGTTTTCTTTTTTAAGGTGAACTTTAACATCAGCAAATTGATATCCTTTATCTGAATAGATTTTTTTAATAACGCGAGCTAATTTTTTAAGTTCAGCTTCTTGTGCTGCAGGAATTTTTTCAAAATCTATTTTTTTGCAAATTTCTTTTTTTGTTAAATGTTTATTACCTTCAAGAATAACTTCTTTTAATGCAGGTTTTTCAACAAGTTCAATATGGAGATTTATTCCATTATTTTTTACTTTACTTGTTTTAATCAGTACTTGTTCAAAATGGCCCAATTTATAAATGTTATCAATTGCTTGATTACTTTTATCTGGCCAAAATTCTTCACCTACGTGGTAGGGCAATTTACTTTGAATAGTTTCTTTTGGGAATCGTTTTGATCCCGTGATAATAATGTTTTTAATAATACGATTTTCATCAATGTTTCCTTTCAAGCAATGTGGAATCAGTAGTGTTGAACCACAAAGAATGAGAAACAATGAACGCAATTTAGATCTTTTTATTAGCTTCATGTACGAGCTCCTGCACTCTTTCAAACTTACTAGTAACTTTTTTTATCTCATGGTAAAATACGTTTTATAGGATACTATTTTTTGAGAAATTGACTAGTTCTTTAAAAATTGGATAGAGTAATAAAAAATCAATATAACTGTGAAATGGTGCCCAGATGATCAAATTGACCAATACGTTGACAGGACAAAAAGAAGAGCTTATACCTTCAGGTAAAGATGGGTTAACCTTTTACGCGTGTGGAATTACTCCTTCGGGATTTGCACATCTTGGCCATGGCCGTTGTTACGTTCTTTTTGATGTGTTGTATCGTTTTTTAAAATCACAAAATCAAAAAGTTACGTATTGCCGAAACATCACTGATATTGATGATAAACTTTTGCAAAAAGCAGAAGATCTTGGAGATAGACATCGTTACCAAGATGTTGCAGAAACATATTTAAATGCTTTTTTTGAAGATATGGAATCATTAAATTGTTTATTTCCAGATCATCAACCACGGGCAACAGAAGTTATTCCTGATATTATACATTTTATAGAAATACTTATTAAAAAAGGCCATGCATACGCTGTTGAGGGAGATGTTTATTTTGATGTGCAAAGTTCTCCTGAATATGGAAAATTGTCAAAAAGAAATCTTGATGATTTAAAAGCTGGTGCACGGGTTGAAATTAATACAAAGAAAAAAAATCCTACAGATTTTGCTTTGTGGAAATCAGAACCGCAGGGTGAATTTTGGAACAGCCCATGGGGATTTGGTAGACCAGGATGGCATATTGAATGTTCTGTAATGGCAACAAAATTTTTAGGTAATACTATTGATATTCATAGTGGTGGAATGGATTTAATTTTTCCTCACCATGAAAATGAAATTGCTCAATCTGAAGGAGTTACTGGTGTTCCATTTGTAAAAAACTGGATGCATGTTGCTTTTGTTCGAATTGAAAAAGAAAAAATGTCTAAATCAACTGGAAATTTTTATACACTCAGAGATGTGTTTGATACATTTGATCCAATGGTTGTTCGCTTTTATATTTTAAAACATCACTATCGTTCTCCTATGGATTTTTCTATGGCAGACCTTGAAGCGGCTGAAAAAGCATATCGTAAATTATGCAAAGCATTTAATGTATCAGAAGAATGTAAAATCGATATGTCTTTGGCATGTTCACTCAAAACTCCTGTGATGTGTAAAATGATTAATTTTGTGCAAGACGATCTTAATACAGTTGGCATGTGGGGAATTGTTTTTGAAAATCTTGATACTCTTGGCGATGAACTATGCACTGTAAAAGCTTTTATCCAAAATGTTTTAGGGCTTTCTTTAGATCCTCTTCCTGAAAAAATTATATGCATTACTCCAGAAATTCAAACAATTATTGAAGAGCGTGAAAAAGCACGAGCAGAAAAAAAATGGGAAAAAGCTGATATGCTCCGTGATAAATTAAAAGAACTTGGGTATGATGCTCAGGATACTAAATAGAAATATTTCTTATGTATGGTTATACTTAATTCCTTTTCTTTTTTTATAATGATTTTTTGAATCATCTTTATAAAAGAAAGAATTTTTTATGGTTACATTTTTATTATTTATTGTATGTTTTTCATCTGTTGCTCAGCAAAATCCTTATTTTCTTGAAATCCCTATTCCCTATCCTCTTCGCCCTTCAATAAAAAAAGATACATCATCCTTTGAAGGAGATATTTTAAAATTATCTATTTCGGCAGAAGATACGGTAAGAGTAACTGTTTTAGCATCTGCAGCACCTGATAAATGTAGTAATGAAATTCCTCTTGAAAATATTTTTGTAGGAGCTGCATTATTTGAACAAGAAGAGTTACTTTTGAAAACAAAAGAAGAAATTATTAATGAACGCATCAAAGGAAAAAAAGAAAAAAATAGGATTCAAAGAACATACTGTGCTCTTCCTTTGTCAGAAGTTATGGGTATGATTTCTGAATTGAATAAAGGGAAAAGTGGAAATCTTAATTATTTAGGTAGAACATTAACTTTTTCGAAAGTGAAATTTAATGGAGCAAAAGGGCTCTTTTTATCTCCATCCTACTTACCAAGCAAGTCTCTTTATGCTCAAAATGATATGCCATTAAAAATACACTTTGATGAATTATTAAAATTTTTGCAAAAACGTTTTTTTTCTGTAAATACAGCAGGGCGAATTTTTTTAAAATGGCAGGGTACTTCAATTGTAAAAAAGCAAGATTCATTATTTTTATTAGGAAAAGAAGATGATGATCCAGTAGGTATTTTTGTACAACAATAATTTTTAGCTTAAGAGCATTAGTATAATACTTCAGTTAATTTAATGTGTTGGATTCATCATATTCTTTTTTTTAAAAATTTACGAAGCAGCAATGGCTTTTAAATAGTTAGCAAATTGGGAATTTAATTCCGGAAGCAATCGAGGAGGAATTCCGGTAAAGATAAATGAGGTTCCTGCAATTGTTGCTTTACCAGAATGAGCATTAATATTTATATGTATTTGGGATGACAGGATTTTGTATCCAAGAAGTAATCCTGTAGCTAGAGCTACATAGTTAGCATATTCACATAAAGTTTCTCTTTTTTTACTGATCATTATTTTATCACGATATACTTCTAATCCAGCATCGAATCCAGCAAATAATCCTGCGCATATTAATGTAGTTTGAAAAAAATTAAGATCATAATAAAATTCCAAATTCTTTATAATTGCATATGGTATTATTATTGTAAAAGAATGAATAGCAGAAGAGAGTGCTATTGTTTTTATATCTGGCAAAATATCTTCATAAAAATCTTCTGCATAAAGTTCTGGAAATACGAGAGGATCTATCTTATTTTTGCATAAAGGGCATTGGCTGAAATTGTGTTTAATTACTTGTCTTATGCATTCAGTATGAAATTTATGTGTATGGTGGCATGTTAAAGTAGTAGTCCTGGGTGTTGTGGTCATGGAATCATAACAAACAGAACATAAGTCTTCTTCTAAATTTTCTTCTAAGTCTATTTCTTGATGATTGTTATAATATTTGTTTATTCCATACCAGCTTATTGCTGCAATAGCTGCAATTCCACCACCAACAACTAAGGTATCTTTGTTTAATCCCATAGTTTGAGTTTCTTGCGAAATTGTTGAAAATAATAACCCGAGTAAAAATATTTTTTTAATATTCATATTGAATTTCTCCATTAAAACTTTTTCTTTTTTTATCTACATATAATAATGTTACTAAAAAGAGGAGATACCTGCAACAGCCCCCCCATAAGCTTATTGTAGGCATTTTCAGACTTATTTTTTAAGAAAAGCAGAAAATATAATGCTTGGCAAAAAAAGAATTTTAAGCTGGGTTTTGCAGAAATAAAATAAAGTTATATTTCTAGTACTCTTAAAAGTTGTTTATTAAATTCATCAAAACTCATGCTGCCTTCAAATACTTTGATAACTTTATTATTAATGATTAATAAAAAGGTTGGAACACAATTTATGGTTACATTGTATTCTTTTTTTAAAAAATTAATGACAGGATCAGAATCTCTAAATGATTTCATCATTAATTTTGCAGCTTTTACTTTACCAGAAAAAGAAAGAGCAATTTTTTCAAAAGTGGGCATCATTCTTTGACATGGCCCACACCAATCTGCATGAATTTTGATTAAGAGGGGTTGTTTAGATTTTGAAAGTAATTGTAATGAATGAGGATCAACTATTACAATAAGATTTTCTTTTTGTGCTTGCTTAACAATTGTTTTTTTAGGTGCAATGGTTTTGACATTTTTTTTATGCTGAGAAAGTATATGAGTTGTTCCAAAAAATAATGTTAAACAAAGAAAAAAAATCTTTTTCATATATGAACCTTTGAATCTTTTTAAAAATATGGTGCCTTTTTAGAAGACACCATTATAATCGAAAAAAATATATTTTAACCAATAAATTCTTCAATTTTATTTTTAAAATCTTCTTTTGCCATATAGCCAGTTTCTTTGTGTCTAATTTCACCGTCTTTAATGAATACAAAAGTAGGGACAGAAGTCACACCATAGTGAATTGAAAGTTCACGTGCTTCATCAACATTTAATTTAGCAAATTTTACTTTATCACCAAGCTCTTTTTCTAGCTCATCAAAAAGAGGAGCCATTTGTTGGCATGGTCCACACCAGGTAGCATAGACGTCTAAAATAACTGGTAAACCAGATTGATTGATTTCTAATTCTACATTTTCATTAGTGATTACTACAGCCATTGTTATTCCTTATAACCATAATGTGAGATCCTCAAATTTAAGAGGATATATCGTTTTTGACTCTTCATAAGATATAACAGAAATCAAAAAAAAAGCTATGAAAAAAAATCTAAGCGGCAGGGGCTGGTGTGCTGTGATCAGGAGTTGTTGTATGGGTGGGGGCAGTATCGGGGGAAAGTGTTTTGTATCCTTTAATATAAATTTTATCTACTGCTTGAAATGATAAATCTTTTTCAATTGCACCCGCACCATTAGTTTGATCACAAATAACACGTTTTGTTTTTTCAATAATATAGCGTTGTGTTGTTTTTTTCTGATCGGCTGAAGTAATTATGACTTCAATATAGTGACGGCCATTAAAAGTTAAAAGAATATCAGGATGAGGAATTTCTATCATTTCAATTTCATTAAGGTCAAGCCGTGTAATATTAATGCTCGGATCTATTTTTTGATGTAGTGGTTTTGCATAAAAGGGAATTTGTTTATAAAGTCCCGATATCGTAATGTTTTCTACCTCAAAATGACCTCCTGATGTATCAGTTAATGACCCATAAAAATTGATTTTAGGTTTTTCATGTCCAGAAATATTTGTGTCTTGTGAGCCAAAATTAGCACATAAAATAAAAGTTCCAAGAGCAAATAAAGGGGAAGAGTACTTATTTTTCATTATTTTTTCTCCTTAAAAAGGTGGTATTTTTCTTTAAGATATCAAATTAATAAAAATATAATCAATAGTATCGATAAGAAGAAAAGGAAGCTCTTGGAAAAAAAGACAAAAAGGAGTATAATAGCTGGAAAGGGTGGTATTTAAGTAAAATTTTTATTATATAAGGAGTCCATATATGTGGAACAATGAATATCAAGCAGTTTCTGTTGATTCTGTGCGTGATTTTATGTATAAAGTATACGGTTGGATGTCTTGCGCTCTTGCAATTACTGCGGCAGTTGCATTTGGGATATCAAGTAGCCAGAGTGCGATGTCTTATATTTTAGGTACTCCGTTTCTTTTTATTGGACTGTTGATTCTGCAAGTGATAACTGTTGTTTTTCTTGCAGCTCGAGTTAAAGTACAAAGCTATTTTTCTTCAGTTCTTGCTTTTTTATTTTATTCAGCGCTTTCTGGTGTTACATTTTCAGTATATTTTTATATGTATACAGAGTCTTCAATTTATTTAACTTTTGCTATTACAGCAGGAATGTTTTTAACAATGGCTTTGTATGGACATGTAACAAAATCAGATTTAAGTTCAATGCATAGTTATTTGATGATGGGACTTTTTGGAGTTATGATTGCGACGATAGCAAATATATTCTTTCAAAGCCCAGCGGTGATGTATTACATTTCTCTTGTTGCTGTTGGAATATTTACGTTACTTACAGCATATAATGTACAAAAAATTAAACAACTTGCAATGATGCCAACAACAGATCTTGAAGGAAAAAATAAAAGAGCAATTCTTGGTGCATTAACGTTGTACTTAGACTTTGTAAATCTTTTTATTCATTTATTGCAATTATTTGGAAAAAGAAAAAGATAAATTAAATATTAAAAATAAAAGGCTGTGGCTACGTAAAACCTCAGCCTTTTTTATTCAGGAAAAATTATGATTCAGCTAAAAAATATTTGTCTTTCATTTGGGTCTCAGGTGGTATTTGATCATATTAATACTACATTTTCAGAAGATGAACGAATTGGTCTTGTAGGTAGAAATGGGTCAGGAAAATCTACACTTATTAAAGCAATCTCAGGAAATTTGAGACTTGATGATGGAAGTATTTCTGTTTCGGGAAAGGCACGTATTGCTTATATGCCTCAAGAAGTGGTAATGACAAGTGACAAATCAATTTTAGAAGAAGCATTAAGTTCGGTGAAAGATATTGGCCCTCTGAGAGAAAGAGCGCAACAATTAGAGTTATTACTTGAAAATGAAGATCCTGCTGTTGTAGAAGAATATGCACACATAATGGAACGCCTTGCAGAATTGCATGTTGATGAAGCGGTAAGAAATACAAAAACGATGTTACAAGGTCTTGGGTTTAAAGAAAAACAATTGAATGATCCTGTTATGGCATTGAGTGTTGGTTGGCAAATGCGCGTGGTTCTTGCAAAACTTTTATTGCAGCAAGCGGATTTTTATCTTTTTGATGAACCTACAAACCATTTAGATATTGTTGCAAAAGATTGGTTTTTAGAATTTTTACAGGATTCAAGTTTTGGATTTGTTCTTGTATGCCACGACAGATATTTTTTAGATAAATTAGCTAATCGAATAGTTGAACTTGATAGAGGCCTTGCTACAGATTATTATGGAAATTATGAAGATTATGAAGAGCAAAAAGAACGAAATTTATTATCGTTAAAATCAGCACATGCTTTGCAACAAAAAGAACTTAAACATAAAAAAGAATTGATTGAAAAATTTAAAGCAAAAGCAAGTAAAGCCAAAATGGCAAAAAGCATGCAAAAGTCTTTAGAAAAAATAGATATTATAGAAATTCCGCAAGATGCTCGGACTGTTCATTTTAATTTTCAAAACACTCAACGAGCAGGGCGCGTGGTACTGGAAGTTGAAAATGTAGCATTTTCATATGATGCAAAAGAAATTTTTAAAAATGTAAGCTTTACTATTGAACGGGGCGAAAAAGTTGCATTAGTTGCTCCTAACGGTGTTGGGAAAACAACATTATTCAATACTATTATTGGTAAAAATAAGTTGCAAACGGGGCGTGTTCATTTTGGACATAATGTTCATCCAGTTATTTTTGAACAAGAACAACATAAAATTTTGGATCCTAATAAATCAGTTGTAGATGAAGTTTTTGCTCATGTAAGTAATAAAACAGAACAACAGATCCGTTCATTTTTAGGGATGTTTCTTTTTTCAAAAGATTCAGTAAATAAAAAAACAAAAGTGTTGAGCGGTGGGGAACGGAATCGTTTAAGTATGGTAAAAGTACTTTTACAAGATGCGAATTTTTTGCTTTTAGATGAACCTACAAACCACTTGGATATTCAATCAAAAGAAGTTCTTTTAAGGGCATTACAGCAATTTGATGGAACAATTTTCTTTGTATCGCATGATCATGATTTTATGAATAAATTGGCAACTCGAGTTATTGAATTAACACCAAATGGAATTCATAGTTATTTTGGAAATTATGAAGAGTTTTTAATTCAAAAACATGCTGCTCAAGGTGAAAATTCTCATGATTCAGAAAAAAAATCAGGTAAAAAAGATACTTCTCTTTCTGAAAGCAAACAAGTTCGTATTAATAATAATGAAGATAAAAAAGAACTTCAGCGAGTTGAGCGTAAAATTTCTAGTTTAGAAAAAGAAATAGAAAAACTTAATTGCTCTTTTGGTGACTTAGAATACGGAACAGATGAATTTGATCAGGTTCAAGAAAAAGTAACGATAAAAGAAAAAGAGTTAAAAGAATATACTCAGATATGGGAAAAATTGTCTGAGAAAGAATAAGTATAATAAAAAAGAAGCTTCTGATTTCAGAAGCTTCTTTTTTATTTAGAATAGAAATGTAATTTTTATTATTATTTTTTGTTTTTCATTTTATACATCTGATGCATTGGGTCTGTCATTATTTTGATGAGCTCCATCTACAACAACTTCTGTTAATTCTCGTGATTGATTAATGTAATTTCTAGCACGTATTTTGCTTACTAATGATTCACATCCTGCAGCAATGTTTGTTGCTCCTAATGCCACAAGTATACCAGATGTATAAGGGTCAAGAGTTTGCGCTATTCCTAGTGCTACGATAGCTGTTCCTGCAGCCATATTAAAATATGAATTTACACGAGATTTGGCACTATATTCTTGTACAAGTTTTGTTACTTTAATGGGATTGATAGTGCTTTCTGTGAGCATGCTATTTTGTCTTATTTCAAGATGAGGTACTTCTACAGTAGAAGCGTGTTGTATTTCTAGTTGTCTTTCTGCTCCAAGAATATTTACAGTAAAGAATAGTGTTATAAGATTGGCTAGAAATGATACATTTTTTTTCATTATAATCCTTTAAATTTCAAAATTTGAGTTACTTTTCTATTCAGAGACAAAGAAATACTTTATAAAAATAATTTTGATTTTAAAAGTGTTTTTATAAAATAGCTGCATATTCTGCTGCCATAAATTCTAATACAGCTTGATTGCTTGCTTCTTCATCAATTTCTTGTTGCCGTTTTTTTTCTTTTTCTTGTGCAAGTGCTAATTGATCGGGAGATAAAGAATTTTTAAGCGGTTCTTTGCATAGTAAGCATTCTGTATATCCATGTTGTATAATATTTTCAGAGCACTGTGTATGTAATCCATGTGAGCATGTAAATAAAAAGTTAGAATTGTCAGAAAGAGGCTCCATGCAAAGAGGGCATTCATTGTTCTCTTCAGGAAGGACGGCTGCAGCTGCTGATCGTGCAGATTCTTCAGAATGTAATTGTTCTGCACGTGCACGATGTTCTGAACGAGAACAGTCATTTTGTGCTTTATGTTCTTGTATTAAACGTCTGCATTCAATTCTTCCAGCAAGTTCTGCAACTTCTAAAGGTGTATGATTTGAATTATTCAAAAGATTTAATTGAACATCATAGCTCAAAAGTATTTTTGTACATTTTTGATACCCCAATGAACATGCAAGGTGTAGTGGGGTTTGTTTTTTATCATCTTGTTGTGAAAAATTTGTTCGGGGATCAGTTTGTAATGTTCTAAGAATTGCGGGGTTTCCTGCTTTAACTGCATAATGTGCAGCCGTCATTCCGTATTCGTCAGGACGATTAGGATTAGCGGGGCTACCTTTTTGGGGGTAAAGGAGTTGTATGATGCGTTTAATATCTCCGTCTCTAGCTGCTCTGTGAAGATCTCCTTGTTTTCTTTCAATTAAACGTCTTTTGTTTTGTGATTCTTCTGTAAAGCTTCCCGCGCGTTTAAATTCTAATTGATTGGTTCGGCGTTCAAGTGAAAATGAATGGGCAACGAGAGTAACAGAAAACAAAAAAAATAATTTTTTCATAGAAGTATATCCTTATGGTTAAAGTGTAGATGCATAGTCATAATCATGATGTATGGAGCTATTGAGTAATGGCTGGTTGCTTGATTCAATTTTTGGTTTTTTGCTTCTACAAATAGGGCAACTAGATTTCCATTGTTTAATACATGAACCATGAAATTGATTGTAGTGAGAGCAATTAAAATAATTTTCGGTGTTTTTTGATTCTTCTGTAAATTCATCACCACAAATGGCGCACTTTTCTTCCTGTATCTCTTCTTCTGAATGCTTTCTTTTTGCTTTGTAATTATTTTTTTTTAGGATTGTTTTTTTTAAAAGATCTTGTTCATGTGATTTTTTCATTTTTAAAAATACTTCTTCTATGCGTGGGTTTTTTGTAATATTAAGTATTGAGAGTGTGATATCTTCTCCTGAAATATAATTATATTTTTGTAAAAGAGAGGCAATGGAAGAGTTATTTATTGTAATGATTTGTTGTAAAATTTTTTGCCGGTCAGGATCATTTCCTATTTTATAGGAAAGAAGTAATTCTAATACTTCAGCATTGCCTCTTTTGATAGACATAAAAAGTGCGGAATGATCTGTAGTTGCAGCTGCTTCAGGGTTACCGTTAGCGGCAAGAAGTTGATTGAGAGCATTTATTTTACCATCGCAAATGGCTATTTTTGTAGCTGTTGTATCTTCAAATAATTTATTAGGATCAGCTCCGTTCAAAAGAAGCTGGAAAACAGCATTGCCATCATCTTCTTTTGTTGCTTCTATAAGTTTTTTTTGAAGTAAATCTTTGTGTAACATTCCGTGAATAAGTGAATGAGCAGATAAGAATAAAAAAAGAAAGAGGAAATTTTTTTTGTGCTTCATAAAGGTCTCGTTTTTTGTTTGAAGGTGTAATAATGTTGTTATGTAGTATGAAGGTTTTTGGTTTAAAAAAAAAGAAAAAATTTTTATTTTTTCTTTTTTAATAAGATCTGATAATGGATAAAAGAAAGAATTATTGTTCTTGTGTATATTTTATTCCTTACCTATCACATACTTTTCTAGCATCTTTAATTGTTCCATACCGTAACATTCCTAATACAGCACAACCTAAACCACCAAAGAAACAACAGGTTTTTGTGTAAGGTTCTTGATTAATTGCACTAGCAGATATCACCAATAAGCCAAGAGACACACAGTTTAATGCAGGCTTTAGTGACTCTGAAGCTGTAGCAATTAATTGATCTTTCATTAAATCGTCTGATAGAGGTTGTTGAGAAATAAAATTATTATTTTTAATTTTGTTATTTTCAGCTGCTTGAAGTGTTGCACTGATTATCATAAAAGTCGTTATAATTAAAAAAATCTTTTTCATAAATTATTTTTTTTCTTTGAGGTTAAATGATACGTGATTTCTGAGTCTAAAAATTCCATACATATTAATGATAAGGAGGCATACTCCTATAAATGCCATAAAGCTAAGCATATTATTTTCATCTCCGTAAAGTGAAAAGAGCATAAATGAGCACAGTCCATAGAGCATATATCCTTTTTCTCCATTTTTTGGCCATAAAAATTTTGCAGATTTTTTACCTGCTGCAAAAAAAGCAATGAGTGATGAATAGCCAAGAAGGAATACAAAAAATGGCCATAAATAATGAATATAAGGAATATGGAGGCTTAATGCTGTTGAAACTAATTGTTCTTGATGAATTGGTTGGTTCCAAAGCCCTGTAACAATAATTAATAAAACACTTAATGTACAAATTACAAAAGTATCTAAAAAGATTCCAACAATTCCAAGTGTAGCTTGTTTTGCCGGAGATGCTTCTTCTGATTCAGCATGAATAATTCCTGCATAACCAATTCCGATATCGCCTGTATAACAAGCACGCTTCATTCCATTTGACATCGCAAGTAAAAGAGTGCTTCCCGCAAATGCTCCTGTTGCAGCATGGCCTGTAAATGCAGATGTAAAAATTAAATGAAATGCATTAATCAAACCTGGAATATCATGTATGAAAATCCATAAAGATGCACCTATAAAAACAACAAGGAAGAGGGGAATAAGAAATGAACTAATTTTTCCAATATATTCGATTCCTTTTTTTCCTGCAACAAGCACTAAAATAAGAAGACCTACAATGACTACCGCTTTGTTCCATCCCCAATTACTTACAAAACTATGAGTAACAACTTTAAAGATATAAACATCTACTCCATAAATACACATAAACAAACAAAAGAGTTTGGTAAGTATTCCAGATGAATCTACTTTTTTTAGATAGTACATAGGGCCACCATCATAACTTTTGTCTTTATTATCTACACGATATTTAACGGATAAATAAATTTCTGAATATTTTACAACCATACCAAAAAGAGCGGTAATCCACATCCAAAAAATAGCTCCAGGACCACCAATTTGAACAGCTGTACAGACTGCAATAACGTTTCCAACTCCGATACATCCACCAATAGCCGCAAAAAAAGCTTGAAGGGGATGAATTCCACGTTTTTTTTGTTCTGGATTTACTTTTAAAAAATTAAAAAATATTTTAGCAATCTCAGGAAATTTAAGAACTTGTAACCATCCTGACTTACATGAAAAATAGACCCCAAATAAAATAATTGCAGGAACTCCAATATAGTTCCATGTAAAATCTTCAACAAGATCAAGTAGTGTAAATAAATTAACACTCAGCATTATAATCCTTTATATAGGGGGTTATTTTTTTAATAGTAAGTATTTTGTAGAGTTTTAAAATAGAGTAATTTAAAACTCTACAAAAAGAGATTTATTTGTTTTTTTTGGGACCAATTTCTTTTTCAATTTCAGGATACTTTTCAGGATCATTTAAAAAATATTTATGATCTTTTGATCCTTCTTGAACTTCGGCATATTCGCAATAGATGCGTTTTTCAAAGCCACCCTTTTTAGTGCGCTTTTCTGTTCTTACGGTATCAATTTCTTTTTGAGTGATTCCGATAAGCTTTTTGAATGTTGCAAGAACTTCTTCAAGATCTGCAAGTTCTTCAATTACTTCTTCTTTTGATTCGCTTTCAAAAACTTCTTCAAGTTCTTCTACAATTTTTTGAGTAACTGCATCTAAAAATTCATCATTATCTTCTAAAATGTGATATTTTAAAACAGATCCATTAGCTTCAAAAAGCTCTATTGCATTGTCTCTTCCTAATTTATCCAGAAGAAATTTTTTCATTTTCATAAGAGTCCCCTTGTGGGTTTGAATTAGTCATTTTATTTAATTGTATCAGATTAGTATTATTGGGACAAGAAAAGAGGTCAATGTAAGTTGATCACTACTATCTTTATATTTTCTTAGCTATCGTTACTATTCGTTCGGTTTTTGTTTCATAAAATCTACTTCCATCCATATTGCATTGCTTAATAACTTTAAATCCATTGGATTCTAACAGTTCCTTTAATTGAGATTTATTATATACTTGAAGAGTTTGGAAAGCATGAGAAATTTTAGGCTGTTTATTGCCTTCTTGTTCGTGGTAAATATCATAAGAAGCAAGAACCCCATCAGAATCGATAGTGCTATATTGAATTTCACGGGATGTTATATTGTTTGATTTTTTAAGCCAATCAATAGTTAGTTTTGTAATGTTATCACGTTCTAGTAGGTACTCTAAATTAAATATATCAAATACATATAATCCAGTAGTTTCTAAATTTTTGTGAATATTTTTAATTGTTTTTTTAAAATCTTGTTTTGTTAGGTGTCCAATACTATTAAATATAGTAATGACAGCATCAAACTTTCCGGCTTGAGTAATGCGCATATCACCTTTTGAAAATTTTATTTTTAAGTTATCTTTTTTAGATTTTTGTTTTGCAAGCGTAATCATTTTAGGACTGATGTCAAAGCCTGTAATTTCAAAACCTTTTTTTTGTAACCAAAATACTTGCAAGCCTGTTCCGCATGTTAAATCTAATATTGTTTTAATTTTATGCTTTTTAAATAATTTTTCTAGAAATGTATTAATTGTTCTAGAACTTTCTTCATTAAAGGAATCATAGGTCTGTGCTTCTTTGTTGTAGTGAATGCTATTAGCGCTTTTATGTAATATTTTTTTCATAAACAATTACTCCTTTAATAATAGATTTATACAATAGAAGCAAGAGAAAATTTATTTTTTACAAAGTAATTCTAATAATTTTTCTGCTTCTTTATCAGAATGTACCACATAAAAGGTAACATGAGGATATAAAGATTTAAGATGATTGCTGAGAGTAATTGCGCGATCATTAAAATTCCACATATATTGAACAAGTTCCCACCGAACAGCTTCTTTGCATCCAGGCGCGCGGTCTTTAATTGCAGGGTCTTTTGAAAATAATCGTTTTACAATACGCCAATAACAAATCCATCGTGGATAAGCAAATAAAATAACAATATCAGCTTCTTTATAACGAAGTTCTAATGTTTTAAGACCATTTCCATCTAAAATCCAAGAATCATTTTTCATAATTTCTTGTTTTAATCTTACAAAATCTTCTGTAGGACGTTTTTTCCAGTTCTTTGTAAAAAAGAATTGATCAATATGATAAACAGGTATTCCG
Organism: Candidatus Babeliales bacterium; assembly: GCA_021735725.1. Classification (GTDB taxonomy): domain Bacteria; phylum Babelota; class Babeliae; order Babelales; family CAIQNR01; genus JAIPGS01. The sequence continues at coordinate 32,193 of JAIPGS010000002.1, forward strand.
GTACAGTTTGAAAGTTTTAATGACCATGTTGATTTACCTGCACCAGGCATTCCAAAAACAACTATTTTTTTCATAATTTTTCCCGAAGGTATTTGGTAATGAGTAATTTGAGTATCAAAAAAACTTGTAGAAAAAGTAACTATTTTATAAATAGTAAAAGCACATATAATATAAATGAAAATAGATTGTTTCATGAAAGTATTCAATTTAATTATGAATAGTACATTGAAAATTAAATTATCAAGAAATCTGGAGGAGAGAGTGGGATTCGAACCCACGATCCGCTATTAACGGATAACGGTTTTCAAGACCGCCGCATTCGACCACTCTGCCATCTCTCCATAGTCTTTGTAAATTTCAAGATATAAGACTTACAATTTACCTGTTTTTTTAAAAAAAGCAACGATAAATTGGTGCGCCCGAGAGGAGTCGAACCTCTAACCCTCAGATTCGTAGTCTGATACTCTATCCAGTTGAGCTACGGGCGCATAATTTTTGTAATTAAATAAAAAATGGTGGAGAGGAAGGGATTCGAACCCTTGCTCCAGGTTACCCCAGAAACTTGCTTAGCAGGCAAGCGCTTTAGACCACTCAGCCACCTCTCCGTCTTTGCTTAATCATATATTTCAAGTTATGATGTAAATAAGAATACGATATTCACGATTTTATGCAAGTTTTTCTTTATAAAAGGTGTTGATATGGCCTTAACTCTAGAGATAAAAGTAGTCCCTCAATCAGGTAAATATGAGTGGCAAATAAGTAAAAATGGGACCTTAAAATGTTTTTTAAAAAATGCTCCAGAAAATGGGGCGGCAAATAAAGAACTTATTAAGAATCTTTCAAAACTCTTAAAAGTTCCACAAAATGATATTGAAATTATAAAAGGATTAATTGACCGTAATAAGGTTCTTAAAATTCATAGCGGAATCAGTAAAGAAGAATTTTTACAAAAAATAGGAATTAATGAACAACAAACATATTTATTCTAATTGTTTAGTTTGACGAGATCAGGTATTTGCTTTATATTTTAAGGAGCAAATAAGTTGAAATATCTGCCGGGATGGCGAAATTGGTAGACGCACGGGATTCAAAATCCCGCGATGGTAACATTGTGCCGGTTCAAGTCCGGCTCCCGGCACCATTTTTAGCAGAGGCTGAAGATGGCAAAACCGTTCAGGTTGATTCACCTTTTATATGTAAGGAGCTTGAAATGAACAATAATTGTATTTTTTGTAAAATTATTAATAAAGAAATTCCTGCTCAGGTAATAGCTGAAACAGAAACTATTATAGTTATTAAAGATATTGCTCCAGAAACTTCTATTCATTACCTTATTATTCCTAAAAAGCATTTTATAGATATTACACATTTAACAGAAAATGATCGTGATTATGCTGCTGATATTTTATTCATGGCAAAACAACTTTCTGATGCTGACCTTCAGGCACGGTCATTTAAATTAATTAATAATAATGGTGCTGCTGTGGGGCAAACAGTTTTCCATATTCATGTTCATTTTTGTGCTGGTAAAAAACTTTCGCTTTAAGCTTATAATAACATTTTTCTTGTTTTGGGAGTTCATTTTTTGGTATTCTTAAGAGTAAGAAATGAGAGTGTTATTATAAATGGGATGGTATTATGAAAAAACAAATCTTAATGATTTCTGTATTATTTGTAGGGATGATTTCGTGTAGCGATATGCAAAAAGCTATTGATACTTATATTCAAGACATAAAAACAGATGTTCTGGCTAAACCTATTAAAAATATGGGTTCTTTAACAAATACATTTAATGACAATACACGTTCAATTATTAAAAATGTTTTGGGGGATGAGACCTATAAAATTTATCGTAAAGTTTATGTAAAAGAAGAAACTGCCCGTTATCATGCAGGTAGCTGTGGAAAGAAGAGTGATAAAAAACTATCAAAAGATGAAAAAAAATTAGAAGCATCTCTTCAAAAAACTCGTAATAAATTAGAGTTGGTCTTCCGTGAAAAATATGGCGACGTTGTTACCATTATTGGCAAGTTACAAGATGCTTGTAAAAAGGTTATAGAAGAACATTCTTCAAAATAATTTTATATTTTTCTGACATTATTTAATTTTTCGTACATACTAATAAAAACAAACGGATTGTAAAACTTTTACTACGGGATTTTAATAATGAAGCTATCGCTTGTTTTTTATTCAATATTTTTGAGTATTTTTTCAACAAGTGTTATGACGTATATAACTTTGGCAACTCCTATCGGACCATGGATGGGGCCTACCCTGGCGTTGTTAGCACTTGTTCTTTTTCGTCCTTTTGTTTCATCTCATAAAGAACTTATTTTACCTGTATGTGCGGGATCTCTTGGTGGGATTGTAGCAACTGCTGTAAGTTTTTCGTTTCCAACAATTTATTTTTTAGATAAAAATTTCTTTGATTCATTTATTATGCAGCCCCAATTTTTCCTTTTAACGCTTATTGGTCTTATTATGTCATCGGGAGGAGTGGGCCTATTTCTTGCATATTATTGTGCTCCATCACTCATTGATGAACAAAATCTTTCATTTCCTATTGGAAAACTTGAATATAAAGTTTTGAGTGCCGAACATTCATCAACGCAGAAAAAACATTTAGGGGCGGGTCTTTTTACAACAATTGTATATGGACTTTTAGGGACTCCATTGTTTTTCAAATCTGTTTTTATTCCAGCGCGTATAAAATTATTTTCAGCATATAATGTATTATTTTTTTCTTTTCCAGAAATTATCGTCGCAATGAATATTGTTCCAATGTTGATAGCGATTGGTTTTATTGCAGGGCATATGATTACACTTCCATTGCTTATTGGGGCATTTTCAAAAATAGTTTTGATAGATCCTTTTTATGGAGCATATTATTCACATTTAAAGGATGCAGATTTTTTATTTGCTTTTTGTAGTGGTATGGTTTTAAGCGGAGCTTTTTTAGGTGTGTTTACTTTTTTTCAGCAAATATATGCATTATTTAAAAAACTAGGAACCGAGAAAAAAATTGTTTTTGATAAAAATAAATTTATAACCCCAGAATTTTTTCTTCTTTTGAGTTCTTTTCTTTTTTTATATATTTTAAAATTTTCTTTTGTATCAAAAATGTATATTGTTCTTTTTTCTATGGTGTGTGCGTATCAGATAGCAGTTATTGCAGGTAAAATAGGCCTTGCTCTTTTGGGGCGTTTTGCAACATTTGTTATGATTCCAGGAGTTATTTTATTTGATCTTTCTGCATTGCAAATAACTATTTTAGCAACATTCGTGGAACTTGTTGGTGGAATTATGACTGACGCTTTGTTTGGATATCGTGCTGCTTTAGAAGCAGGTATAGAGCGAGTGAGGGTGAGAAGATATCAGCTTTTAGGTTTATGTGTAAGTGCTCTTGTGTGTGCTGTGACTTTTTATTTTCTTGTTACTTATTTTCAATTAGGTTCTGAGCAATTATTTGCGCAACGAGCACAAGCCCGTGCATTGTTAATTCATGTCACTACCTTTGATTATTACGTGTTAGCATATGGAGCATTTTTTGGAATAGTTCTTAAAAAATTAAAAATTAATCCGATGTTAGTTCTTGGAGGATTGTTGATGCCACCTTCATTATCTCTTATGTTAATGATTGGTGGCGTATTGTCTTTAGTGGTAAAAAACAAAGAAACGTAT
>JAIPGS010000064.1 GCA_021735725.1 Candidatus Babeliales bacterium
TTTTAAATTTTTAATAACCTCTTACAGTTCTTTTGGGTTTTGGCTCTGTATCTTTTTTGTCTTCTTTATTATTATCTATTTTAAAACTACAAATTTTAATAGATCCAGTAATAAAGCTAATAGTAAAAACTCCCAAAAATAACATTAAAATAAGTTTAACGTGGCTATAATTACCAATATAAACAAACAAATCATTTACTTTGGAGTTGTTTGTCCAAATACCGATTAAAGCATGGATGTCGTCAAGAAACATCTTCAATAACACAACAACTAACACGCTACCAGCCAATTCTTTCAAAGATCCAAAATATATAATTACGCCAATTAAAAAAATGGTTACAAAAGCTGACAGAATACCAAAACCAGCAATAATTAAAATTACCAATAATACAATTGTTATAATACTGGCAATAATTTTAGCAAGCCTGCTTTCTTGTAAAATCTGAAAAAGACTATTCATGTTTTCCTCCTTTTTTAAAATTATGTTAAATAACTATTAATTTGAGATTATACACAATATACAAAAGATTTGTCAATAAAAAAGACCTAATTAATTTTTTCATATTATTCAATAAACCAATTAAAAAACAGAGTTTTTAAACTCTGTTCTTCATAAAAAAAATATGAGCGGGTAACGGGAATCGAAACAGAGAAACAAAAAAGACAATAAGCCCGTATATACGAATTATTGTCTATTATTAGGTAATTATTGTTTAATCTGTAATTATCTAAAACTACTCAATATATCTACTTTTATCACCATCTGGGCAACATATGGTCAACGCTTTTAGCGGGGCAATACAGTGGTGGGGGTAAAGCATTATTAATTGCAATTTTGTGAATAATTACTTTCTTTTCTCATTTTTATTCTTTGCTAAAAGGAAATTTATTAGTGACGTTAACAAGTCCTTTCTCATTCTTATCGTCTTGCTTTAAATGTCCACCTGGTATATGTCTGAACATTGCTTGAACTCCTTCCTGCATCATCACAGATAAAGTCTCTTTATCTTCTGGATTAGATTCCAAGAAGTCTTCTAAAGTCTGGGCAACATTTTTCCTTTGTTTATTTATATCAGCTAAATCAGAATAAATAAAATAATTTTTTGAACTAAAATAAACCCCATAATACAATAGCGCCACCAACGCTAACTTCATAATTCCATATTCCGGAGTGAATATATCGCTAGTTTCCATTTCAATTTTACCAATCTTATTTAACCAAAAAACAGCAAAATATAAAATAAAATTTATTGTTATAACAACCATTAAAACATAATAAAATATAGCCCTACTTTTAAGCCAGCCTCCTTTATTCTTATTTTTTAGTTTTTTAAACTTCCAAAAACCGACATTCTTGCTTATTGGCTTACCTTCTGCTTTTTCTGTATAATCATTTGCTTGTTTCGCAAAATGTTTTGCTAATATTTTTGTAGCTACTTCGCCTTTACCTTGCTCTATTTCAATTTTTTGTTTATCTAATTTTTCAATTTGAGTTGACAATTTTTCTGACAATTCATTAAATTTCTTTTCTGCTTGAACAGCTTTTTTCTGTTGTTCCTGTAATTCTTTTTCATCTTTATTTTTTAACCCAACCTCTTGTCTTAAATAAATAAGGCTTCCCCTTAAAGTGTTCATCACATCTTGATAAAAATTTTTGACCTCATTTTCATAATTATCATGGGTAGTTGTGAAATTATTTTCTTGTTTTAGATCGAATGCTCTTAATTGTTCTATAAGCAGAGAAAGTCTTTTAAGTTTTTGATCAATCTGGGTTGTTTCAGTTTCCGTTAAATAATCTTGGTAGTTTAAATCAGCAAGCTCTTTAAAAAATTGTTAAAGTCTTGTTAGATATGTGTTTGCAGAAGTAAAAATCAAAGGCCCAAAACGATCTTTATCTAGGGCTATTTTTTCAATATTTTCCTCTAAAAATTTTAATTTTTCATTTTCAACCATATGTTTAATTTAATTTTTTAATTTCTTTAAGATATCCTCCATATGATTATTAGAATATATTTTCAAATCCTTTTGTGTTAACCCAAAAATTATTAGGATTCTTTTTTATATATTTAATTATTTCTTTTCTTTGTTGTTTAATTTTATCTCCGTTCCCATTATTCCCTAAAAGGATATTAGAATAGTTTCCGTCTAAAAATGATATATAATAAATATCTTTTTTAGTTTCTTTTAAACTTAATAGTTCTATTAGTTCTGAAATTTGCTTATCTTGCCCTCCTCCACCAGTATTTAAATGTTTTGCTTCTAATAAAAACAACTTATTACTGTCCTTTATTAATAAATCTAACTTTTTATTTTGTTTTTTAGTTTTTATTTTTATGTCTAAATTTTTTCTTACATGTTTAAGATCAAAAGATTTAGAAAATCTAACAACACATTTTTTGTTTTTATTAAATTCTTCCCAAGTATTAATCTTTTCAAAACCTTTCTTTTCTAAAATAGCTATTAATTTGTTTTCGCCACACGCACCTTTTTTTCTGCCAGAATTAGAATCTAATATAGCCTGTATCCATTCTTCTGGTACGGTTTCATTTAATATTCTCTTTTTAAAATATTTTTTAGCTATTTGTTTTAATAAACCAACATCTGCTTTTACATAATCTAAAGTATTATCACAAGCATTTATAAAACAAGAAAATTCGGAGCAATTAGAGTATTGGCTTAATGTATCAGCTAATTCTTGAAAATATTTATCTACAATTTTAGTTTGTTCTTTTTTCTCAATTAAAGTTTGAATAGTAGTTAAAAGTTTTTTTATTTCTTTAGTGTTTTTCAAATAATCTTTTATGTGTGGGTGTCGTTCATCAAAAATATAAAAATTATCCAAAGCTGGCTCTGGGTTTTCTTGTGATATTTTAAAACAAACTTGATTGTTTGGCGTGTTCTTCATAATATATGTGATTTAATAATTTATAGGCAAAATCAAATGATATTCTTTTTCTGTTGTTATCACGAAAATTTGTTAAAAAGAAAGAAAAATATTGTTGTCTGTTTTTATTCAATTCTTCATTAAATTTTTGCATTAATTTTTCTTGCTCTTTTATGGAAATTTCTTTTTTAAAAATTAAATGTGCTAAATTTCTAGAAGTATTTTTTCCAACAAGCCCTTTAATATCATATTTCCTAATATCTTCCAATTGAATCTTTTTACCATTCTTACTGTCAATCGCCCGTAAAAAAAGTATATTATTTTCTAATGATTTTTTAAAGTCTTTAGAAATCTTAAAATATCTTTTATCTTTTATGTCTTGTAAAGCCATCTCTATTTCAAATTCTCCAGATTTTAAATAATCTTCAGTTAATCTAAAAATACCTAAATTATTTTTAGTATTTTTTATTCTATTAATAAATTCTCCTCCGAATCGCCAATTATGTTTTTTTTCAATGTTAAAGGATATTTTTTTATTTTCTGGATAAATTATTGCCTCTATCTTATTTAAATCTTTTTTTTCTTTTTTCTTTTTAAAATAAAAAGCTACTACATTATAAGTTGTATCATCAAATACTTTTTCAGAAAAAATATTTAATTTAACTATTTCAAATTCTTCAAAAAAAATGTTTCTTATTTTTTTGGAATTTTCCGCACAAAGAAAATTTAATGGAATAATAATAATTCCTTCTTCACAGCCCATGATTGAAGATATGGAAACCTGATATAAATCTTCAAAAATTACTTTTTCTTTAGAAAAAAATTGTTCTTTAGTTTGTTTGTCAGCCTTATTTTTATGTAAATATGGAGGATTTGTACAAATAAATTTATATTTTTTAGGGTTATTAATTGAATCATTTAACAAAATTGTTTTGTTATTAACATAATTCTTATCACAATCAAAACCAATAACTTTTTTACAGTCATTTTTCTTAGCCCATTTTATTAAATCACCACCACCTGCAAAAGGATCATAAACATCCTTATTTTTTATATATTTCTCAAGACCCTGCAATATATAATCAGAGTTAGTGGTAAAAAATTGTCCTAATTGTTGTTTCATATTCTTTGTATTAATTATAGTATTTATTAACCTAAAAGGCAATTTTAATTTTATCATTGCGATGACTATATTTTTTTAAAATATTTATAAAATTTTTTTCAAATTACCCCAAATTCACAAAACTTATTAGCTTAGATTAGCTATGTTTTAGAGTTACCCCAAATCTTACCCGTAACTTTTGTGAACTCTGTTTTGCTATGGTGTATTTATTCCTTTTAATTAAAATATTTTAGTTTGTTGCAAGGTAATATCTTTTTTCGGACGGACTGCCCAGCCGGCCGAAAAAAGATTGCTTGCCAAACTGATATTTAAAAAGGATAAAAAAGCAAACAAAGCTCTTATCTCTAAACTTGATTATAACCACACATCTAACGAAAACTATTTGCCCGATAGCTAAAGTTAGCCAAATTATGTAAATGGTTACAATCTATATGAAATACAGATAATCTTAGAAAGTTTGCTTAACCTTAAAAAATAATGATAGAGTAATACAATATGTTGTTTCAGACTTTCATTTGAAAGACACTGTATTGCTCTTTAACAATTAATATGACTGGTTTAAATACAAACATAGACAAACTATATAACATAAATGATATATCCAAACTTCTTGGAGTCTCTAAAATAACCATATATAGGTTAGTAGAATCAAAGAAAATACCCTGCTATAGGATAAAAGGATGTATTAGATTTTCAGGGGAAGATATCAAAAATTATCTAGATAGTATTCGTATTGAACCAGTCTAGATAAATATATGAGTGTAAGAAAAATAAGAGCTTCTTGGTGGATAGACTTTAGGTTTAATAATTCTAGATATAGAAAAAAGAGTCCTGTTAATTCTAAAGCAGGTGCTTATGACTATGAGGCACTACTTAGACAGAAACTAGCTAGAGGTGAAAGCATAGAAGAAGAAAAGACAGAGAAGAAACAACTCTTTTCTGAGTTTGCTTGGTATTGGTTTGAAACTTATGCTAAAACTAATAACAAACATTCTGAAATTCTCAATAAAGAGGGGATTTTGCGAGTTCACCTAGTGCCTTTCTTTGGAAAAGTAAAATTAGACAATATTAGTAATCAGTTAGTAGAAAAGTATAAACGAGAAAAGCAGAAAACTAGACTATGTAATAAAAGTATAAACAATCACTTAACTGTGCTGAGAAAATGTCTAGAAACTGCCTTAGAGTGGCAAATACTGGAAACTACGCCTAGAGTTAAGCTCCTTAAAACTCCTCCTTCTAAATTTGATTATCTAAATGAGTCAGAGTGTAAACTGCTACTTGATAATAGTAATGGTAATTTACACGATATGATTCTTTTAGCCCTAAATACTGGGCTTCGCTTTGGTGAATTAATAGCTTTGACTTGGAAAGACATAGACTTTGAAAAAAGACTGCTAACTATAAACAAAGCGATTGCTAAAGGAGTTTTAGGATCTACCAAAAGCAATAAAAACAGATATATTCCTTTAACTACTTCTGTTATTGAAATGCTAAGAAATAGAAAAAGAGATACTGAATTAATATTTTCTGAAAATGACAGTTTTCTTGGTCAAGCTAGATATGTAAAAAAACTACATAAATTATGCAAGGACTTAAAGTTTAGAAGAATTGGCTGGCATGTTCTTCGCCATACCTTTGCTTCACACCTAGCACAAAAAGGAATATCTCTAAAAGCAATTCAAGAACTACTAGGCCATAGTGATATTAAAACCACTATGCGATATGCTCATCTTAGCCCTAGAGAACTTAGACAAGCAGTAGATGTTTTAAGTTTTGGGCAACAGGTGGGCAACGCCTCTGATTTTATTCTCAATTTACCAACTTCATATAAAGACGGGCAAAGTGATTTTAGCCCGTATATAAAGCAAAAAACAGAGCTTTTCAACTCTGTTTCTTGCGAATAATCAGTGAGCGGGTAACGGGAATCGAACCCGTATCTCTACCTTGGCAAGGTAATATAATAGCCATTATACGATACCCGCAGTTTTTAATACTCTTATTTTATTAAAACCAACAATTAAAGTCAAGGCTGATAATAAATATTTTCATAGAAGGTATAATACATAATGTGATTGGAGCG
>JAIPGS010000051.1 GCA_021735725.1 Candidatus Babeliales bacterium
CTACAAGAACTTTTTCTGTTAAAAGAGTATGTAAACTACTTTCTATAAAAAGTTCTTGATATAAAATTATTTGAACAATAAAAAATGCTGCGATCGATGTTGGCAATCCTAAGAAAAAAACCGATTGATCTGCAGCTGTAATATTAAAACGAGCCAGACGTAGCAACCCCGCACATACATAAAAAACAAGAGCTATAACAAAAATTCCTGCATGACCAAAATCATGTAAATACCAGCTGTACATTAATACTGCAGGAGCTAAACAAAACGAAATTGCATCACATAAAGAATCGAGCTCTGTCCCTAATTGCCCTTCTGTCCCCAAATAACGAGCAAGTCGTCCATCAAAAGCATCCATAAGTGCCGCTGCCATAATACAGAGACCTGCAAATACAAAATTACCTTCGATAGTTTTTATAATGGATAAAAATCCAAAAAGAGCATTAGCAAATGTAAAAACAAAAGGTATAGCTTTTTTGAATCGACTATACTTTTGCAAGGAAAAGTATTTTTTAGCCATATACCCCTTTAAAGATTGCAATTTTATCATTGCAACCTCCCTAAAACTGTTGTTCCCCCGAACACCCTTTCACCTTCTTGTACAGAAATTTTTGCATTGGAAGGAAGAAAGACTTCCACACGCGAGCCGAACTTGATCATGCCAAATGTATTCCCAGCATGTACAATTTCACCTACCCTAACCCAACAAACAATCACTCGCGCTATTGTTCCAGCTATTTGCCGTACTTTAACAAGTGTATCTGAACTATTTTTAAAAAGTACATCATTTCGCTCATTAAGTTCCGAACTCTTTGGTAGAAAGGCAAATGCAAACTGTCCAGCATGATATTTTGTTTCTTGAACTGTTCCTGAAAAAGGATGCCAGTTTACATGTACATCTAATGGGGAAAGAAAGATTGCTACTTTTTGAGTAAAATAAGGATCATTCAAAACAGGTTCAACTGAAACAACTTTTCCATCAGCCGGACAAATTATAACAGAATTATCATGTAATGATTCTTTACATACACGAACAGGGTTTCTAAAAAAATAAAACGAAAAAAGAAAAAGTACAACTGCAAGATACGCAAGTGGCCTAAAAAAAATAAATCCAACCACCGCAATCGCTGCCAAAATTATAATTATTTCTTTGCCTTGTATCCACAATAAATTGTTCATAAGACCTGATAACATAAAAACCTTTCTTTAAAATACCTTTTATCGTATTAAAGAGTATACCCCTGCTAGGCAGGGGATACAAGCTTTTATACTTTAAGTAAAGGTTTTTTTATATTTTAACGAGGAGGTAATTCATTCAGATTTTTAATAAGATATAAGAAAATATATTCTTTAATAAGTTTCCATTGAAGCGTTATTTTCTGATTCCATGAAAAACCTTCCAGAGAAGAAAATGAATGAATATGCAAAATACGTGATAAATCTGAACCATCTTTATAAAGATTTTTTAACTCATTTTCACAACCTGTAAAATTATATTCAGCACCTGTTTTACGAATACAATAACGAGCAAGATATTCTAATGTTTTTTTATCTTTATCATTTCCCATACAAGTAGTTAACTCATATATTAAACCAGTAGATTGTTCTAATTTTTGTATTTCTTTTTCACGTTCTTTTAAACGTTTATTAATTATTGCAAGAATAGCACTCCCATTTCTTTTTTGAGGAGAAAGTATGCTTGCTGTTTTTCCTGCTATCAATTGTTTAAACTCATTGTAACAACCAATCCCAGCATCAACAGCATCTACACTTTTATCAATCCATGCTTCTAATGTATTTAATTGTGTTCCATCTGGTAATTCAATTGCATAAAGATCTTTTTCCCATGCAGTTCTTTGCGAATGTATATATTTTTCTTGATATTTATACTGCATCCATTCAATTCCATCAAAAAGAAACCATGTTCCTAAAGCAGCTGCTGGTATCATTCGAATCAAAACATCTTTATCACCCTTAAGTTTTCCACTCAATAATGAAACTCCAACAGTCAATCCAAGTGCTGTTAAACATGTTTTACTTTTCCATGCCCATGAATTTGTAATATAATTTTTTGTATCAGCACAACGGCCAGTAAAATTAGTCCATGTACGAGAAACAGCATTTCCTATTTCTGGATGTTTATACAGATAAGCAGCCCCAGCTCCCGCAGCTGCAAGTCCTAGTATTGCTTTTGTTTGTACTGATGATGCATACAAACTTCCACTCACAGGCTGAGTTGTTTGTATACTCAGACACAAGAAAAAAGCCGTCATAATTTTTTTACTTATCTTCATAATCTTTAATCCCTAATAATAAAATGACCCATTTACATACGTATAGAACGTATAGTAAGTATATCAGCCTCTTATACCCCCGTCAAAAGCCCACTACAAGCTTATTGAGCTTAAAATTTATATATTAAAAATGCCACATTAAGATAAAAACCTTAAAGTGGCACCAATTATATTTAAAAATATGCTTAAAAAGTATATTGTTTAAGTTATCTCAGATTAACAATTTTTTACAGAATCAATGGCTTCTGCGGCTACGCTTACAGCAGATTCTGCTGATATATCAATCGCATTTGCAAGCTCTTGTGCGCCTTCAACTACTTTATTCCCGGTTTTTGGAAATAATTCTTTCACATTTTTAGCCAAATATGCGCATGCTTTTTTTACGTGCTCTGAACCTTCAGATGCCGCTTCTACTGTTTTATTAATTCCTTGAATTGCGATCGCTTTTACAGCTTCTGTATTTTTAGCAGAAGTTTCTGCAACATTTTTAGCAATTTTAACTAAATCTTTACTTACAGGAATATAACCAATAAATGGTACTTTTTGATAATAGGCAATAAAATCTTGTTCAGCAACTCTGTTCATATCAGCAACTTCAACACGTTCACTTTTGTAATACATATAAGCAAGAAGCGTTAAACTCGCAATAACATACACATGTTCAACTGTTGATACACTTTTTTTTCCTTGATTAAAAATATACGTACATCCATTTTTTGTTTTTTCAAGAGAATGAACAGCTCCTGACTGCACTTTAGATAAAAGTGATTTATTTTTATTTTTTTTTGGGGCTGGATAATCTGCATGTACAGAATGAAAACCTAAACCTACAATTCCAACCATTAATAACACATGTTTCTTCATCATAAAATTCCTTTTAAAAAGTATATTATTTTCCTGTTCGACCTTAAAGATACTGTTATCAGTAACTTTGTCAACTGATTACAGTATCACATTGTTGTTGAAGAATAAGAGATCGTTTTAAAGATGCAAAATGCTCACTATTTCCAATAAGTAAAAAACCTTGAACGACTAAACTTTTAGCAACAATAAGACGATAAGAATCTGCAGTTTTACGTAATGTTGTAGTATGCGACATACTTATTTCTTTACAGTTTCCTGTTACATAAAATTTCATCCCAAAAAATTCTGAAAATGCAATAATGGTTACTCCCCCATATTCTTTTTCTATGCCTGCCATATTAAATGCTGCACATCCACCCTGCATAAGCGCATCGGGCCAGGTACAACTTTTAACCTCTTTTTTTGTATGTTGATCACATGTTTGAATCACATCACCTGCAGCAAAAATGTGAGGATCGGATGTCTGCAAAAAAGAGTTTGTAACAACTAAATTATTGTTAATAATTAAACCAGCATCACGTGCTAACTGACTATTAGGTTGAGCTCCCAATGCACAAACAACCATATCTGCTTGAATTGTAGAACCATCAGAACAGATTACAGAAGTTACAATTCCGTGAGTATGTATAATTTCTTTTACCGTAGTGTGAGGCACAAACAAAACACCATGCTCTTCCATTTTATTTTGTAAAAAACAAGCCGCATCTTCAGGAACAAGCCGAAATAAAACATGCTTTTGCATGTCAACAATAGTAATTTTTTTCACATATCCTAAAAGAGCATCTGCACATTCCATTCCACTTAACCCAGCTCCAATAATAACAACATGTTCTGTTGTTTGTTTTTGTGCATACTCTAAAATATTTTGAGTATCTTTTAAAGTATAAAACTCAAATACACCTTGAGCATCTATTCCCTTAAGAGGAAGAACTTTTAATGATCCACCCGTTGCATAAAGAAGTTTATCATACACAAATTCTTTTCCATTGTGCGCGATTATTTTTTTTAACTCTTTATCTATTTTTATAATTTTTGTATTTAAAACAAGTTCAATGCGAGCATCTTCAAAAAAAGTATCCGATTTGATATTAAGATGTGATATCTCTTTTAATCCTGACAAATATTCTGCTAAAAAACATTTATTATACGGAAACTCTGCCTCATCTGAAATACAAATAATTGATGCTTCTTGATCAATCATTCTTAAACGAGCAGCCGCAGCAACACCTGCAGCAGAAGCTCCAATAATAACAAACTGTTTTTTCATAACACACTATCCTTCAGTAAAGTATATGCGCCCGACAGGAATCGAACCTGCGACCTACAGATTAGGAATCTGTCGCTCTATCCTACTGAGCTACAGGCGCAAAATTTTATGGAATATTCTAAGATACACAAATAAAAGTGTAAACAAACTTATCCGCAAGATATATCTTAACCGTAAAATTAAGAAGAGAAAAGTCATTTTAAGATTATGTTAAGAAAAATAACCAAACAGCAAGAAGGTTTATTAAAAACCGCCCCCACCACCTCCGCCGCCTCCGTCGCCAGAAGATGATCCTGAACTGAATCCAGAACTAGAGCCTGGAGCACTTGCTCCGATTGAAGATGAAAGCGCAGGACGTATATTATTTGCAAACGAACTCCCAAATAAAGTAGCCCTAAATGCTCTTCCATGATACCAGTATGGATGGTACGGAGTCCCTGCTTGTTCTAATTTTTTAAAGAGTGGGGTAAATTGTTGTGACCATGCTTGCTCAACTCCAAGTGCCATTGCATAAGGAAGCAGTGTTTCATAATGTTGTGGAGTCATTTTTGGAGGAGTACTTACAAATTTTAATCGTTCTCTTTCTGCCGTTTCTAAATATAATTTAAAACCATCAATTTCATCTTTAATTTGATATCCCTTTTTTGTATATCCTTTAAAAAGAAATTTAAAAAGAAAAGCAATCAGCATATATGAAGAAAAAATTGTAACCATTCCTATTGTGTCTATAAATTGAACTCCTAAAATAATACTCAAAAAAAATTGGATTAAACATGATAGAGTTGCAATAACAACTGCGATAATAAATAAAAAAGTGTGATTATCAAAAAATATTTCAACTTTTTTATCACACAGACTTTTTGTTTTTATAAAAAAATTTTCTACCGATTTATTATATGATTTTGTAATAGTTACAGAAGAATTTCTTCCTTGAAAAAGTTTTTTTAGCTGTTCTTCATAATAAACCTCATCAGGCACCTTATCTGTGCGTG
This sequence comes from Candidatus Babeliales bacterium, assembly GCA_021735725.1. Classification (GTDB taxonomy): domain Bacteria; phylum Babelota; class Babeliae; order Babelales; family CAIQNR01; genus JAIPGS01. Next base: position 5,418 of record JAIPGS010000051.1, read on the forward strand.
TCAAAGTATACACAGTTGATTTAAAGATAAACCCTTCTTCTTTTGTTTCTATTTTTATAAATCCAGCAACAGCCATCGCAACAATATCAGAAGAAAGCGTATCAGAAGTTACCTTTCTTTTTACAAAATAATTAACCATCCCTGGAGTAAACCCTTTTGGAGCTTCAAAAAGAGGAATCACATTTTGAAAGGGACGATTTCTTTGAATTTTTATATATGAAAAAATCAAAAACAATAATAAAAGAAGCAAAAACAACAAACAAACAATTAATTGACTATTGTCACGAAAAAAAGACGCTTTACGTTCTGCAATTGTTGGTGGAACTACAACTCCCTTTTTAAATCCAACAGTAAAAGTTAACCCTTCATAAGGCTTTAATATCCGTGAAAGTTTAAATTGAATAGTATTATTGTCTATAATTTTTGTACTATAACTTCTTTCTTGTGAATGCAAGGCCCCAACAGATGCAAGAACTTTACATTCATGTGCATTAATTTCTTGAGGAAGCACAAGAGTAACAGTTGCTCTTGCGATAGAAAATTCCCAGTCTTGACCAATTCCATTAAAAAACAGCTCATCATGATCTTTAAAAAAACCAAGTTGACGAGCCGTTTTATATTTTAAAATAAATGTATGATCAGCAGGAACA
>JAIPGS010000052.1 GCA_021735725.1 Candidatus Babeliales bacterium
ATTGTCTTTTTAATTCCACCTGATTCTTCTGGAAATCCAACATAATCCAGATGTTCAGGGTTGCTAAAAAATTGTTCTAGTGATTTTTTATCTGATTCTTGTATTGGCCTTATTAAGAATGTGGAAGATTCTATGGGGGCAGCTTCAGCGGCTCTCATAAAATTCATTGGACTTATTAAAACAAAAACAAGAGATAGTTTTTTAAAATAATTTTTCATTCCATTTTCCTTATTAATCGAGTCTTTTTTTGTGCATTATTAATTTTTTAAAAAAGAGCCATCAGAAATGTTGATATAAAAAGTGCACCATTGATTACTTGAATATGCATTCTTTTTAAAGTCTAATTTTGTATAAAATGCTTGAGCATGTGTATTTTTAGGATTTACGGAAAGTTGAATAGATGTAATTTTATGATTATAAAGATCTGTAAGGGCAGCTTTCATAAGTAAAGTTCCTATTTTTTGACCCCTACAATCTTGATCAACAATAAGTATATGGATATTTCGTGGTATTTTTTTGAGAGTAAACCAAGAAGTGATCCATTCAATTGCAGAACCTATTTTGCTTAGTTTTGTATGATAGTTTATAACCCCAACAATAAGGCCATTGTCATCTTTTGCCACAAGCGTAATAAGGTTTTTAGAAACAATATATTTCATAGCTAATTCAAGGCCACCATCTTTTTCTTCAAAAATTGCATATCTTGCATCAAGGTCTTGTTCTAAAATATGTTGAACTTGTTCTATTTGTTCAAGATTTTCTTTTTCTAGGGGTACAATATCAATACAAAATATATTGTTGGTTAATAAAATTAAAAATGCTATAAAAATAGTTTTAATTGTGTAGTTTTTCATCTCTTTTTCCTTTATCCTTATAAGAGTTATAGAGAGTATCATTAATTTCATTATATGCTTGTAGAAGTATAATGCAAGGGCTTATTGCTTGATAAGCTTATCTAGAGGGGTTTTTGTGCAGTTTGAAGCGATAGTTTTAAAGTTTTCAGGCAGGCGCCTTTCTCTGCTTTCAAAAACAGAAGGGAGAGTAGAGCATCATTTTTACCTTCAAAAACCGTGGATGAAATTAAGTAGTGGGTCTTTAGTATCTTATACACAAGAAGATCAAAGAGGGGGACATAAGAAAATAGAATCTCTTTCTGTTGACTATGTACCACTTTTTTGTGCCCGTCGGGATATTATGTTTTTACATGCATTTCTTGAAATTTGTAATTTTTTTATACCAGAAGGAAGTGGAGGATCATTTTTTTATGCATTTTTAATTTCAATATATAAACACTTTACTCGTTTTGATTCTTTATATTTACAAAAAAGAGTTTTGTGTAAAACTCTTTCACATCTTGGTGTTTATCCTGAACAAAGACAGTTTCATTCATATACTCATATTCTCTTAGAAGTTCCTATTGACAATTTAGCAACAACAGACTTACAGTTAATGAAAGAGGACGTTTTTGATCAATGGCTTTTGTGGTGTATTGATTCTCATCCTCAGGGAAAATGGTTTAAAGCAATGCCCTTTTTATTGAAGAGTGAAAAATAAATGAAAAAAATAATAAATAAATTATTACTAACTGCTTTATGTAGTTCTGTTCTTTGTCCAATTAACGGATTAGAGCTTGTTACTGGAGACATTCAAAATAAACCAGCAATACGAGTTGAATTGGGAGATGATAAAAAAACAGAGTTAGAATCTTTTAAAAAACGTTTAGAAGAATTAACAAAAGAAAAAACGCAAGCTCAGACAGAATTAAAAATTAGATTAGATAAAATAACAGCAGATATTACTCTTGTTGATTCTATTTTATTATCATCTCAAAATTTTCAGCCTTTTTTGCTTAAAAAACAGGCTCTTCTTAAAAATATTAAACAAATTTATTCTGACATTGAAACAGAATGGCAAGATATTTTAAATAGAGTTCAACAGCATCTTTTAGTACTTGAAGCTTATGTAAAAGATCCTCAACATGGCGCGCTAAAATTCGAAAAAAAATCGTTTCATTTATTAAGTGATTTACAAGAATTAAATGATCGAATTGTTACTCAAGAAGAAAAAGTTCGTTCAATTGCTGCAGAAAAGAATGAAGCAATTCTTGGGCTTTCACATTGCAAAAAGAAGCTTACAGAAACAGAAAAAACTTCTAAAGAAAAACAAAAAGAACAAGAAAAATTTATTCGCAAAGGTGAAAATGATTTTACTGATTCAGAAGATTTAACCTTTAAAGAACGGGGAGAATTGCTTGATTTACAAGTAGTTTTTTCCCGTTATGCGTACCAGTATGCCCAGCTCTGTGTGCGAGGGGAAGAAATAAAATTAGACTCAATTGCTACTCGAATTAATATTGAAGAAAAACGTCTGTCAGAACTTCAAAAAAGACGTGATTCAATTAGTAGGATTTCATTAAGAGTAGATGAAAAAGATGTAGAAGCTGCTAATCGCCTTGTTCAGGAAAAGCAGAATAAACATTTTGAAAATATGACAATATATGATAATGAACTTTCTGTTTTTAAAAATGAATACAAAAAACTTAAAGAAGAATTTCAAACTTTTATAGAAGAAAATAAAACAAACGTTACAGATATTAATGCCCTTGCAGAATGGACAGCACGTCCAACAACATCGCAGGAATATAAAATTTTTGGAGAATTAGGGTATAGAAAAGAAGCGTTAGAGTTTCTTGATAAAAATATTGATTTAACTAAAGCCCACATTGATTTTGAAAAATCAGAATTTGCAGGCCACAAAATAGAAGCCGAGATTATTCAATCATGGTATAAAATTAAACATCAACGATTTTTAACAAATGAAGAACTTTTAGCAGAAATTAAAAGCTATGAAGATCATAATACATTATTGCAGCGGGAGTATTCTGTTTTTGAAGATAAGCGCCGTGCTACAACAAGAAAATTGACTTCACAAAATGAAGCGCTGCATACTATTAAAGACATTCAAACAAAGATGGCTTCTCAGCGGGCATTGTTTTCTTCGAGTGCAGAATATTCAAGAACATTGCATTATTTAAATGAAGCTCGAGATCTTCTTTCAAAACAAATTACTCTTACCAGTAAACTTATAGAAATATATTCAAAACTTCTTGTAACCATAGAACATTCTTTGCGACACGTTAAAACAATGGATCAAGAGTTGAATAGAGTTCGTCTTTGGCATAGATCGGGAGGTGCAATATCTAAAGAAGGGATTATTAATCTTTTACCAGATATTAAAGCATTTATGTCTGATGTGCGTATTTTAGGACTTTCATATCTTGCTAATTTTACTATCGCTTCTTTATTTAAAACGGTTAAAGGGCTTGCAACAGATCCTTTTAGTTCTGTTTTCTTTTTAATTCAATTTCTTTTTATTTTTCTTATTTATATTTTGCTTAATCGTTATTTAAAGAAAATTTCTGATTTTTTACTTATGGTAAGTCCAGAAATTAGAGGGACTTTTGTAGCAAGTAGGGTGGGTGCATTTTTAATTATTTTTATTCATAAGCATTTACGGTCTCTGTTTTTATGGTTCATCTTTTTTATATTTTTAGGATTTATACCATTACTAGATCTTTATCCTGGAATTTTATTTTATCTTTTTTCTATCCCTTATTTACTGTACATTGCGCACCAATTAGTGCGTTATTTTGGAGAATTTAACCAAGAACATGACTCTGTTTTCTTTAATGAAAATTTTCAAGAACGCTTTGTTATTTTTATGAGTTTGTTTTTATATTCTTCTATTATTATTCTCTTTTTTAGAGAAGCTTTTATTTTGGCTACTTATACAAAATCAGAACTTCCTGATATTTTGTTAGCGCTCTATTCTATGATTGGACGAGTGCTTCTTTTATCGTTAGTTCGCAAAGAAGATCTTTTAAATTTTATTTCAACTAAAACAGTTTTTTGGGCAAGTATATGGCGTCTTATTGATAATTATTATTATCCTGTTCTTCTTTCATTTGTACTGATTATGGTTATGACTGATCCCCATATTGGAGGATATAATAATTTAGTGAGTTACTTAATTTGGGGAACTATTGGAAGCATTATCATTGCAAAAATGGTATTTGAGTTTTATGTTTTTATACGGCGTTCTGTTGGGGTTGTTTTCTTTTCTTCCGACGGTGAAGTTCTTAAAGAGCGATTTACTTTTGCAAAAGTTTCTTATGGATTGAGTGTAATTTTTCTTTTCTTCCTTTTTACTCTTATTGGAGGATTATTAGTTGCTTGGGTATGGGGAAGTCCGATTCCGTTAGAATCTGTGGTTGATTTTTTTAATGCGGAACGATTAACTATTGCCCTTGGAGAAGGACAATTTCAAAAATTAAGTATTTTTGAAGTAATAAAATCATTTTCATTTATACCGCTTGGTTTTATAGTTGCATTTGCTATTGAAAAATTGGTACTCCATAGAATTTTTAGTGTACTTCTTGTTAATCCAGGAGTGCACAATGCAATTTCAACAATTTCTTATTATGTAATTATTATTATTGTCGTAACCATGGGATTATGGGCACAAGGATTTAAATTTTTAATTGCCTATTTAATTACACCAATATTATTTGGTATCGTATGGTCTTTAAAAGAAGTATTTAATGATTTTGTGGCGTATTTTATTATTTTAGTACAACGGCCTCTTAAAGTGGGCGATTATATTAAAATGGATCCAGAGACATGCGGGGTAGTAAGAAGTATTAGTCCCCGCGCTGTTGTTCTTCGTCGCAAAAAGGGATTCTGTATTATTGTTCCTAACTCTCGTGTGATTCGTGAAACGATTGTAAATTGGGATTATAATTTAAACTTTATTTCGTTGCCTGATATTTTGATAAATATTGAATATGCAGCTGATCCAACGTTTACAAAAAAAGTTTTAGAAACTGCAGTGGGACTCAGTAATCAAGTATTAAAATCGCCGCCTCCTATTATTCGTTTAGATAATTTTGGTGAATATGGGTATGAATTTATGATCCGTTGCTTTGTGGGACCAGAAAAAACATTAGAACAATGGTGCATAGCAGGCGATGTTCGTCTTCTTATTGTAAAAGAACTCAGTAAGCATGGTATAAAAATTGCATTCCCTGTGCGCGTTATTCGTTTGTCTAAAGAAGATCGTGGAAAACTCTTTAATATTGATCATTCTCATGATCATGAAATTTCTAAAAAGACAATTCAGAATGAGGATGAAGAAGAAAAGAGCGGAATCCAGCCTTTTGATATTGAAGAAGGATCTGAATAAGAAGAGGTTTTTTTCTAAGAAAATTCCTGGATTGCCACGCTTCGCTCGCAATCTAGGTTAATTCAACAAAAATCAGATATTTTACGAATTTAAAAAGCCATGAATCGGCCATGGATGAGTAAAATCAAGATGAGAATCAATTATAGGTTTATGATGAACTAAAAAATGAAAAAAGGGTATTTTAATATCAGCTTCACGCACTGTTTTTAAAAGACTTTCAATAATCATATGTTTTTGATGGGTTGATGATTCAAGATCAAAAGGGTATCGATCGAATGAAAGATAAACAGTTGATTCTGAATCGTTAAGAGACACATATTGCAATAATACTTTTTTATCTAAAATTTCTTCTTCATCAAGAAGATTAAGCCACTGATTAAGGGCATAATGAAGTGTTGCTGCTTGGTCTTTAGACCACATAATTTCTACAGATTCTTTTTTCCAGCGTTCATCTTTCCAAAAATAAAGATTAATTTTTTTTCGTTCAGCAATAATTTCTTTTTTGAATTCTGGCTTTATGAGCATTCCCCAATGAATAATTAAGAGTTCTTGATACAAACAAAAAAATATCATACCACTACACAATGCACCTAATCCAATGATATAATTTTTTTTAATTATCATGATTGATTCCTTTTTTGCAATATTCAACTGCATGTACAAGAGTATCAACAAGAGCATGAGCCATTAATTGCCATTCATTTTTTTCATAAGCCCTATTTCTATTCCAAAGGCAGGAGCTTTGATTCCTATTAAAGGATGAAAAGGAATTCCATAAGGGACAGACACGGAGCACGTGTTTTTA
>JAIPGS010000053.1 GCA_021735725.1 Candidatus Babeliales bacterium
ATCAAGTAACCACCATACAAAAACAAAATGAAATACCTGAAGGAGTAATGTTGCGTTAAAATCAATCATACGCTTCCTTTCCCAGGCAAAGATTATTTACTCAAAATTAATATGAAAAAAGAAACCACAAGTGCATAAATCGCCGATGATTCTACAGCAATCAAAGCAATCATCATTGCCGCTCTTACTTTATCAGCGCCTTCAGGATTTTTACCAATACTTTCACACGCTTTAGATCCTATCATTCCTTGCCCTAACGCAGGCCCAAGACATCCAAATCCAACTGCAAAAGCTGCTCCCATATATGCGGCTGCTTTTGCATAAAAAATTCCTTCAACCATGAATTTCCTTTCGCGCTCTAATTATTACTTCAATAAGCTTTGAATTGCAGTATACTCCCTTTTTTTATTTTATTACAAGGAAAGAGAGCTTGACGGACTTTTTCCTGTACATGGCACAACAGAAACATGTATAAATTCTGCAATTTTTTGCAAATGTTGTTCCATTTCTTCCTCTGTATTTTCAAAATCATTATTACAATCAAGAACTAACACAGGAATAGTATGCAAATAAGAAGCTATATCTTTTTTATTAATTAACCAATCTTCATGTTTAGCATGTAAAGACTCTAAATAAGATAACGGAATAGCGGATTCTTCATGGCGTGCTCTTTTTGTTAAACGATCAAAACATACCTGCGGTTCAGTCTTTAAATAAATAAATCCAGTAGGACGTGGAGCATAATTTGTCACAAGCCACTCAAACCATTCTTGATACAAATTCCATTCGAGTGGGCTAATAGTTCCCATTTCAAAACAGTTTTTTGCAAAACAATATCTATCAGAATAAACCGAACGTTCAAGAACTTGAATGCCGTACACATTTTCTTTTGCATTTTGTTGTTGTTCCAAAATACGCGTTACAAAAGCATATGATTGAAACGTATACGCCCATCGCTTTGTATCTTGGTAAAATTTATCAAGTAAATTATCGCCACCCTGTACACTCTGCCATTTTTTATGTGGTTCATATACAATTTGAACAGGCAACCTATCTTTTATAAGTTTTAAAAAAGTAGACTTACCAGCTCCAATATTTCCTTCCACAATAAAATTACTTTGTTTAATTTCAGACATACGTTTCTTTCAGAATGTTCACAAACAACCTTAAAAAGATAAAGGCTTTTGGCACAATTTACAAAATTGGTTATACTTATTTATTCATTGGATATTGAGCATACATCTTTACCATTCAAAAGTTAACCATTAATTATGAATTATTATAAAAAGTTATTAATTATGAAGATAAACAAAAAAATGATCCTTTCCTTCCTGCTTTTTTTCCTGACAACCAGCTCCTTTCTGTGCGCAATAGAAATGGATGAATGGGATCCAAATGAATTATTTTTAGATGATATTGGATTAGAAACAGCAGGGGTAGGACATGTTACTACTCGCACCATTACTCCAACAGGAGCAATGGGTGTTCTTCTCCAAATAAAACCTCATCGTCTTTTAAAAAATCCTGTTTATTTATATACACAACCATTACGACGCCGCGAAATTATTGATGAAATTTCTTTTAATTTCCCTCGTTACAATTTTGCAAAAAGTTTTTCTATCATGCCTTTTTACCATCAAATGTCACAGGCTCAATTTAAAAGAGATAGAACAGGAATTAAAGATTATATAGATATGTCCCAAACAGATCTTATAAATACTATCAATGAACTTGCTCTAGACTATGATGATGATGATGATAATGATGTAGATCTTACAAGTATTAATATCCCTGATCTTTTAAATTTGTTTGCCAACATTAAAGTACAAGAACGTCTTTTAGGGTTTATGTTTCAATATACTAAAAAGTTTGAAAATCAATGGACTCTTTCATGGCATTTCCCCCTTCTTTATCAGGAATACAATTACTTTTTAACTAAAAATGAAATCAGCGCCATTGAAACTAGTGATTTTTTTAAACAATTTAAAACTGGTGATTATTGGGAATTTGTAACCAATCATTTACTTTCCGATAAATTAGGAATTGGCGATACGCGTATTACTCTAGAAAAAACAATTAAAGAATCATCTGCCTATCGCTTAAATATCGGGTTAGATATTTCTCTTCCTACCGCATTTTCAATAAAAAAAGGCGTAATTGGAGCTTATTTTGATAAAAAAACACGTGCTCCCCGCCTCGACTTAATTAATGATTTTTTAGAATTAAATGAAACTGGCAATAACACCCAACTGCTGAAAAATGCTGAAATACTTGCATTACAAATACTTGATAGAGCAAGTACTCTCTTACTAGAACATCCACTCGGAAACTACCATCATCCTGCTTGTGGCATCTTTACTCGCAGTACCTTGATTTTTAGTCCAACAGTAGAATTAACATCAAAATTACGTGCTAATTTATTAATACCCGTAACAGAACGTAGATTTATCAAAAAAAATATATCTACCCAAGAACTTCAAGCTCTCTATGATCGCCATACCAATCCAGCAACAGATACCCCTAATATTGACCCTGCCACTGTGGATGCAGATCTTGCACGGCTTGAAGAAATTTTTATAGAAAAGTTCTTTCCTGAAAGTTATGATGTCACTGTTATGCCAGGACTTGAAATTTCATCTTCTTCTCAATTAACTTATGAACGAGCACGATGGATCTTTTATATTGGAACTGAAATGTGGTATCACACAAAAGAATCTTTCTTAAAAATCCACACTGACTCATTAACACAATCAACTTTAGAAATAGAAAAAGCTAAAAAAGAATATGCTTATCAAACAAAAACATGGATCGGTTTTGACAAAAAGAAAAGAGAAACAAGTAATTGGCAATATGGAGCAAGAGCATCTGCCAGCGGAATTAATGATGGCATTGGTGATACTTTTACCTTAAGTTTTCATTGTGTTCGTGAATTTTAAATAATTTTTAGAAAAAAACATGTCATTGCGCTTAAAAAGTGACATGTTTTTTTTTTATATATACATTAAAATAGGAGTTTTTTATTACCAAAACAAAAGGAATTTTTATGAAGCATTCTCTTTTTTTTACAATCACTTTACTTATAAGTGCAACCCCTTACCATCTCTTATCTGCCGATAATGGTCCTCAAAAAATTGAGCATCCTCATCATCGTAGAAAATTTATCAAATTAACCCACTGGGCTATTAGGCTTGTTGATGGAATTCCAGGAGCAATCGATGAAAATGCACTGCTTGACTCTCTACAAACTCGTAATTTTATCAATAAGCTTCTTAAGGGAACTCCTGATGCCAAAACAAAAACGTATATTAAGGATTATACTTTAGACGGAAAAAAAGTTTCCTTAAATGATTTAGTAAAAATTGAACAAGAAGCAATAAAACAAAATCCAAACAACCCTGCTTTATCTGATGAATTTAAAGCATGTTTATCAAAAATGAAACTTGATTTTAAAATTTTCACAAAACCTTTACTTGATAATGCTGAAGAAGCGCGTGAAACAAATATGAAACTTATTAAGCAATGGGCACATCTTGCAGGCAGACTAAAATCTTTACTTCTCCATTGGGGAGCTATAGATGAAGATGCAACCTTAAAAGCAGCTTCTGCTGAAGAATTTCATGATTTTTGTGTTGACTTAAAAGAATTTTTACATGATCTTATGTATAGCTGCCCAAAGGCTCGTGAATTTTTTAAAAAAGCATTTTTACCAGAACATGAGTGGGCAAAATTTGACAAAGCATTTGAAGAAATTTAAACAGTAAAAGAATACATGGAAGAGCTGATTGGTACCGTTAACAAATTCTTATTTCAAAATTCAGAAAATGGATTTTGTGTTTTTGTATTACAACTTAATCAAAAAGAAACAACGATTGTTAAAGGGTACACACCAGCTCTTCAGGTTGGGCAACAAGTAGAATTAAAGGGTGCGTGGATAATGCATCCAAAATTTGGAAAACAATTTGAAGCTGAAAACTGCGCCGTCTCACTTCCAACAACCATAGTAGGGCTTAAAAGATATCTTGGATCTGGAATGATTAAAGGTATCGGAAAAGCGTATGCTGAAAAATTAGTAAACTATTTTGGGGTAACTGTTTTAGAAATAATTGAAAAATCTCCAGAACGGCTTCGTGAAGTTCCTGGAGTGGGAGCAAAACGAGTTTCAACAATTATTGAAGCCTGGTCTGACCAAAGAGAAATTGCAAATATTATGGTTTTTTTGCAAGAAAAAGGTGCATCAACAAATTTTGCTACCAAGATTTATAAAAAATATGGAGATTCGTCTATTGCTGTTTTAACAGAAAACCCCTACCGTCTTGCTGAAGATATTTGGGGCGTAGGATTTAAACTTGCCGATTCACTAGCTCAAAATATGGGATTTACTAAAGAATCTCTTCAGAGAATTACTGCCGGAATTTTGTTTACACTGAATCAACACACAAGTAACGGTCATCTCTATGCAAAAATAGATGATTTAAAAAATCATACCTTTAAATTGCTTGAACTTCCTTTTAATGAAGAAGTACAGGGCACAATAACACAAGCACTTCATAAACTCTATGAACAAGAAAAAATAAAATTAATCACACACAATAATGAACATTTTATTACTCTTTCTGCTTTTTATTACACAGAAAAAGCAGTTGCCAATAAAATTAAAAGTTTAACAGAATATCCTCCCCAACATATTTTTAATATCGATAAAGTTTACCAACAACTCAGGGTTCCTAAAGAACATGAAATTGGCCTGAATGAAGCTCAGCAAACAGGGATTATGAGTTGTATTCAAAATAAAATTTCAGTCATTACTGGTGGCCCAGGAACCGGTAAAACAACAATGATTAAAAAACTTTTAGAAATTTTGGATGAACATAAAATTATATACCGTCTTGCTGCTCCAACAGGAAGAGCCGCAAAACGCATGACTGAAGGAACCGGCCGTTACGCAGTTACATTGCATCGTTTACTTGAATTTAATGCTGCAACAATGGGTTTTGTACACAATGAAACCAACGCTCTTAAACTTCAATTTTTAATTATTGATGAAGCATCTATGATTGACATTTTCTTGGCACATTCACTTTTAAAAGCACTTGCGTTACCAGCTCATGTTATTTTTATTGGAGATATTGATCAATTACCTTCAGTGGGTGCTGGGAATTTTTTAAATGATTTAATTACAAGCGAAGTAGTCCCCACAGTTCGTCTAAAATATATTTTTAGACAAGCACAAAATAGTTTAATTGCTTATAATGCCCACAGAATTAATACAGGGGAATTTCCTGCATTTGATGTTCCCAATACTATTCAAGATTATATTTTTATTAAAGAAGATAATCCTGAAAATATACAAATTCACTTAAAACAGATTTTTCAAGCACGGCTTGCCCGATGTGGAATTAAACCAGACCAAGTAATGGTTCTTTCTCCGATGCATAAAGGTGCAGCCGGAACACAAGCAATTAATTTTTATCTTCAAAGTATTTTAAATCCCCACAAAACGAATGAAATTTCCCGTATGGGAACAACATTCAAAGTTGGGGATAAAGTGATGCAAATCAGAAACAATTATGATAAAAATGTATTTAATGGTGATATTGGAATAATTGAATCAATCGATACAGAAGAAAAACAAGTCAAAGTTGTTTATTTTGAAATTCCTATTATGTATGAATTTTTAGAACTTGATGAACTTGTTCTTGCTTACTCCATCTCTATTCACAAAAGCCAAGGTTCTGAATTTGACGCAGTTATCATTCCCCTTTTTACACAACATTTCACACTTCTTCAAAGAAATTTAATTTATACAGCAATCACTCGGGCAAAAAGGTTTTGTATTGTTATAGGGCAAATGCGGGCCCTTGCAATGGCTATTAAAAATAACAGCGGAACAAAGCGAACAACCTTTTTACATGAATTTTTAACAACTGATTTAGAATGTCGATAATCATTCACATATAAAATCCTGAATCAATCATTTGATTTTTCATT
>JAIPGS010000054.1 GCA_021735725.1 Candidatus Babeliales bacterium
CCCTTGTCCAACCAGATGGAAAAAAACTTTTTTTCATTATTGTTTGATGCCCTTTAAAAAGTTGTTCATATGTTTGATGAGATTTTTTTATTTTTTTTATTTCTACAAGTTCTATATCTTCTATTTTCATACTCTTTCTCTTTTTAAAATTTTCTTCTACTAAATCAAAAAAACTAGAAGAAACAGGTGGTGGAGGTTCATAAGAATCAGGAATTTTATCAGTAGCATAAAGATTAATTTTATCTTTTTCATCTAATTCAAGAATAATGAATTCTTTATTTTCTTTTCTTGCACTATTCCATTGATCTATTAACTTGATAAATGATTCTCTTGAACAGGTAAAAATATCTAATGGATCTTCTTGATCATAATAAAGAGATTCAAAGATCATTTTATCATCTTTTTTTGTAAGTGTAGAACAATTTCCTTCATATTCAAAACTTGTATTATCTTTAAACCAATTAATGACAAAATCATTATCTATGCATAAATCAGTAAGTACTTTAGCTATTAAGTTAGTTTCTGAGGATGTTGACCCTCGAGGTATTAAATGTTTATCTTCTTTTTTTATTATTGTTATTTTTTTTATCATTTTTATCCTATTATTGGATGAGCAGTAACTATAGTTCCTGCTTTATCAAATACCATATTTATTTTGATTTTCTCTTTTGTCTTGCCGACTAATTTAAAGTAGTTTCCATCTATTTCAAATTTTATATTATTTTTTTTAGCATACCTTATAGTTTCATATATTTTTTCAAAAACTTGTTCATGCGTCCATGTAGAAGGAAAAAAAGTCTTTCTAATAGGTTTTTTATTATATCCTCTAAAAACAAATTCATAGATTCCACTAGATTCTTTTCTTTTTGATATTACTTCTAAAGGAATACCTTGCAAAGTTTTAAGTTTACTTGCAATAGTTTCTGCAATATCATGATGAAATCCTGAAATTTTTGATAATATATCGTCTTTACTAAAAGACATCCCTCGTAAAACATGTTCATATCCACCATGAAATTTTATTCCTTCAAGTGCCCCCCATCCTGTTTCTATAAAATCAAATCGAGTTTTTAAATAAGGTAATTTCACCTCAAGAGGAAGCCATTTTTGTGCTTTTCCTTTAAAAGGTTTTGGCATTTTTCCACGAAATTTTGGGATTATAGTTTCACTTTCAAGAGCCAGAGTATTAAGATAATCAGTAGCTGTTACCGATATTTTAAAAGGAACTCCTTCAATGGCATAAACGAGTTCTGAACTTTCTTGTGATGTTTCTATAAAAGTGATTAATTTTTCTGATGATAATTTGGTGAATTTGCATAGAGTTCCCGTAATTTTATGTAAAAGAATCGCTTCAACTCCTAAAGCTGTTGCTTTTCTTAAAATATCTTCTTTTGAAAAGGACGAAAGCGTAGCATGTAATTCTGAAATTTTTTGATGGTACGAATGAAATTTTGCTTCTAAAAGATCATCTTGATTCATATCTGAATAATGGGAAATAAGCATACATTCTTTAAGAAGGAGTGCTAAAACTTTTCCTGCTTCAACAACAGAATAAGCAATGTTTTGAACAGTTTTAACGGGATGCAAACATGCATTAACACTATTCATTGTCCCTTCTTTAATACCCTGTACAATTGCTTGTGCACATTTAAAAAGAGAATTTCCCCAATCAAAAAGACGAGATGCAAGAACAGGTGCTCCTTGTTTTTCGGCTTGAGTTGCTAATGTGCAGCTTTCTTGAATCTCATTTTTTAAATAGTTAATTTCTTGATAGTCGGGTAAAGATGCGGTTTTTTGGGAAAGAGTAGAAATGTTTTGAGAGAGTTGTGATGTGTGTTTTTTTGCTATCGGCAGCATAAGATTATTATCATGTTTTTCATTTTGTAATGCGGCATAATCAGGATGGTAAGGGTCATTTTCTGGTAAAGCAGAAGGGTTGTAATATTGTTGTTTTTGGAGTATTAAATGTGAAATATAATCAGCTTCTGCCTGAGCTGCACGCAAAGCCGGTAAATATGATTGATGTGGTGGGGGATTGTGATGAGATTTATTTGCAAAAGAGGGAGAGTCGGAATGATGAGAATGGTGCGTACTCCTTTCTGAATTCATTATATAAAAAACATCAGAAGAAGTTTGGGTATAAAAACAGACAAAAAATAATAAAAATAAAAAACAGTTCATCATCCGCTCCTTTGTGCTGGAGCAGAATCTACTACGCAAAAAATGAAAAATCAAATCTTTAAAAATTTTAATTAATGATGCATTATATGCCAATGTTATCCTGCCGTGCCCTCCATAGCCTTGGCGACGGAAGGGAGCGTAGCGCGAGGATTCATGCTTTTTATGAAATTTTTATGTATGTATGTTTTTTGGATAAGATCTACATGTAAACAGTTATAAAATCTCAAAAGTTAAGTCATTAAATTTTTGTTGCTGCGCTTTATAGTTACCAACGAAAGCAATCATTGCACCGTTATCTGTACAATATTGTGGAGCGGGAACAAAAAAAGAAATTTTATTTTTTTCTGCAAAATTTTTGAGTTGATTTCGTATATATTTATTACAAGCAACTCCTCCAACAAATGAAAAAGCTTTACACTCAGGATATTTTTTAAGAGCCATTTTTAATTTTTGTTCAAAAATATCAGCGATGCAGACAAGAAGCGAACTAGAGACTTTATTTTTAAGATCTTCACTTGTATCAAGAAGTGTTCTTGTTTTTAAATCATATGCTCCCCGATTAACAAGATCATAAAGAACAGCAGTTTTGAGACCAGAAAAACTGAAATCAAGTGTTTTTGAAGTGCTGCGAGGATACTTAAAATAATCTACAAAATTTTCTTGAGCGGCGCGTTTTTCAATGATTGGTCCGCCTGGATATCCTAAATTTAGTAATTTAGAAATTTTATCAAATGCTTCTCCTGCCGCATCATCACGAGTTGTTGAAAATGGTTCGTATTTTCCCCAGTCTGTTATGTAATACATACTTGTATGACCACCAGATGCAGTTAAACAGATAAAAGGAAATGGTATGTTGTTTTCTATACATGCAGAAAAAGCATGACCTTCAAGATGATTAACAGCGATTATTTTTTTGCCTGTTGCACCTGCAATTCCTTTTGCAAAACAGGTTCCTATAAGAAGAGATCCTGAAAGGCCGGGCTTACTGGTAACTGCAATTGTTGTTATATCGTTGAGTGTTACGCCTGCTTGTTCAAGCGCTTGAGAAACAATAAAATTAATTTTTTCAATATGTGCACGTGCGGCAAGTTCGGGAACAACGCCACCATATTCTTTATGCATATGTATTTGAGAAAACAAAGGATTGGAAAGTATTCCTTTTTCTGGGCAATAGACTGCCGCAGCTGTTTCGTCGCACGATGATTCTATTCCTAAAATTAATTCTTTCATAATGGTTCCATTGTAGTTTCATTATCCTATACGCGAAATTGTTGTATATTCTTCTTGCTTGGATTGTTTTTCTAATTTTCTGTGAAAGGGATCAGTATCAAGAGCAGCTAAGACACTTTTGATTGAAGCTTCTTCAAGAAGCGGATCTTTTGAGAGCACAATTGTGGGAAGAACAATAAGATTGCTCTCTTTTTTCCATGATGCGATTGAAAGTTCTTTGATGTAGGTAGGATCTAAAACAATAATAAGCGCATCTTCAGGAATATTAAATCCTTCATTTCCAGAAGTTTCATAAATAATCCACCTAAAATTACGTATATCATTTAAATCATCTTTGCGTTTTAAGTGATAATATTTATAAGGAACATTGTAAGGGACTTCAAGCTCTTTAATAAGAGGAGAATCGGGTGTTTTAATATGGGTCACAACAATATGAAACTCTTCAGGATTTTTAGCTCCAATAAATTGAAAGCTTCCTTCATGTTGCGTAACTTTTATTCCTTTGTAATACATGCGCCAACCTAAAGACTTTTTATATTCAAAAGGATTTTTTATAGTAATCACATAAGGGGCTTCGTCTTGAGAAGATGAAGAAATGGGCGCGTCCGGAAAAGACTTTTGAGTGCTTTTTTTATATAAATTTTTAAAGTCCCTTTGTGCCAAGCTATAAGAAGGTAAAGATAAGCTTATAATAAAAAGAAAAATGTACTGTTTTATTATTTTCATGGGCTCTCCTGAATAAAAGTGGAGGAAAATACCTTGTTCCTTAGTGTATATCTTGGTAGAATATACCTTAAAGAGTCTATCTTTTCAAAGTTTAAAAATAATTTAAGGTAAAATCATGTTTAGTAGGGCGAAAAAATTTCTTTTAAAGCTCTTTATTTATGAAACATCACCCCATAAATTAGCTGTTGCATGTGCAATTGCGGTCTATATTGCATTTTCTCCTTTCTTTGGGCTTCATACTCTAATGCTTATTGGGTCGGGGATGTTCTTTAAATTGAATATTCCTCTTTTATTAATTATTGGATATGTGATTAATAATCCTTTTAGTATGATTCCTATTTATATGAGTGGATATGCCGTAGGTTATTGGATTTTGCATGAATGTTTAGAATTTCATGTTTGTGCTTATAATCCTTGGTGGATGGAGTCGGTAAATAATTTTTTACATGCAAAGATAGGTATTTCGCATATTTCTTTTTGGGCTTTTATGATAGGAGGAAATTGCGTGGGAATTATCTTGGGATGTGTGGCATATCCATTGATGCATCATATTTTTAAAAGGCTTTCTATTCAACAGGCAATAAGATAAGGGAGAGAAATCTACTATGAAAATTATATCTCAAAATAAAAAAGGGCGCTTCGATTATGAAGTGCTTTCAACTATTGAAGCAGGCATTGTGCTTATTGGAGACGAAGTAAAGGCTTTAAGAGCTGGGCATATAAATTTAACAGGATCTTTTGCTGTTGTTACAGGAGGGGAACTTTTTCTTTTAAATTGTCATATTACTCCCTATGATAAAGCATTTCAAAAAAATGACGATGCGGCAAGTAGAACTCGTAAATTGCTTGTTCACAGAAGAGAATTGAATAAACTTATTGGGGAAGTATCTCAAAAAGGACTTACATTGGTTCCCTTAAAAATCTATTTTAATAAGCGGAGTAAAGTTAAATTAGAGATTGGTTTATGTAAGCATAAAAAAGCTGCAGGTAAAAAAAGAGAGCTTAAAGAACAGGATATTAAGCGTGAAACTTCACGTGAACTTAAAGATGTTTTTAAATATAAATAAGCGAAACCTTTTGACACCACAATTTTTTTTAGTTACAATAAGAAATATATTAATTAAGCTATTTGAAATATACGGGGGCGCACTGGCTTCGACGTGTTGTTGACGTGCGTGAGAGCATACCGAGCTTTGTCTGGTCGCTCGTAAAAAAAACTGTCAAACAATAAGTGCAAACAAACAAGCACAATCTACTAACGGAATGGTGGCTTTTGCGTAAGCAATAGTCTCTTTTGTTAGTGATCTTGTATATTTGACGTGTCTATCAGTTAGATGTATTCGAATTATAAAAGATAGAACGCATACTGTAGGTTTCTCAGGATCGTAATGTATGTGTATCACCATCTTGACTTGTAGTTATCTCTTTGTTCTTGAAGTGATTACAAGTATAAACAAGAACTAAGTATGTAGCGCTTGCGTGTTGCTACAATGCGGACATGGGTTCGACTCCCATCGCCTCCACCATTTTTTCGTTTAAGCGAAGGTGTGGTATCCTTTAGGATGTATAAAAAAAAATAGTTTAAGAGCTTATCCGAAAAATCATATCATCCTAAAAAGCTGAATAGCTGCAGCAAATGAAAGTAACGATTCATAAGATATTTTTGTCTTGCTCCAGCAAATTTTCAATGAGCGATACCAAGAAAACCAACCAAAAGTTC
>JAIPGS010000055.1 GCA_021735725.1 Candidatus Babeliales bacterium
GTCCTCATGGTGGACCATCTCGACCACGTCGTCCAACTGGGACAGGAGCTCAAAGACCTGCGCCTCGCGGACCCCGCCCTCCTCGTTAATACAGATTATAAAGATCTAGATAAAAAAGGGTTTCTACGGAGACCCTTTTTTTATACTTAAAATAAGCTCACAAGGGGGGGCTTTTTACAGCCTTTTTTGTTTATGCTATCTTAATAATAAGTGGATTTTTATAATAAAATGGAGAAATTATGGAGAGTTATAAAAAAATTATAGGGATACTGTTTTTAGGTTGCGCAGCAGGCAACATTCAATCTTTTCAACACCTTGCTCGTTTAGCAAGACCTGCGGCAACTGCTGTTCGCCAAGCTCTTCAGGCAAAACCAACAATACGTCCTTTAAACCCAATAGCGCAACCCCAGATAAAAACGGTTCACACTCATCCTTCATCTTTTGCCCCTCTTGTTACGGCGCAAAAAAATGGACAAGAACAAAAAAAATCATGGAACAAAAAATGGGCTGCCCTGGGAGCAACTTGTGCTGCAACTGCTTATGCACTGCAAAAAGATCCTGTTTTATGTGAAGGGGCAAAAGCACCTATTGATATTGAAACATTTGATTATGCTTCATTAGAAGATATGGATGACTGGAGGCTAAACGAATTAATAGAATCTATCCCAACATATCTATTTATAGAATACAACCCTCGTACTGATTTTTGCAAAAAAGCTTTAGATTTTTATATCGATAATAATAAAATTGAAAAACTTGCTTATTTGATTTTAGGCGAACTTTTTAAACAACTACCAGACACACAAAAACAAGAATGTTTTCTTAAAATCATAAACTCTTTCATCGACAATAATAAGATTGAAAAACTTGACCCTTCGGTTTTAGTCTCACTTTTTAAACAATTATCAAATACACAAAAACAAGAATATTCTTTTAAAATTATCAACTCTTTCATTGACAACAATAAAATTGAAAAACTTCTTCAAGATAGTATTGATTATGGTTGGATTTTCGGTTCACTTTTTTACCAACTAACAGACACACAAAAACAAGACACTTCTCTTAAAATTATCAATTCTTTCATCAAAAATAATAAAATTGAAGAACTTGGTTGTTCGACTTTAGATTCACTTTTTGAACAATTATCAGACACACAAAAACAAGACTCTTTTCTTAAAATTATCAACTCTTTCATCGACAATAATAAGATTGAAAAACTTGATAATCAGATTTTCTTTAAACTTTTTTACCAACTAACAGATACACAAACACAAGACTATTATTCTCTTAAAATTATCAACTCTTTCATCGACAACAATAAAATTGAAGAATCTAGTTATTGGATGCTCTATAGACTTTTCACCCTCCACCTCCTAGATGCACAAAAACAAGAATATTCTCTTAAAATTATTAATTATTTTATCGACAACAATAAGATTGAAAAATTTAAATTTTATTTTCTTTTAGAGCATACACCTACCGACTACCTTAATAATCTTCCTTTTACTCTTGCTACTCTTATGAATGCTTCTCATCAAACATGTCCCACAATTTTACATGCAAAAAAAAATTACAGCTCCATAGTTGCTGCCTCAGAAGAATTTATACAAATTCCTGAAATAAAAGAGTTATGTATTGAAATGATAGATTATAGTGCGGAGCAACAAGAAAAAGGATATGTAACATTGTTGCATGGGCAAGCATGGGAGTGGTCTTTTTATGAAACATTGTATAGAAAATTAGAACAACAAAAAGGTAAAGATGTTTGTAATGATTTTATGTATTTCCGGTATGATAAAAATTATTTAATTTCAGAAGAAAAAGCAACTGCTCTTGCCAAAACAGGAGTTAAATATTATTATACACAAGAACTATTTGGTATCTTATTTACAAACTTATTCTTTATAGCAAATCATGAAGGATCAAATAGCGTTATTTATGTGGCAAAAAATTATGATCAAAGCACAAGTCATAACCTCAACTCGCAAGAAATTCTTAATCTTTTTAAAGATTCTGGATTATATAAAGCTGCTCAGAAAGTACATTATTCTCATAAAGCTCTTTTTGATAGGGCTCAAGATCTTCACAAAAAAGCTTCTTTATATGGAAATTTTGTAACTGTTTCAATTCCTAAAGATTTGGTTAATACATTAGTTTATCCAACAGAATCTGGAGGACCACGAATAAAATACACCTTAACAAATGGTACAAAAACAGATGATGTTCTTTATATGGCAGAGCACGCAGACCTATTACCTTTTGACACAGAATTTGGAATAGTGTTGGGGCCTAAAATGACAGATCCTGAAAAAGCTAAAAAAGCTGGCATAGAAATTAAACAATGGAATGCTGCTGATCCAGAAATTATTACACAACGTGATGCGATTATTGATGAGATTATTCAATTAGTTATTCAAGAAGCAGAAAAAAATAAATAACTCTCTCTTATTTAGTTTAAAGATAGGATATCGTCTTACCTTATAAATTATGCTATACTCCCCCCGATAGAACGTTCATAAAAGGCATTTAAAAAGTAAGGTAATTCCCATGAAATCATTAGAAATACGTAAAAAGTTTTTCGATTATTTTGTTAAACATGGCCATGAAAAAGTAGCAAGTTCAGGTCTTATCCCTGCACAAGATCCAACATTACTTTTTGCCAATGCCGGAATGAACCAATTCAAAGACCTTTTTTTAGGAAATGAAAAACGAAACTATACCACTGCAACAACAATTCAAAAATGTGTTCGTGCTGGTGGAAAACATAACGATCTTGATAATGTAGGATTTACTAAGCGTCATCTTACCTATTTTGAAATGATGGGAAACTTTTCTTTTGGCAACTATTTTAAAAAAGAAGCTATTCCCTTTGCATGGAACTGTTTAATCCAAGAATACGGACTTAATCCTCAAGATTTATATGTTTCTGTGTTTCAAGAAGATCAAGAAGCATACGATATTTGGAAAAATGATGTTGGAGTTGCACAAGACCATATTATGCGTTTTGATGAACGTGATAATTTTTGGCAAATGGGTGACACAGGGCCATGCGGACCATGTACTGAAATTTATATAGATCAACGAACAGATCGCAGCAAACCTCCTGTGTATGAAGATTTTGATAAAGGAAGACTTCTTGAAATCTGGAACCTTGTATTTATGCAATATAACAGACAAGAAAATGGAGAACTAAAACCTCTTAAACAAACTGGTGTTGATACCGGAATGGGTCTTGAACGACTTGCAGGAGTACTTCAAGGAAAAGATTCAGTTTTTGAAACTGATTTATTCACTCCACTTATTGCAGAAATAGAGCGACTTACAGGCTTAAATTATGCACAACAAGAACCAAACCTTAAAGCAGCATTTCATGTTTTATGTGACCATATCAGATCTTCTTCATTAATCATTGCTGATGGTGGATCTCCTTCAAATGAAGGACGTGGGTACGTTTTAAGAAAAATTATTCGTCGAGCAGCTTTATTTGCTCAAAAACTAACTGATAAAAATATTTTTCCTGAACTTGCAAAAAAATTCATTTCCGAACTTTCTGGTGTTTATCCAGAACTAAAAACTAATGAAACTATTATTGTAAGCCTTCTGACCAATGAGATTGAACAGTTTGCAGCTAATTTAATTAAGGGCCAAAACATTCTTGAAACCTTTTTTAAAGAATCCGCACAAACTAAAATAATCACTGGTGAGCAAGCATTTAAATTATATGATACTTATGGGTTCCCTTTAGAAGTAACTATCCTTGTCAGCGAAGAACATAGCTTTACTGTTGATTCTCAAGGCTTTGAAGAACACATGAATAAACAACGTGAACTTTCTGGTAAAAAAATGAAAACAGCAGAAAATACTTTTATTCTGGATGAAACACTTGAAACTGAATTTGTTGGATATACTCATACAGATATAACAGCTCCTATTATTGGATTTATTGTTAATAATATTGAAGTCAGCAATGTAAGAGATGGCTCTGATTGTATGATTATATGCACAAAAACTCCCTTCTTTGCTGCAACAGGAGGACAAGTTGACGATTCTGGATGGATCACAGTTAATAAAGAAAGAATGCCGGTTAACGGACTGACTAAACTTAATAATGGTAAAGCAATTGGAATTCACGTTAAAGCACAATCAGATATGAAAGTTGGGCAAGAAGCACAACAACAAGTTGTGATGGATATTCGCCGTATGACTGCAAATAATCATACAGCTACCCATCTACTTCAAGCTGCATTAATTGAACTTCTTGGAAAACAAGTAAAACAATCTGGCTCTGTAGTTGACCCTGACTATCTACGATTTGATTTTACGTATCACCAAAATTTATCTCCCGAAGAAATAAAAATTGTTGAAGACCGTGTAAATGATATTATTCGTGAAAATATTTCAGTTAATGTTTTTGAAACAAGCTACAAAAAAGCTGTTGAAGAAAATGTTATCGCTATTTTTGGTGAAAAATATAATCCAGAATGCGTGCGTGTTGTTGATGTTCCAGGATTTTCTGCTGAACTGTGCGGAGGAACACATGTTCCATCAACTGGAGTTATAGGTGCATTTAAAATTACAGAAGTTGGCGCTCTTTCAGCAGGGAACAGACGTATTTTTGCAGTTACAGGACCACGCGCTGTTGAACTTATGCAACGCAATTTTACTGCGATTAAAACATTAAGCCAAAAATTCAAAGTTAAACCGATGGAAGTTGTTGATGCAGTTAATCGTCAAGAAGAATTACTTCATGCTGCGCAACTGGAAATTCGCCATCTTAAAAAAGATCTTTTAAAAGCACAGATTCCATTATGGGAAACTGCCATTGAAGATATTAATGAGATTCCATTTTTATATCTTCATCTTAATAATTATGATGGTGGAGAACTGAAGGATATTATCGATGCACTTCAAGAACGAGTTCCCGGGTTTTATGTAGCAATCAGTAATACCGGTGATACATCTGCTTTTTATGCATCACTTGCTCCTAAACATCAAAAACGTATGGATTTTAATGCATTTAAAAAATGGATGCAAGACAGCGCAGGACTTCGTGGTGGCGGAAAACCAGGAACATTGCAAGGTGGTGGACCAAGAATTGATAAAAATCTTTCTGATGCTATCAAAGCAGGTATGTTAAAATAAGAAATTTAAAAAAATAAAAACGCGAGAATCTCAATAATTCTCGCGTTTTTATTTTTACTCAGTTTTTATTCTTTTTTTAAAACTTATCCGAAAAATCATATCATTCTAAAAAGCTGATTAATATAACTTAATGAGGGAGAGTTTTCACGTATTGATATTTTTAAAAATAAGCTTTAAGAAATCATAAAAAGCAATTTATACAATAATATTATCTTGATCTAAGAAAAATATATCCCCCGCCGACGTCATTGCTGTATAAGTTCATAATTTCGGTGACGAAAATTTGTCATAGTAACAATATTATTTAAAATGAAACAATACTAATTTTACAACTAAATAATGAAAGTTACTATGACACAAATATCGTATCAAACAA
>JAIPGS010000065.1 GCA_021735725.1 Candidatus Babeliales bacterium
GTTAGCAATTATTTCTGCTTCAGCTATTTTTTGCGCTTCAAGTTCAGCTTGTTTTTTGGCTTCTTGCTCAGCTTTTATCCTTTGTCTTTCAATGATTTCTTCCTCTGTCAAGATTCTATTTATAGTTAAAGAAATTTCATCTTTTTTCCCATTATTTTCTGCTTTAATAGAAATAACATTTTTTTCATTTAAGAGCTTAGTATTATAGGAAAAGCTCCCATCAGAATTTATTTCTATTATTTTGTTATTAGCTGTTATTTTTGATTGAGAAGGCACAACACTTCCTTTGATAGAAATATCATCTACTTGAAAACTTTGGTTGTTAGCTGGTTCTGTTATGGTTAATATAGGCGCTCTATTGTTTTTCATTGTTGAGTTTATGAGTCCAGCCCAGACTAATATAGATAGTAAGAGCACTATTACACTATAAATCATTTTTTTCTTTTTTGTAGTGATTTTACTCTTTTTCCAAATATACCAACAAATTAAAACTGGTATTCCTATATACCATAACCAAATACCAACAATAATTATGCCAACCAATCCTAATATTTTTAGCACCTTTAAATCCTTTTCTTCGTTCTTTAAATCTTTATTTTCATCTTTCTGCCAATCTCCTTTATAGGTCGGTATAGTTTGCATATCTTTTTTGTCAGTTTTCTTTTGATTTTCAGAAATAAATTCTTTGAAGGTTTCATCTTTTTCAAGACTGCTTTTGCAGTGTTTGCAGATGATAGCTTTGTCACGAATTTCTTCTGCGCAAAATGGACATTTTTTCATAGAATTAAACCTAAATAATTATAAAATTAGGAACTCTTAATATTAACAGAATTAGAAGCCACAATATACTAAATAAAATACTGCCAACAATTGCGTGTTCGCCTAATTTTTTATCTGTCTTACTATTTTTAGTTAGATAAACAATCCCTAAAATAATGCCTATAATGGGCAATATGGCAGAAATAATTGTAACCGTAGCATAATCAGAATGTTTACTTACCTTGATTTTATTATCTTTATCAAGATATTCTCCACAATGGCGACATTTTTTAGCATCATTTTGTATTTCTTCTGCGCAAAATGGACATTTTTTCATATGTTTATTTTTTTAGTTAGTAGCTATTATAATAATTATTATTGCTATTATTAAAAAAAATACTACACAACCACAATTCATTGTTTGCAAAAATAACCCTTCTTTTGGTTTTTCTGCTGTCGTTAATTTAAAATTGTTAGTAGGATTAAGAAAGATTTTTTTGTCTTCATTTAAACTTGTTCCGCAGTGTTTACATTTTATTGCCTCCTTTTTTATAGACTCGTCGCAAAATGGACATTGTTTAGTTTTTTGAGTTGTCATATCTATAAATTAGTTATCAAAAGATTTCATATAACCATCTAAAATGGCAGAATCTTCATTGATAAAGCATTTAAAATTGGAAGGATAATTAAAGTGTCTACTATCTTTTGTGTAATAATATTTTCCACTACTGTTAGTAAACCCTTTAATTAAGCATTTAATATCATTCTTTGCCTTTTCTTTAATTTCAATTTCTAAGTCAACCTCATCTTCATAATCATCTCTGTATTCAGTGTTTACTTCCAAAATACCTTTAATTAGGCTTTTTTCTATCTCAATTGGTATATAATATTTTTGTGAATTAAAACCTATTTGTAGAATTGGATAATCATACCAATTTTCCCGTATCAGGAGATATAGATCTTCATCGTACTTGGCATAACCGTCTTCTATGTATGCCTCAAATTTATTATCAAAACTAACGGAATAATCATATAGCGAAGATTCTTTTAACTCCCCAGTGTTTTTATCTTGCCGAAATGTTTTAATGTTCATGTTTTCTCCATCCCTGGTTACATCAAAATATATGTACATACTAGTGTCAGCTATTTCTGGGGCTTTAATAAATATATTCCATTTATTATTTTCTATTAAATTGATTGAGTGAGTAGATAATGTTTCTGTTTTGATATTTTCTAAACTTTTTTGTGATTGTGGAATTTTTTCCAAATCCGTATTTAGTATACCAAGACCCATTTTTCTCATAACATTAAAGGCGTCTGTCGGTTTTCCTAAAAAATAACCCTTTCTGTCTTTAGGATATATATAATAAGCCTCACCATTGTTTTCCACGTCTAACATTATTTTTCCAGATAGATTCGCTGGGAATTTATCAGCTAAATATGTATTTAAAGTCGAATGTTTGATGCCAAGCCCAAGTTCTCGCATAACATTAAAGGCGTCAGCTGGTCTGCCTAAATAGTGTCTTTTATTATCATTAGGATTTACATACCAAGCCTCACCTGCCGATTCCACTTGTAATAATATTTGTCCTGACAACCTGCTTGATAAAGAATCAGCTTTAGCAACTTGAATGTTATGGGTTATAAAAAATGTAGCTATAACCGCAATAATAAATAGTTTTTTCATAGGTTTTAATTTATTTATTAAAGTGCCCAACAAAAAAGGGCAGTCAACCTGATTACCCACTATTAGCAATAGCATGAAGCTACCGTTTTGCGGTGGCTAACTGCCCATCTTTGTCCGTAAAACGGCAAGACTGAGCAGTCTTTTCATGCTTTTAATGCTAATAATTTTAGGTAGTCAATAATAATTTATCATATTAGTTGACAAAAGTCTATTAAAAACCTGAGTTACAAAAGGTGATTTTAAAAGCCTTTTTTATCTGAGATTAAAATATCTGAGGCTATGTCATAATTGACTCAAGAGCCTTTTCCTTATATGATAATTTATATCAAGTATAAATAAAAAAAATACTAAATTTTCTATGGAATCAAAGAATCAAATGAATGTCTACTTAGATGAGAGTAGTATA
Source organism: Candidatus Babeliales bacterium (assembly GCA_021735725.1). Taxonomy (GTDB): domain Bacteria; phylum Babelota; class Babeliae; order Babelales; family CAIQNR01; genus JAIPGS01. The sequence continues at coordinate 2,853 of JAIPGS010000065.1, forward strand.
GATAACCCTCAAAATTCACATATGGTTATAGGGGGTCTTTTTATAAATCGAAGCCAGGTTCATGAAATTAAAAAAGAGATTTCTAATATTAAGAAAAAATATAGTTACTTCGGAGAGATTAAATGGATTAAAACTGATCAAAGAAAACTAAAATTTCTGAAAGAGTTGGTGGACTATTTAATTCAACTCAAAAGTGATGATTTGCAATTTCACTGTATAGTAGTTAAGAAGGATTGTGTTAATTACACAAAGTATCACCAAGATGATAAAGAGCTTGCTTTTTATAAGTTTATGTATATTTTAATTAGTCATAGAATAAATAATAACTCAGATTATTATATTTTTCCCGACTTTAAGCCAAACAAACTTAAAGAAAGAGTAAAAAATTTACATGACTATTTAAATAAATTTATATATTTTAATAAATCTAGTTCTTCTATAAAACATATACAGTCTTATGATTCTCAAGAAAACATATTTATTCAAATAGCAGATTTTTTTAGTGGTGCAGTTGGGTATCATTGGAATAATTCTCACAAGAATCCTAATCAAGCTAAAGAAGTTATCGCAAATCATATAGCTGAAAGAATTGGAAAGAAAAGTTTGGATATGAATTCGTTCCCATCCGAACAGAAGTTTAATATTTGGAATATTAATTTAGAGTAGTATGGCTATAGAGACAACCCCACCATTATTAGCCTGTGGCTCAGATCAAGAATATATTGATAGGTTAAGACTAGAATACCAAACAAAAAAAATCATAGTTCCAGAAGGCAGGACTGTTATATTCTTTTTAAATTCTGACAAAGATTGTATGCATTTTCTTGGCGGGAAAAACAGTAAAAAAATAAACAGAACTAGAGCTCAGCACATTCTCTTCGTGAAGTATATTTTAGAAACAACTGCTATTAGACAGGTAAAAAGGCATATAGAAACAGGCAATATAGTTTTTTATTCTGAAGAATTATCAATAGTAGTTGTTTGCAGTGAAATGAAGAGGGGTGATTTGCATTGTTTTACTTATCATCCTGTTAAATCTAGTCAAAAACAAAATTTCTATAATCAAAATAAATATGTAGACTTTGGATTAAATTAGAGTCATTGAATTATCGTAGTATTTTAAAAACCGCCATATGGGCGGTTTTTTTTGGAGAAGTGTCTATAAAGCAAAAAGCTGTTGATTAATCCTCAACAACTTTTCAGAAAAGGTTTGGTTGCAAGTATGCCAATGGCGTACTCCCTATTACAACCTCTATAAATAGAGGTATTCTTATTATATCAGTTATAGATAAAAAAACAATAGCTCTAGAGACTAAATAATATAGTTATTTTAATATTAGCATAATATTTAATATAAAATAAAATTTCGTGACTTAGTTTTTAGTATATATGATAAGTCTATAACGTTTTATTGTATATTAAATATATCATTCTCAAAATATGGAGCATTATCAAAACCGAAAGATTGCCATGCTCTATTCTCCAATAATTTTTGTTATTTTATCTTCGTCACGATTCTTTACTCTTCGTTAATATTATTTCCTATTAACCATTCAATATTTTTATTAAACATAAAATTAAATATGATTACTTCAATTATGTCATAACTTAGTAATTAACACTGAGCATAGAAATAATTATATTATACTTAGTTCTTATCTTTTCCCACCTCCCCCGCATCGCCATAATATGGGTTGTGACCATATTGTGACCAAAAGGTGAAAAAAGATGCATAGTTTGATTAAGATTGATTAAACCTGTAAATAGCAATTATTGCTTAACTATAGCTCAAATATAGTATTTATAAGGCTTTTCTGATTATACTGACTTATGTTTCGAATCCTTGTGTACCCACCAAAAAAAGTCAGATTTTATCTGGCTTTTTTGTTTGTTTATAAGCTTTCTTAAAATTTTTAAATATTAATTATAATTATTAATATATCCTATATATCCTAATTTATCACTTTGTTTAAATAAAAATATCCCTTAATATGGGATATTTTTTATATAAGTTTATAAATTATTTTATTTCCCTAAAAACTCTCTAGTAACTCCCCTCTTATCCCTGGCTATTTTAGAATCAGGCATAGTTTTAAGATTATCTCCATAATAACCTCTACCGTGTTGAATGTTCTGTCTAATATACTTTTTACTGTCTATACCATAATCCCTGTCTGACTCTAAACCAATTTTCTCTGAACCAGGACTATCTAGAATATCTTTATCTCTATCTTCAATCATTTCCTCTAACAACTGCTCCTCAACAATCTCAGAGGGCTTTATAAGTTCATCAGCTTTTAATTCTAGCTCATCTGCAAGATCTTCCTCGCCTTCTTCATTATCATCTCCAAGTTTTATATGATCAGTAAAATCATAGTCATCAGCCACATCTTCAGGGCTGATAAATTTTTTTCTAGGATCATTTTTATTTACCAACTCTTCATCTTCATCAACAGGTAATTCTCCTTTTGGTTGACGGTTTTTACGATCTACAGATTCTTTTATAGTAGCTTTTTCATCTGTAAATTTAGGTTTAAAATTAAACATAAATAGTATTAATTAAATTTTATAATTCACTTATAATAATTATTTTAATATCTTTTAAAAACTAAAACAAGCCAAAATCCCTTGACAACAATAGAAACTTGC
>JAIPGS010000056.1 GCA_021735725.1 Candidatus Babeliales bacterium
GTAACACCTGCAACAAATGGAATGGTACACTCTTTAAAATCAACTTTTTCCAAATACATTTTAATATTTTTTACAACTGCATCAACCGTTGATGCATGAATTCCACCACCAAGATGTGTTTCTTCAATTTCAATTAATGGATTTTTTTTACATTCTTTTTCAATAAGATCTAGAGCTGTTTTTGTACCAACAAGAACACATTGATCATCTTTTTCGATAACCGTAATTCGTGCTTCATGCGCACCATTTGCAAAAGATGAACACATTTTTTGAATTACTTCTTTTTCCATCCCTTTAATACGAATGGCTTTTAAATTTTTATTTTCTAAAAATTCAGTATAATTTTTTGCATATTTCCTTAAAAGATAGACTGCGTCCGGAAGATTTAATGAACCAGCAACAGAAAGCGCCGTATATTCACCCACATCATAACCCGCAACAACAGAAGGAATAACGCCCTCTTTTTGCAGAATTGCAGCAAGAGAAATTCCAACAAGATACAACGAAATATATGCATTTTCACATTCCGCTAATTCAGTTTCAGAAGAAGCAAAACATAATTTTACAAAGTTTTTATCAAGACACTGGTGTGCCTCTTCAAAGTATTCTTGCATAATTCGATTGTTATCATAGAAATCTTTTGCCATACCAACAAATTGGCACCCATAACCAGGAAAGAAAAATCCTACTTTCATCTTATTGTTCCTCCATTTGAACAGTATAAAAACTTTAAATAATCCTTTTATCTGAATTTTTCAGATATATTAATTTTTTACCACACCACTTGCAAGTAAACGGTCAATCCTTTTAATGCTTTCTTCTTTGCCTAAAACAGCAAGAAGGTCAAACACTCCTGGACTTTCTGTCCCACCTGTAAGCGCAATGCGAATCGGTTGCGCAAGCACCCCTAATTTTACATCATGCTGTGTACAAAATTCTTTAATTGTAGTTTTTATAACCTCGTGTTCAAACTCTTCAAGAACCCCCCATTGTACCTTTAACAGGGCCAAATGATTCATAACCTCTTTATTTAACCATTTTTCCACTGCATCTGCTTCATACTGATCTGGACCTTTATAAAACTCCATTATCATAGTACAAAGCTCTAATCCAATTGTAGCACGTTCTTGATAAATAGCAATTATTTTTTCGCGCGTTTCATCGCTCCAGCTTAAAGTGTTTTCAAATAGAAATTCACAAACATCCTTTTTAAGCCACTTTGCACAATCACTTGAGCTTAATTTTTTAATATAAAGACTATTTACCCAATCTAATTTTTTCATATCAAAAACTGCACTCTTTTTACCTACCCCTTTAAGCGTAAAAAACTGTATCAGTTCTTGACGCGTAAAAATTTCTTGATCCCCATACGCCCACCCAAGACGAGCAATATAGTTAACAAGGGCGTCAGGAAGATATCCATCTTTTTTGTATTGTAACACGTCAACAGAACCGTCACGCTTACTTAATTTTCCGCCATTGGGACTTAAAATTAAAGGAATATGAGCAAATTGTGGCAAAGGAAATCCACATACTTGTGCCAAAAGAATCTGTTTTGGAGTATTAACCAAATGTTCTTCGCCACGAATAATATGAGTAATGTTCATAAAATTATCATCAACAACAACCACAAAATTATAGGTTGGAGACCCGTCAGAACGCACAATAATAAAATCATCGAACTGTTCTTTTTGAAAAACAACAGTTCCGCGAATTAAATCATCAACTTTAATTTCTGTACATGTTTTTGGAACAGCAAAACGAAGCACAAATGGTATGCCACAATCAGCACGTACAGCAGTATTCCTGCAAAAATTATCATATGCATAAAAATTATCTGTATGACCTGCAGCACGCGCACGGTCTTCCCGTTCTTGGTCTGTGCACGTACAGCGATACACTTTTTTTTGTTCAATAAGTGTGTTCAAAAGAGCTTCATACACATCCATTCTTTGAGATTGAAATACAAGTGGTTCGTCACTTATAATGCCAGCCCATTCAAGTGAAGCCATTTGAGCATCTTTATATTCTTTCTTTGAACGTTCCTTGTCTGTATCTTCTATTCGTACTAAAAAAGTACCACCATGATGTCTTGCAAATAAATAGTTAAAGAGCGCTGTTCGTAACCCCCCAATATGCAAAGTCCCCGTCGGAGACGGGGCAAATCTTACACGGACAGATGAATTTTTTATTGATTCCATAGAGTTCTACCCTTTGCAATGTTCTACTCAACATTTTAAAACGTGTACTTGTTATAAAATTATCCAAGAAAAATTAACAACTTTTTTAGATGTCTTTTCATTAATAATGTTTAATCATCTGACTACGCTGAGTATGCCATTTTTATAATTATGCACATTGTACAAGCTTAGTTGCAACAATATATGCCCATGGTGAATTTTTTTGTGGTTCTTTTTGATGTAATGGCGCTTCAAACATTTTCCATGCAGCTTTTGCTTTGTCATACTGTTTTTCAGACCAATAGTATGAACCTAAATAAAACGCCGCTGTATCTGCCTGCTTGTTTTGTGCATCTTGCGCAAGTACTTCAAGTAATGCTACACCTTTATCTGCTTGACCAGCATCACAAAGAATAAGCGCTTGTTTTGTTTTGTAAAGATAATAAACGGGTGATGAAGTTCCCATCTTTGTAAGTGCTTTTTCTAAAAGAACAAGAGCTTGATCATATTTTTTTTCTTGAGCACAAAGATCTGCTTTTAAAGCTTGCGCATACATACTATACACAGAACCTTCATGCAATTCTTCAACCGATTCAAGATCCAACAGTGCATCTTTTATTGCAGCTTCAACTTTGCCCGCATCATCTTTTTTTAACAAAGCTTTTAGTGCACCCTGATATCCTTCATACGCATCTGCAAACGTTACTTGCGCAGAACTCTCTTTACGAGTAACATACCACGCCTTACCTTTCCATACACCTACACCAAGTCCACCGACAAGAACAATAAAAAACAAAGCCATACTGTACTTGTCTTTTTTTAACTCTAACCATTGTTGACTAAAAAAATCTTGAACTCTTGTTATCATAGACATACCCTTACAAAACAAAACTACTCTTTTTTAACCGACTCGCTTACTTTTTCTTTGTTTTTTTTGGTTCAGCAGCTACAGCTTCAATTGCAACAGGCTCTTCTTGGGGAGCACGCGCCGCCATTGCTGTTTGTTTAGCTTCTTGAGCAGCACCACGTTTAACTGCACGTTCAGTTTTTGTTACCATAACTTTGCGACCTTTATAGCATCCACAATTTTGGCAAATTTGGTGAGAGCTTACTGTTGCTTCACAACTGCTACATGTATTAAATCCGCGGGCTTTAATCCCTTTATTAGCAAAACGCTTATCCCTACGAGCTCGGGAACGTTTTCTCTTTGGTACTGGCATGACATCACTCCTGAAAAATCATTATTCTGTTATTGTTATTTTTTCAAATACGCGCCCTAAAGGCATTTTGATTCTTGAGCAATTATAATACATGAAACAAGATTAAAAAGCAAAAAACTCTGCCTCAATCATACTTTTTGCCATAATCCTGCAAAATTTTGTTCCACAATACCTTCTAGTTGCAAATCAAAAAGATACTCTTTAAGCCTATTTTCTTCCATTTTTGTTATCTGAACAAGTTCTTCAAACCCTCGGGGCTGTCGACATGCAAAAAGGACTGGATCTTCTAATAAATCCGCAGAATAGGGAATTTCCATCTGAACTGATTTCCGTTCTTTTGCAAGATGATACTCTTCAAGAATATCTTCGGCACATGTCACTACTTTTGCGCCTTGAGACAAAAGAGAATGGCACCCTGCGCTTAAAGGGTCATCAATTGAACCAGGAATAGCCCCCACAGATTTTCCTTGCTCTAAAGCGTACTGTGCAGTAATAAGTGACCCACTTTTTTGAGCAGCTTGCACAACCACTGTCATATGCGTGAGTCCAGCAATAATTCTGTTTCGTGCAGGGAAATTTCCTGGAAGCCCTGGAGCCATACAAGGGAACGAACTGATTATCGCTCCACCCTGTTGAATAATTTTTTGAAACATTTTTGTATTTTCTACCGGATACACACGCAACAACCCAGAACCAAGAACAACTACTGTTGCACCCCCCGCATCCAATGTTTCTTTATGTGCACACGTATCGATGCCATAAGCACCCCCACTTGCCACATAAAGATTGTGTGCAATCAAACCTGGAACAATTTTTTTAACCGCATTTTTTCCATAATAATTTGCTTTTCGTGCTCCAACCAAAGAAACACCATTATGTGTTTCCCATACGGGATTACCTTGATAATACAAAACAATAGGAGGAAGATGGATCGTTTTTAATTGAGAAGGATACAAATCATCATATAAAGTTATCCATGAAATACCATGTTTTTCCATCACATAAAGTTCTGCATCTATCAGTTCATCATTACTCAAACCATTAACAATGAGTTGTGCTACTTTTTCAGTAATACCACACTGTGCAAAATCTTGAATTCCTGCTCCATAAAAATCAAATGTTTCAGGAACATGTTGTACTATTTTTTCTACAACACTAGGACCAATACTTGGGATGAGAGAAAGATGTAATAAGGCTCTTTTATTATTGTTCATAGTAATGTAGTATACCGATGTGTGTATAAATATAAAGCATTGTTATGAAAGTTATCATGAAAAAATTAATTCTTTTTTTACTCTTTTTCAGTATAAGCTCAATTTTCACCATTCAAGATTCAGTATCCCCTTTTGAAAAAGCAATTATTGCATTTCAAGCACATCAAACCTATCAACAAGCCACTCTTAACAACAGCACACAAACACCGCGACCGCCTGAAGTTACTTCTGACGATTTGCTCGCAAGTATTAAAGAAACAGATGATACATCTTTAAAACAAACATTAAATAAATATTATTTTACACTACTAGGAAAAGACAACAGAACAGGAATTCTTTTTAAACTCGCCTATCCAGAAAACCAAATGAATACAACTCTTGAATCACAACGATTAGAAAATAGTATCTATGATATTGTGTTAGATCATGCATGGAATGACACCACATTTACAAGTACTGCGCCCAGTGTTTCTCTTGCCCTTAAAGCACATGAAGTTTTAGAAAAAAAAGTTCGTAAAGAACATGAAACATTTTTAAAATATTTTACGCACGTAAATAAACATACCACAAAAATATCGTGTCCTCTCAGCCCCTTCACACCCGCTCTTTTACAAAGAACAGTATTCCATTATATTTGCATACGAATCAAACATTATTATCCACAATCAGATCTACCTGATATTATTTTTTGGTCATAAAAAAAGGGGAACAAAAAGTTCCCCTTTTAAATCTTAGAGCTTATCCGAAAAATAAAAATAAGTGAAAACTCCGTCTAGTTGGGTTATACTAACCCGTGTAAAAAAAACCTAAAACAGGAGTTTTCATGTTTAGTATATCAGATATTTTATGGAAAAAAATCAAAATAATTA
>JAIPGS010000057.1 GCA_021735725.1 Candidatus Babeliales bacterium
TGACTTTTTAGTCATTTTTTTCATAAGGTACATTGCAATTTGACGAACACGTGCAATTTGACGAGCTCTACTATCTGTTCGCAAATCAGACAATTTATAAGAATAATATTTGCATACATGAGATACTATTTTTTCAAAGTCTACGTGATTTACTTCTTCTTTATAATGTTGTTGTTTTCCTAAAACTTTTTTTGCCAAATCTAAAGAAAGTGACTGTTTAGTTAATGAAGCAAATGCTAAAATACGAATTAATGCTCCTTCAAGTTCTCGAATATTTGAATGCGCATACTGAGCAATATATTCAGCTACATCATCAGTTAATACCTCATTATGAAGCATTGCTTTTCGTTTTAAAATTGCAATTTTAGTTTCTAAGGGAGGCTTATGAATATCTGTTACAAGACCCGATTCAAGGCGGGAACGTAATCGTTCAGCAAGACCTTTTATATGACTCGGAAATACATCACTAGAAAATACAATCTGTTTATGCGAATCATACAAAGAATTAAAAATATGAAAAAATGCTTCTTGAGTTTGTTCTTTATTAGAAATAAATTGAATATCATCAATAAGCAAAACATCAAGAGCACGATATTTTTGCTGAAAAAGAGAAACTTTGTTAAAACGAATTGCATTAATAAATTCATTCACAAATCGATCAGCTGTTTGATACAACACAACCGATTGAGGATTTTTTTGTTGAACCATATTACCAATAGCATGCAACAAATGAGTTTTACCAAGCCCTGAGTCCCCATAAATGAATAATGGATTATATAAACTCCCCGGACCTTCAGCAATACTATGAGCAGCTGCATAAGCAAGGGAATTACTTGACCCAACAACAAAAGTATCAAAACGATACGTTGGATTAAGTCTTCCAAAACTTCCTTGCGGTCCACGCCGTTCAAGCGCATGTTTTACTTGAGGAGGAATAATGCTACGCTTTGCCGGCATAATAGTAATTAATTCTGAAATATCTTTTTTTGGTTCTTGTTCATTTTCATTTAAAAAAATAACGCGAGGCTCTGAAACATGAAGCAACCGCCCCAAATGCAACTGAAACAAAGCTGTATAATTACTTTGAATCCATTCTTTTACAAATGCATTGGGAGCTTTAATATAAACAGTATGTGCATCAGCATCCCACTGATGCAAAGAAACAGCTTTTAACCATGTTTCAACAACACGGCTACCAGCCTCTTCTTTAACTATTTTTAAAAAATCTTGCCATATATTAATTAACACACATCGCCCTAAATTTTGAGCTCTAACTATTATTTTAATGAAATTTTCTGTTAAGTATAAACTACAGACTTACAAGTGTAACAACAAATATTTCTTTAGAGAATTATTATTTTACATCAATTTAAAATAATCGTCCAAACCATTAACAATACCATTGGCGAGTGTTTTTTGATATGAAGAACTCTTAAGCATCTGCCCTTCTTTATTATTAGTAAGAAAACCAAGTTCAATCAGAATTGAAGGCATATCCGCCCCTAAAAGAACTTGTGAAACTTTATGTTGTATTTTTCTATCTACTAAATCTTTCTTCTGCACACGAGCAAAAGTTAAAACTTTTTCATGAACTGATTTGGCAAGTACATTACTTTTTTGATACAGAATTTCGTTATGTTTTTCTGATGCGCTCATAGTATGAAACGATCCATGATTAAGATGACTTTCAAAAAGATGGGCTCGATGGCAAAAAGTTTCTATTCCATGTACTTTTTCACTTCCAGCTGAATTTGCATGGAGTGATATTAAAGCATCAGCCGGACCGCATGCTAAAGCACGTTGAGAACGTTGATCCAAAGCAATATATTCATCTTTATCACGTATCAGACAAACTTCATGCCCTTTTTCTTTAAGTAGAGATGCTAATTGCATTCCTACAGCAAAATTAATTTCTTTTTCTTTTACTGTCGAATTAGAATATCCCGCATCTTTACCCCCGTGTCCAAAATCCAAAATGACTTTTTTTTTCCCAAGGAAATACGTTTAATTTTTGATGGAGTATTAGTATCAACATTTTTAAGTGCGACATGATTATAAAATTTAAACATAATACCTTTTTGACCTGTAATCGATTTGAATGAAAGATATTCAAATCCACGTCTTTCGGGAGCAAAAGAAATTGAATATTCAATTCCCTTCATGGGAGTAGCTACTTCTTTAACGTGTACACAATAATCAAAAGAACATTGTTCATTTGATAATTCATGAATAACTTTTTTACTTTCATTATTTTTAATATGAGCAAGTGGTACAAAAAACGTCATTCTTAATTGACCATCTTTATCAGGCGCTACATTTTCATTTTTTAAGATATTCTCTTGTTCACTTTTAGGCATATACGTACAAATTGGGTCTCCAGAGAAACTGAAAACTAATTTATCGCTCAATACCCCTTTATGTATAAAAACTTTTTCTAACACCGATTTTTGAGCTGTTTTAAAAAGTTCTTGCTTTGACAAAACTTGATGTTTTGGAATTTGAGCAAAACTTAATGTACAAAAAATAAATGATACAACCATTAAAAATAAAGACACTACATCATTACGATTCATAATAACCTCCCTAAATAACCTTTTCCATTTCCCCTATCAAGAATCATTCTACTTTTATTATAATTAAAATTGTTTCAAATTGTCAATAAGATAAATAAACAAAAAAAGATAAAAGGAAGAGTTAAAAGCTTATCGTAAAGGCTTTTTCAATAAAAAAATAATGTAATAGTTATACTATTAATTGTGTTTGATAGGTTAAACGTCTCGATCGTTCCCACGCAACAATGAATTCATTAATATCATAGTGCGTATACACTTCATCAATTGTATCAAATGCTGGATCATGACAAATAACTTCACGTTTTTGAGCATCCCACCCAACAACAACAAGAATATGGCCTTTTTCATAAGGAGTCGCAGAACCTTTCATTGGCCCACGAACACTTACAGCAAGAGGTACTCTTTTTTTTAGTAAATTATACAGAGACGTAAAAGAATCAAGCCGTGTTGCATAAAAAGCAGCTTTACCTTTACAATGTTCAAAGGCATGAGCCATATTAAAAGCCCAATTTCCATAAATATTAAGACCTGCATCATGAACAGAATGAGCAAATGCTAAAGGATCAATATTTTTTTTAACAAGTGAACCAACAATCATGCTTGCTGATGTTGGAGAACAAAGAGCATTTGCTTTTGGATGTTCTAAAATCATTTGTGATTCTTGCGGAACATTTGTGAGCATAAAAGAAGGCAATCCTTGAGCTCGTTCTTTATATGATTCTGAAGAAAAGGAATGAAAATCTGAAAGAGAAACATATAAATGTTTTACTAATGACAAATCGTGATCATAACGTGTTTCAACTTTTATACGGAACCCATCAGCGCCTTCAAAGCCTGTTGCTTCTAAGCGTGCATAATAAAAAACAGAAGCTGTTCCTCTACTAAAAAATGATTTTTGAATATCTGCTCCCCATTCAGCCATTTTATTCCATTGAGAGTCCCATTGCTGCGTTTTCTTATCTCGTACTTGGCTATAAAAAATTAATGAACCTTTTTTTGGGCGAACTGCATTCCATGAAAAAATCATCTGTGTAAATTGTGGAACATTTATTTTTTCACAAATAATTGCTTTTTTTTGAGCATTCTTTTTTTGATCTTCTTTTAAAAAATGAATTTTGTAAACATTGGTCCAACCGCATTTTTCAATTTCTAAAGTTGTTGCACAAAGAGATGTAATCATGCTAAGAAAAAGAAAACAATATAATTTCATGTATCTACCCCTTTTATTTAATATATATTTTTAGGATACTTGCTCTTAATTACTTTTTGCAAGTCTTTCATATGATACATTAAAAGGAAAAAAATGAAGAAACATATCGCTCTACTCTTTGTGTTAACACTCTTCCAGACAACAATACACACAATCCCTAATGCCTTTTGTTGCGTTCCCGTTGCTGATCTTATTGGTACATCAATGAAAGAAATGCGCACTAAGAAAAGCCCTATTCAATCCTATTCTGATATGCCTTTTTATGATATTGGATTTCTGTGCCCACGCATATCACAACTTCTTTTTAATGAACAAGTAGAACTTCTTGAAGAACAAGGCGACGAAGTAAAAATAAGCATTTCTCATTTTTACTATAAAACATCGGTTAATAACTTAAAACATACAACCTATTGGACTCAGAAAAAAAATATTATGAAATTTTCAGACATTTCAAAACAAGATCTTTCTTGTATTCCTGAAGTTCCTTGTTTTATGAAAAAAACAGTTCCTCTTAAAAATATTATTACGCTTGTTCTTCCCTCTAAAAATACAAAAACCAATACCCTTTTTTCAGCAGGAACCCGTTTTGTAAAAAGTAATAATCAATTACGACCTCATTATATAACAGTTGAATGTTTTAATCCCACAACAAAAAAATGTGAACCATTTATAATTTCAGAAAAAGCGTGCGACTGGGGACTCCCTTGCTCAGATCAAGGCAAGCGACGTGTTTTTGTATCACAACTTCAATCATGGGCACATCCTGTCTGCGGGCACATTCCTTATGTGCTTGGGGGCGCAAGTATTCAAACTTTTTATACCTCATCTGATTTTACCTGCTCAGAATTTATGTATAAAAATAAAAAGAAAAAATTTTATTATAGAAAAAAGGAAGATACAACAGCACCATGTACGGGAATAGATTGTGCTCAACTTATTACACGAGCAGCTCATAGAGCCGGTATTCCATTTTTTGCTAAAAATACTTCAACGATGCTGCAAGATTTACAACCTGTGACAAAAAATGACACGATCGAAAACGGTGATATTATTGCTTGGAAAGGACACGTCGCCGTTATTACTGACGTAGAAAAAGGATTATTAGTTGAATCACGCGCTTATAGCCACGGTTATGGAATTGTACATGAAATTCCTTTTTCAGAACAATTTGAAGGGATTAGTTCTCTTCAACAACTCAAAACTGCATACTTTGAAAAAAAACAGATTTCCAGACTTAATAAAGCAGGGAAAAAAGTGGGAACCATCTCTAATATACAAATTATGAAATTACCGCTTTCTTGAATCAGATTTCTTTTTGATAACATTTTTAGCTGTTGTTATTCCACTTAAAAAAACTGCACCAAAAATATAGATCGTAACTCCCAGTAAAACAAATGGGTAACCTTGATAAGCGCACCATCCAGATACACCTAAAAGTAAAGATCCTTTGATATACACCAAAGGGTCTTTAAAAGAAATTTTAGCTTTTTTAAAAGCTGGAAAACGAATAGAAGAAATCATTAAAAATGCGATAAAAGCAACAAGACCTACAAGAACTTTTTCTGTTAAAAGAGTATGTAAACTACTTTCTATAAAAAG
>JAIPGS010000058.1 GCA_021735725.1 Candidatus Babeliales bacterium
AAAATTTCAAAATTTTACTCCAAGCCACTTCATTGATATACTCTTTTTTCATGATATCACCGATTATTGAGGTTGAATGCTTTTTTCGGTGATATCATACCCTAAATTTTCATAAATTCAAAAACTCAACAGAACCTAAGCTTATAGAGTGTAGAATCTGTTGAGCATAGCTTTATTGTGAGAATTATTTATTTTTTACTATGTATTTCTTTTGTTTTACATCTACAATGTTTTATTTATTATTTTTAACTAAAACATCTCCAAAAGGAGTAGTAATAAAAAGGGTTTTGCCTTTTATCTTAAAAATTATAGAATTTAAATATATATGATGAAGTAATAAAAAAAGGAGTTTTCATGTTTATATTAGATCTTGTTCGGAATTTTTTTACATACAGTTTATGTTTTATAACAATACTTGTGTGTGCAGTTCCTGTACTTATTTTGGTGTATCTGCCTTTTTCGTGGGGGTGGGTGTCTGTGAGTTTTTATAAAATTATTCATACGGTTCATTGGCTTTTTTTAAGTTTTACTTTTTTACCTTTATCGTTGAATTTTCCTGAAAAGCCTTTGCCAGAAGTGGGAATTTTTGTAGCAAATCATCAATCAAGTTTAGATATTTTTATGATGGGGCGTGTATTAAAAGATCGTAAATATAGCATGCTTGCAAAAGGGGAACTGACAGAATATCCTCTTCTGGGGACTCTTGTTGAAAAAGTAGGGATTCCTGTTTATTATGGTGATTGCCCTAAGCGTGGATTGGCACTTCCTTGCGCTCTTGATAAATTAAAAAATAATATTTCTGTAGGATTATTTCCTGAAGCTGAACGATTTGTTGATGGATATGTTCATCAGTTTAAAACAGGATTTGCAGTAATGGCAAAAGAGTCGGGCAAACCAGTTATTCCTGTTTATTTGGAAGGATCAGGAAAAGCACTTCCTCCATCACATAAAATGATTCAATGGCATCCTCTTACCATAACAGTTGGGTCTCCTTTTTATTATAAAGAAGGCGAAACGATTCAAGAATTTGTAGGACGGGTCAGAGAGTGGTTTATTCAAGAGGGCAAAAATAAGGTAAAATAAACCCTGGTTACTTATTCTATTTGACATATTTTTTAACTATGATATGATTATTATTGCGATGAATAATGGATTATGGGGTTTTAAAATAGAGAGTTTTATATGAATAATACGCTAAAATTAGGGTTTTTGTTTTTAGGGGTTTTAGGAAATCTTTATGGATCTCAAAAATCACTTGAATCCGCTCCAGAAACAGGTAGTTCACTATCGGCAAATTTTTTATGTCTTATAGCAGCTGTAGAAGGTACTATAAAGAAGGAATTGTTAGAATTTGATGGTATGAGTAGGGTTCTTTTTTGTAGAGATAGGCTTGTAAATGCTAGTTTAAATAACGACAGAGAACTTCAAGGTTGTCTCTTGCCATGTATTTCATGGTCTATGGTTCAAATGAAACATCTGGAAGAAATTAAAAAATTTATTAAGTATGATTGGACGCTTGAAGTTGGGGCAGGAACTGGTTTATTAACTGCTTTTTTACGGCATAAGCAATTAGGCAAAGCATCTAATATTGTTCCTACCGATTCATTTACAACTCATGCATCTGCTGATTTTCCAAGATATATAGATGATATTAAAACATTAGATGCACAAGAAGCTGTTAAACAACATCGACAATGTAACGTTCTTATGATGTGTTGGCCTCCTCATTCACTTGATATGTCTCAAAGAGCTTTACAAGAATTTAGAGGGGATAAAGTAGTTTATATTGGTGGCCCGAGTAGAAACGATGGAAAAGACGACTTTCTTACTGCGAATTTAGGTTTTTTTAATGAACTTGCTTCTTTGTGGAAGTTGGTAAAAGTTATGCCAATTGATAACAAAAGACCAGCAATGTTAAAGGTTAATGTTCAAGAATCATTATATTTATATGAACGTAAAAAGCCAACAAAGGTACTTGCTCAAGAAGCAGCAAGTTCATCAGTAGAAATTATTGATATATGTACTTTTTGTAATGCAGAATCAACGGTAGCATTAAAAAAATGTTCTGCTTGTAAAGTTGCTACCTATTGCAATGTAGATTGCCAAAAAAAGCATTGGAAAAGTGAACATAAAAAAGAATGTCAGCACAGTAAAAAGTAATTGTGTTCTCATATAATTTAAAAAATTTATTTTTAAAAAAATATTAAAAAAACTAGAATTCATTTTCTAGTTTTTTTTTTGTATGCTGAAAAAAAAGCATTTTAATAGTAAAGGGTATTTTTATGGAGTGGGCTATTCGATTTGCATATCCATTTGTTTTATATGGACTTATTCCTGTGTTTGTTGCAGCTGCGTGGTATCGGTTTACTTATTACCAGGCACCTTTTTATCTTTACTCTGCAACGGGTCTTTTAAAAAAAGCACATCTTACTTCTGCATCATATCCAAGAGGAGTTTTTTCTTTTTTACGAATTATTGTTCTTGCTGGGTTATTACTTTTAATTGCACGGCCACAACTTGTTGATACACAATCAAAAATATTTATTGATGGAATTGATATTATGATGGTTCTTGATGTTTCTGGATCGATGCAATTGTTTGATGATCCTCATGATCAAAAACAACGCATAACTATTGCAAAAGAAGAAGCTATAAAATTTATTAATAAACGTCCAGATGACCCAATAGGATTAGTTCTTTTTGGAAAAGAAGCTCTTTCTCGTTGCCCCTTAACTCTTGATAAAAATATGTTAACAACTCTTGTGAAGGATACTGAAATTGGAATTGTTAATGCGGATGGAACAGTTCTTTCAAAAGGAGTTATTACCGCGCTTACACGGCTGAGAAAATCTAAAGCTACTTCTAAAATTATTATTTTATTAACTGATGGGGAACCATCTCCAGGAGATTTACAACCTGAAGATGCTTTATTTTTAGCAAAAAAATATGGAGTCAAAATATATACTATTGGAATAGGTGGGGATTATGGGGGACTTATGAAAGACCCTCATTTTGGAGGTATTCGACAAGTGGGAGTACCTATTAATACTCGGTTACTTGAATTCTTTGCAAAAGAAACAGGCGGCAAATTCTTTTTGGCTAAAAATCAACAAGACTTACAAACCATTTATGATACGATTAATACACTTGAAAAAACAGAGTATGAAACAGATGTTTATCATAATTATCATGATATTTTTATGCCATTTTTATGGATTATTGCAGGGATTTTGATTTTAGAGCTTATTTTAGTAACATTTTTATGGTTTGGCTTATAAGCTTGAATAAGTTCAAATTGACATTTTTGTTATGAGTGGTATGCTTATTATATGATATAAAATGGAATTGTTGTTTAATAAGTGAGGTTACAATGAAAAAGAAATTATTATTTTTAGGCTTATTGTTAATAAGTGGAATGAATCTTTTTGCTGCTCAGGCAGAAGAGGTTAATTTAGCTATTGTAGCTCCTGTAGAAGAAGAAAAAGCATGTGTTATATGTTGGGATAGTAAATTAAAGTTGTCTCGAGAAAAAAAACCTCTTGTCATGCTCCCTTGTTCGCATGAACTTTGTCATCCTTGTTTTGTTAAGATGCTATCTTTTCAAAATGATGCATCAAAGTGTCCTTGTTGTAGGAAAATATTTGATAAAAGTGAATTGAGTGCAGCAGATAAAGAATTAAATCGTCAAATTTTTTTAAAAGAAAAATATCGGTTAAACGTTATTCAAAGAGATACTCTTTCTTTAATAAGAAAGAAAGCTATTGGATGTTTATTTGTGGGGATGTCCTTATTAATGTATGTGAGCGATGAAAGTGAATATTATCAATACTGTGCTGGGTTAGGTACTGGAATAGCAGTGCTCGGAGGTTCATTTTTAGTATCTTCGCAAGAAATAACTAAAAAAATACTTTGTGATAATTATCCTGGAATTGTAAATATCGTTGATCAGGGTATGCGTAATGGTTTTAATCAGATAGAGGATCCAATCCCAACTCTACAATTAGAAAATCCAATCCCAGATTTATAATAGTTCATTAATTATTATTATTCCGATATTAAAAATATTAAAAAAACTGGAATTCATTTTCCAGTTTTTTTTTTGTATGCTTTAAAAAATATAAAAAGTATATAATTGTATTGGTTTAAAAGATGAAAAAAGAATTGTTTGGAATCACATGGGGAGCGTGTCAGTCTCTGTATTTTGTTCCTATATTGTGCGGTGTTTTAGGGCTTTTGTATTACGCAATTGTAAAAAAAGAGGCATGGATTAAACTTCTTGTGAGTAAAAAATGGGAACATCTTTTATTAAAAAAATATAGTCAAAAAAGAAATCGTATAAAAGGGATTCTTCTTGCTGTGAGTGTATGTTTTTTCTTTTTAGCATTATTGCGTCCTCAGTGGGGTAAAAAAGAACAAAAAGTAGCGCAAGAAGGAAGAGAACTTTTTATAGGATTGGATATTTCACGGAGTATGCTTGCGGCAGATATTAAACCGAATCGTTTAACCTTTGCAAAATCAAAAGTAAAACGATTACTTCAATTACTTCCTGCTGATCGTGTAGGGTTACTTGTGTTTTCTGGAGCTGCAGTTATTCAGTGTCCATTAACCCAAGATACAAGCGCATTTACTATGTTTTTAGATCAAGTTGATGTTGAATCGATTTCTTCTGGAACAACGTCTCTTGATCAAGCAATCAAAAAAATTATTACTACATTTTCAGAAATGCCCGTGCGGAATAATAAATTACTTGTGATGTTTACTGATGGTGAAGATTTCTCAAAAGATTTAGCGTCACTCCGTGAAGAAGCAAAAAAAATAGGACTCCATATTTTTACGTATGGAGTGGGAACAGAGCAAGGGGCTCCTGTTCCTATTCTTGATGATGAGGGGCATATTACAGGGTATGAAAAAAATGAACAAGGAAATGCTGTTATTTCTCATTTAAATCCTGGTATATTGCAATCTCTTGCTCGTGAAACTGATGGTATTTATATTTCACCAACGCAAAATGATGATGATTTAAAACAGTTAACACGGTATGTGCATATGTATGAAAAAGAAACATTTGAAGATAAAGAACTCACAACAGAAGAAGAAAGATATCCTTACTTTTTGATTGTAAGTTTTGTTTGTTTATTACTTGAGTGGTTATTATGAATCGAATAAAGAGTATCTATCATTTAGTGAAGAATATTGTTACCAACGTCATTGCCAGCGTAGTGTGGCAATCCAGGTTTATTCAAAAAAAAGTCTTAAAAAATTATATGGATAAAAATTTTAATTATCCTGGATTGTCACACTACGCTGGCAATGAC
>JAIPGS010000059.1 GCA_021735725.1 Candidatus Babeliales bacterium
ATAATTATTTTGATTTTTTTCCATAAAATATCTGATATACTAAACATGAAAACTCCTGTTTTAGGTTTTTTTTACACGGGTTAGTATAACCCAACTAGACGGAGTTTTCACTTATTTTTATTTTTCGGATAAGCTCTTAGCAATAATCTTGTTAAGTTTTTCATCGGTTATGCAAGCAGCGGGTGGAGATATTTTAAGAGGAAGCGGGATTGTAGCGGTTGAAGCTACTAAAGGGGCGATTGCTTTAGGGTTTACTCATTTTTGTTATCAAGCAGCTCCATTCTTTAAATCAGCATTTGACACTGTAGACCGTGGAGGTTGTCTTGAAGCGAAACAGGTAAGAGAAGTAGGTGTATTTGTTGGATTTAGTGCAGTATTTTTGTTGTCTTATTACCGGTTAGCAAAATTAAGTAATCAGATTGTAAAAAATTCTCCTTCTTCTAAAGGCAGAGACAATTTAAACACGTTAAAAAATACAACACAAACTTTAACGGGTGTGGTGTGTCTTGGTGTGGGGCTGCATAAATATTCAAATTTTGATATGGCATCTTTCTTTAAATTAAAAAAATAAAATTATTATACATATATATTTTAACTCTCGTTATTATTTTTAGTAACGAGAGTTTTTTATTGAAATGAAAAATATATTATTTTGTAGTAATAAAACAGGGTTTGATATGTTTTTTCGGGATAACATTTTTTTGATGAGGGTCATATACTTCTTCAAGTTTTGATGCACATCCGATTAAAATAAGAAATTGACAATGATAGGGATAAGCTTTTTTTGATTTTTTTTCTTGTTTTTGTGAATGTGTTGCACTGATCATTAATATACATAATGCTATAAATAATTTCTTCATATAATGTCCCTTATTGAACTGTTATTTACTTGCAAATTCATGAACCAACTTCTTAAAAAAATTTCCTCGTTCATGATAATTTTTAAATAAATCATAACTTGATCCTGCAGGAGAGAGTAATAAAACATCACCTGATACGGCACATTCTAGAGCATGTAAAAAGGCAGCGTCAAGAGTTGCATGCTTACTTGCAGGGATAGAAAGGGAGGTGCATTTTTTATAGAGTTCTTCAGATTCTACTCCAAAACAGATAACTTCTTTAACATTGTTTTGTATTTCTTTAAGTAAATGTATGCGGTCAACACCTTTACTTAAGCCTCCTAAAAATAAAATTGGTTTATTAAATTTTTGAACGGCAGTAATAGTTGATTCTGGAATTGTTGCTTTTGAATCATTATAAAAAGAAATTCCTTTATGAGTTCCTAAAAATTCTATACGATCAGGAGGTAATATATAATCAGAACACTGTTTTTTTAGCTTTTCTGTTGGCAGATTAAGGTTTTCAATTATTGCACAAATAATTTGAAGGTTGTTTGAACAGGTTATGTCTGATAATTCTTTTATTATGTCATGATAAGCATCGGGGCCGATCCAGTAAATCTTTTGATGCGTAACAGCTTCCCATAAAAGGTCTGTGTATTCTAATGGAATAAATGCCCAGTCATCGTTATTTTGAAATGCAAACAATTTTGCTTTTGCTGCTAAATATTCTGCTATGTCAGCATGCCTATCTAAATGATTTGGATAAATGTTTAAAAAGGCAGCATAATTGGAACGGAATGTTTTTATATGTTCAAGTTGAAAACTTGAAAGTTCAAGAACAATGTAATCATAGTTATTTTTATCTGCGATAGTATCAAGCATGGGAAGTCCAATGTTTCCAGCCGCACATGCTTTTTTACCGAGTTTATTCAAAAGATGAGTAAGTAGATGAACAGTTGTTGTTTTTCCTGCTGATCCGGTTATTGCAATTGTTTGGGTTGTATTGAATGCATAAAAAAGATCAAGTTCAGTAATAATTTTTTTATGTAATTCTGTTTCCATTAATTTTGAAATATCAATCCCTGGGCTTGGAATAATAAAATCATTCATTTCTAAAAATTGAGGTAAAAAATCTTCAGCCACAAAAGAAGCATCATGTCCTTGTAAAAGTAATGTTTCATAAGGATCAAGAGCGCGTGAATCAAGTACAGAGATCTGGCAATCAAATGGGGTAAGAAAACTTAAAATACTTTTTCCTACCGAACCAAATCCCCAGATTCCTATTTTTTTATGCGACAGTAATTCTTTCATAATTTTATTCCTATTATCCTTTATGAACTATAAGGATCTAAAAAAGGTTTTGGTTGAGAAAATAGCTAAAAAGAGTATACTCAAAGCTTTATAAGGAGTGAAGCGGATATTTATAAATCATAATAAGGATAGCAATCATGGCTGACGAAAATAAGCTTAAAAAATCATCTGAAGGTGTAAGTTACAAAGAAACATTAAATTTACCTCATACTGATTTTCCTATTAGACCTCAGGCTGTTATTGATGATCCTGCTATGATTAAGCGCTGGGAAAAAGAAGAATTATTTAAAAAATCATTTGATCACAATCAAGGAAAAGAAAAATATATTTTCCATGATGGTCCCCCTTATGCAAACGGAAACATTCATTTGGGCCATGCATATAATAAAACATTAAAAGATATTGCAACAAAGTCTCAACGAATGGCCGGAAAGCATGTTCCTGTTACTCCAGGATGGGATTGTCATGGGTTACCGATTGAAATTAAAGTGGCGGAACAATTTCCTGATGCTCACGGATCAGAACTTATAAAAGAATGTAGAAGTTACGCGGCAGGATGGATCAAAATACAAAAAGAACAATTTAAAGCTTTGGGTGTTTTAATGGATTGGGATAATCCTTATACAACCATGGACGGTTCTTATGAAGCTGCTATTGTTCGAGCATTTGGAGAGTTTGTTGATAAAGGATATATTTCACGAAGTAACAAAACAGTACCGTGGTGTGCTTCATGTCAGACAGTTTTGGCAAATGCTGAAATTGAATATGAAGACAGAAAAGATCCATCAATTTATGTTGCTTTTCCCTTAGAAAGTGCAACAGCAAAAAAAGTATTCCCTCATATTGTAGATGCCATTAATATGTTGATTTGGACAACTACTCCATGGACATTGCCACTGAATAAAATGGTTATATTAAAACCAAAAGCACGCTATGATCTTATAAAGATTAATAATGAACTTTTTGTTCTTGGGGCAGCATTAACAGAAAAAATGTGTGCAAAATTAGGGGTGCCGGTAGAAAGAATTGCAACATGTGTGGCAGAAGATTTAATCGGCGGAAATGCGCTTCATCCTTTTATTGAAAATCAAAAATCAGTAATTGTGGCAGGGGATTTTGTAGGAACAGACGAAGGAACAGCATGTGTTCATGGTGCTCCTGGGTGTGGTGCTGATGATTATGACATTGGAATTAAAAATGGAGTTGAAATATTTTCACCATTAACATCTGACGGAAAATATGATGTTGGAATTTTACCAGAAGAACTTGTGGGGCAAGACGTAACAACAGCTCATGGATGGGTAATTAAAACACTTTCTGAAAATGACCGTTTAATTAAAAAAGAATCAATTACCCATAGTTATCCTCATTGTTGGAGATGTCATAAAGGGTTAATTTTTAGAGCAACCAAACAATGGTTTTGTGATTTATCACATAATAATTTGCGTGAAAAAGCTCTTGAAGCAGTTCAAAAAATTAAGTTTGTTCCAGAACGAACACGTAATCGCCTAAAGGCATCGCTTGAAGGGCGCCTTGAATGGTGCTTGTCGCGTCAAAGAACGTGGGGTGTGCCTATTGTGGCAGCTGTCTGTAATGGATGTTCGGCTGGATTTGTAACTAATGAAATGATAGAAACTCTTGCTAAAAAAATAGAAAAAGAAGGTATTGAGTGTTGGAATAATCTTACACTTGCAGATATTATGCCTCACAATGCAGCGTGTAAAAGTTGTGGTGGTAGAAATTTTACCAAAGAAAAAGACATTCTTGATGTTTGGTTTGAGTCGGGGGTAAGTCATTACGCGGTTCTTAAAAATAATAAAAAATTAGGTTACCCTGCAGATTTATACCTTGAAGGGTCTGATCAACACCGTGCATGGTTCCAAAGTTCACTCTTAACAAGTGTTGTTTTAGAAGAGCAAGCATGTATGAAATCTATTGTAACTAATGGATTTACCGTTGATGGTAAGGGGCGCAAAATGTCCAAATCATTGGGCAATGTTGTGGTTCCGGATGAATTGATACAAAAAATGGGAACAGATGGATTACGTTTATGGGCAACGAGTATTGATATTTCAAGCGATGCAGTTGTTTCTGATACTTTATTAAATAATGTTCAAGAAGTGTTCCGTAAAATAAGAAATACTGCTCGCTTTTTGGTTTCTAATGTTAACGACTTTGATGTTTCTAAAGATGCAGTTGCTGTGCCTGATATGCTTATGATTGATCAAGCAGCACTTCAAGAATTGGCTTATTTTAATGAAAAAATGAGAAAAGCCTATAATGACATGGATGTGACCGGAATTTATCACATGTTGGCAGATTATTGTACTGTTAATTTAAGTTCTTATTATTTAGATATAATTAAGGACAGATTGTATACAGATAAGGCTAACGGACTTGCTCGGCGTTCAGCTCAAACAGCATGTTTTCATATTTTAGATACCTTGACAAAGCTGGTAGCACCGGTATTATCATTTACAGCAGAGCAGCTCTCAGACTGCTATCAGAAGGGAAAATCAAGCTCAATTCATTTGCAAGATTTTAATGATGTCCCTTTTGTCTGGGAAAAAGGAAATAAAAAAGAGTCTCAGTGGGAAGCAATGCGTGCTTTAAGGTCGTCAGTTTTAAAAGCGATTGAAAAGCTACGCCAAGACGGACAAGTTAAACATTCACTCGAGGCAAAGGTAACCATTGCAATGAATACATCACAAGAACAAGCTCAAAAAGTCGTAGACTTGTTGCACAGCGTAGGGGCTAGGCAAACAAAAGAACAGTTTTTGCGGGAATATTTTATTGTTTCTGCATGTGATATTACTGATTATGAAGATGAAGAAGAATCTGATGATGAAGAATTTACAGAATTTTCAGATTGTTATATTCCTCATTCAGGGCTTTTAGTTAAGGCAGGGCATGCTGATGGGATTAAATGTCCTCGTTGCTGGCAGTGGGAAGTTTCTGATCATGAACACGGGCTTTGTACTCGTTGCCAACAGGTAACTACAAGCGCATAAAAATAGATTTAAAAAAATTAAAAAAA
>JAIPGS010000060.1 GCA_021735725.1 Candidatus Babeliales bacterium
TGAGAAGAGACCCCACCAAGGAATTGATGGCAAAACTCCTTTGAAAAAATTAAAAAGTTAAGATATCATTATGAATAATATTGTGAAAAAAATAACAAAAATCTGTCACCGAAACTATGAACCTATACAATTGCGAGCGGAGCGCGGCAATCCAGGTTAATTTAAATTTTATTCATTATTATTTTTTAAAAATAATTAACATTGTTCTATTTTTCATACGTTATTGAAGATATCTTGAATCAGAATTTTTTCTGAATCAACCTGGATTGCCGCGCTCCACTAGCAATGACGTCGAAGAAGGTGTATTTTTGTGGTGATAGACTGTTTTTATGTAATATTATTTTTAATACATTTTTTATTCTTCAAAAAAATTTTCTATCATTACAATAGCTTCATCTATTAATCGATTAATGTCTGCGTTCTCTTCTTGAAAATTACTCAGCACATACGTTGATACATCTTCTTTATTATCAGGTCTTCCAATTCCAAAACGTAGTCGCCAAAATTCTTGCCCACACGCTTCAATAAGTGAACGAAGCCCATTATGCCCTCGATGAGACCCTCCTTTGCGTACAGCCAAAGTTCCAAATTTTTTTTCAAGTTCATCATGTACCACTAACATATTTTCCGGTTTAATACCTTTTTTTTGTAAAAAAGAAATCACCTTTCCCGATGAGTTCATAAATGTTTGAGGTTTTACCACAAGAACCGAAAGCCCATTGATATGCACCGTTGCACACTGCATAGAATCTTTTAATGCCCAATTTTCCCCACACTGATCAACAAAAGCATCTACAACCAAAAAGCCTATATTGTGACGATTAAATCGATATTGTGCCCCTGGATTACCCAAACCAATGATCGCTTTTATTTCTGTTTTCATGATGACAACTTTCTTTAAAAAAATGGCCGGTGAATAATTTCACCAGCCATAAAAACTTTTTAGTTTAACGTAAATTAATTTTTAGATTTAGCTTTAGCTGCTTCATGTTCTTTATTAAGTTCATTAATTAAGATTGTAGTTTTATCAAGAGATTGATCTACAACAATTGCTTGTCCTTTAAAAAGTATAAGACCCCATCCAAGTTTGTTTCCGACCGCAACAATTTTCTTTGTCACAGTTTCACCAAAATCTTCTTGCAATTTTTGCATTTCAGCTTGAAGAGCATTCATCATAGACATACGTTTTTGAGCAAGTGCTTGTAATTCTTCTTGAAGTTTAGTTTTTGCTTCATCTTTAACTGCATCACCTTGCATTTTTTTAGCTTTTTCTTCCATGTCTTTATTAAGCTTTTCCATTGGGTCAGCTTTTTTCTTCATAGTTATTTCAAGATTATCTCTCAGTTCTTTTAATGGCTTTGCATCTATAATAACTTTTTCGATATCAAGATATACAGCTTGTTTTACAGCTAAAGATGCTTCAGGGTTCTTTTTTAATTCAGCTGCTTTTACAAAAGAAGCAGACGTTGCCAACAAAAGAAATAATGCAAAAAAACGTTTCGTATTCATTAAGAAATACCTTTCACTTTAATAGTTTAAAATTTACCTACAATCAACAGTTTCAATCAAATGTAACCTGTTTATTTAAACTCGTCAATTTCACTTATTCTCTTTATAAATAACAATCCATTTTCGTACTTCTTCAATACATAAAAGCACAACCCCTGCCGTCAAAATAAATTTCCAATAGTTCCATCCTAAAGGCACAACTTTAAAAATTCGTTGCCCCCATGAACTATATAAAATAGAACATAATAAAACAGGAATAATACACAGAACAGTAAGCATCCATTTATTTCCTGTTAATTTTAAAGAAAAAACAGAGTGATGTAATGACCGGCAATTCAATGCCATAACCCACTGACACACAGTAAGTGTTACCATACAAAGAGTTCGTGCCAAAGCTAAATCTTTGTATGCATACATAAAAAAACATCCAAAAGAAAGAATTGCTACCACTCCAGATTGGTAGATAACACGCATAATAAGATCTGTT
This sequence comes from Candidatus Babeliales bacterium, assembly GCA_021735725.1. Classification (GTDB taxonomy): domain Bacteria; phylum Babelota; class Babeliae; order Babelales; family CAIQNR01; genus JAIPGS01. The sequence goes on from JAIPGS010000060.1 coordinate 1,997, forward strand.
GAAATAAGTTTTTTATGTGTTTTAAGCCAATTTTTATTCAGCATTCCCGGCTCTTCTTCTTCAAGTGCAAGTGCTGAATCTAAAAAACCATCCGTTACTAAATTAAGCCATAAAATATGAGGGGCCAATAAAGGAAGTGGCATTTTAAAAACAAATGCCCCAACAAGCACCATAATCTCTGAAAAATTTGTGGTAAAAAAATAAAGCGTCACACGTTTTAATGTCATAAAAATATGTCTTCCTTGCGCAACAGCTGCAGGCAAACTATTAAATGCATCTTTTAACAAAATAACGCGCGCTTTTCTTTTTGCAAGTTCTGTGCCAGAAGCCGCAAGCGTGATGCCAACGTGTGCAATTCCAAGAGCAAGCACATCATTCACGCCATCCCCTACCATCCCTGTTGTTGCGCCACATTTACTTAACATACAAGAAAGAACAAGATCAAATTTATCTTGAGGAGAAACACGCGCATACACGCGCGGAAAACTTTCAAGAATTCCTCCGTCTGTATCACACGCATGTTTTCCGATATCCTTAAAAAGATGTTTCGCATCTTTACCTTCAACTACAATTCCCTGCTGATCTATAATTCCAACTTCTTGTGCAATATGACGAGCAGTTTTAATATTATCGCCTGTTGCCATAATAAGTGTAATACCCGCATCTTGTAGTTGTTGAATCGTTTCTTTTGCCCCTGCACGTGGAGTATCATTCATTCCATAATACCCAATCAAAGAACCTGCAATTTTTAATGTGATAACAAATTTTTCACCTGCTTCTGTCATCCCAGGAAAAGGCTTTTCTAGCCGTGCATGAACCACGCCAATAACACGCAATCCTTTATCAAAATAAGTCTCCAATAATTTTTTTTGTGTCTCTGTTGGAATAAAACCATCTTTTTCTAAAGACTCAGGAGATCCAATTAAAAATAATTCTGTGCCATTATTATGAGTATATAACCCACTATGTTGCTGATGAAAAGAACTAAAGGGAAATTCATGAAGTAATGTATACTGTTGACGTATTTCAAATTCGTCCATTCCTAATTTTTGTGCCGCACGCAACAGTGCCGCTTCTGTGCTATTTCCTTTTACTTGGTATAAATCTTGTTTTTCAGAAAAAGTAACTTGTGCATGATTCAATAATACTGTTGCCGTTGTCATAATTTTTAACGGTTCTAAAGCATCTTTAAATGTAATTTTTGTTTCATGTAAAAGGACATCTCCTTCAGGTTCATATCCTGAGCCAGTCACACTATATTCATTTTCTCCTGCAATAATATGAGATACCATTAATTGATTGCAGGTAACCGTTCCTGTTTTATCAAGAATTAAAGTATTCATTCTTCCCAGAGCTTCTACTACTTGTAGTTTTTTTACAAGAACATTTTTTTTAGCCATTCGGTATGCGCCAGAAACAAAAGCAAGCGTCATAATCATTGGAAGCCCTTGCGGAACAACACAAATAAATAATGCTGTTAACGCTGCCAAAAGTTCTGCAAATGGTCTGCCTGTTAAAATTCCCACAACAAGAAGGAAAAAACATAATCCCGTAATACTAACTAAAATAACTTTTAAAAGGTGCGTTAAATCTTCTTTAAAGGGCATCTCTGGTTCTATAGATTCAATCATGCTATGAAGCGCGCCCCAATATGTTTTTTTTCCGATCGCAGTTATTATCGCCTTGCCGTACCCATACTCAACAAATGAACCCGAAAATACCATATTTTTTTGATCCAAAACATCAACAGTACCTTCTAAAGCGTCTGTTTCTTTTTTAACTACTTCTGTCTCACCAGTCAACATTGACTCGTTCACACAAAAATCTGTTACTTCAATAACACGCGCATCAGCAGGAATCTTATCCCCTTCTTGAAAAAGAATAATATCTCCAGGCACAAGATCTGCATCAGAAATAACTATTTTTTTCCCATCTCGTATAACTAAAGAAGACCCCTTTGTGTACTCTTTAAGTTGATCTGCCAGTAATGCTATTCTTCCTTCCTGGAACGTTCCAAAAATACCATTTAATAAAAGAATTCCTGAAATAATAAAAGCGTCAAACTGAGACCCTGCAAAAAAAATAATTACTGCTGATCCAAGAAGAAGATAGACAAGTGGATCATGAAACTGACTTATAAAAACATAAAAAAGCGATTTTCCAACCGCTTTTTTAATAACATTACTTCCATATTTTTTTTTATAAACTTTTACCTGATCAGAATATAAACCAGAATCCACATCTGTTCCAAAAAAATCTAAAACAGACTCTATCGTTTCTTGATAATAAAGCATTTATGTATCCCACCTTAAAAAATCTTTTTTTATATTTAATTAAAGGGAAGCGTAACATACAGGATTTAAAGAGTATAGAGTTATGCTCCTGTCCCAATTCAAGAAGAATAAGATCCTTCCATAGAAAAATTATCAAACAATTTAAAAGCATCTACCGATTTTTTTAAATACGTATAATGAATCCCAACAAAATCAATATTATATGGCTTAAGCGCGCGTTCAACAGCATAAATATTTTTAATTTTATCATCTATAAAAACAACGCGTTGTGGCCAATAATTTATTCTATGAAACAATTCAAGTAATGATTCACCCTTGTCTCCTGCCCCACAAAAGAACATTCCTTGTGTATATTTTCCTGGAACTTTATCAAAAACAAATTCTTCTTCAAATCCGTTATCTAAAAAGTTCAAACCAAGATCTGCTATAAAATCGATTGTCAACTGAATTAAAGGATAAGAACGAGCAGTGAGTACAATAACCTTTTGTGCTTGTTGTTGTGTTTTTTTCACTACATCAAATGTTACATCCTCAACAAATTCTAATTTAAAACCATTACTATGTTGCGCTTCAAAATAAATAGGAAGCGCAAGATCCCAGGCTTTTTGAGGAGTTAATCCATGTTCAATAAAGTTTTGTACATGTGCATATAACCATTGATCCCCACCCCATCCTGTTGTGTTATTTTCTTTTGCCAAAGTATTATCAATATCAAATAAAACAAGCGTATCTTTATGTGTATATTCCAAAACAGTAGCAATAGAATCAGTTTCTATAATTTTTGCAGAAAGTGATGAAACTAAAAACGCCAGTATAATAAAACTTTTTTTCATGTAAATCCTTATCCTATCAGTGTAATAATGAGATTATGATATCATAAA
>JAIPGS010000061.1 GCA_021735725.1 Candidatus Babeliales bacterium
ATTTTTTATTTAAAAAGGTGTGAGCTTATTATCGATATTTTAGTGCAAAAGACCTTTGTTCTAAAGATAAAAGTGAGCTTAAAAAAATAAAACTTTATTTATTTACAACTGATCAGATAGAATTATGCCCACAAGATAAAGATAATCCTGAAGCTTGTTGGGTAGTAAAAGAAGAAGTGGTAAAAATGTTCTTTCATAAACAAAGATAAGGAATTTTTTGAATCTATTATGGAAGAATTATAATAAAAGGAAATACAATGCGTAATGTAGTAATGGTTTATTGTATACTAAGTTTTTTATCGGTCATTTCTTTAAAGTCTCAGGAAGCACGGTATAGAGTAGATGATCTTGCGGTTGGATTAGGTCACATTCATCTTGAAGAAAGCCAAGTGGATCAATTGAATGGTATGTTTGGAACACTTTCTGTATCCTCTCATTCTAAAGCTACGCATCTTATGGCATTACTTATTAAAGCGATGGCATATGATTGTCAGCAAAAAAATGATGGCAATGCTATTATTTCTTTAATAAATTGTCATATAAAAAAAAGATCAGGATTATCATTAGACTGGCGGGATATAAAAGATTTTTCAGAATCCTTACAAAAAGGAGAGCCGAATAAAGATCGTAAAAAAAGAGCAGAAGAAATGTTGTTTGGAAGAATAATAGGATATAAAAGCGATTTACCTGCGCGGTGGTAAAGAAACTGCGAGCAAAAATCAAAAAGATATATTTGATCATCTTGAAGCATGGAGAGAGACTTCATCCCATGATCTTGCTCTTTTGCTTCCAGAGCTTCCGCTTGAAAATCTTTTTTCTTCAGAAATAGATTCTTCAGCAGATGTTGATATGTCTGTTGTTTAGTTTTTTTATTCTCTCGGGTATACTCATACATATCATTATAAAATTTAGGAATTATGTATGAATAAAAAAGATATTATTTTAACAGGTGACAGACCAACAGGTCCATTGCATTTGGGGCATTATGTTGGTTCTTTAGTAAATCGTGTAAAGCTTCAGGAAACTGCCGAACAATATATTATGATTGCTGATGTACAAGCATTGACCGATAATTTTAGTAATCCTCAAAAAGTTCATGAAAATGTTTTGGAAGTAGCTCTTGATTATTTGGCGGTTGGGATAGACCCTTTAAAATCAACTCTTTTGATTCAGTCTCTGTTGTCAGCAATTCCAGAACTTACTCTGTATTATATGAATTTGGTAACAGTTGCCCGTCTTTCACGTAATCCAACAGTAAAGAATGAAATTCAACAAAAAGGATTTGGAGAAAGCCTTCCTGTTGGTTTTTTTACGTATCCTATCAATCAAGCTGCAGATATTACAGCATTTAAAGCTACTATTGTTCCTGTTGGTGATGATCAAGCTCCTATGATTGAGCAAACAAATGAGATAGTTCGTTCATTTAATAGAATTTATCAAACAGATGTTTTAGTAGAAGCAAAGGCTGTTATTTCTAAGTGTCCTCGTCTTCCTGGTATAGATGGAAAATCTAAAATGTCTAAATCATTAAATAATGCGATTTTTTTAAAAGATTCAGCTGATGATCTGGCTAAAAAGGTAAAGAGCATGTATACCGATCCTACACATTTAAAAGTAGAAGATCCTGGAAAAATTGAAAGAAATACAGTGTTTGAATATCTTGATGTTTTTGGTTCTGATAAAAATAAAGTTATGGAACTTAAAGCGCAGTATCAAGCTGGTGGCCTTGGTGATATGAAAGTAAAAATGTATTTGCTGGATGAATTGAATGCATTTTTAGAACCGATCAGAAAGCGCCGTGCAGAGTTTGAAAAAGATAAAGCAATGGTATTGAAAATGATTTTATCAGGAACAAAAAAAGCGCAAGAAGTTACTCAAAAAACCTTACATGAAGTTAAAACCGCAATGCATTTAATTTACTAAATAAAAAATATTTTTAATGAAACTCTTTTTTTTGCTTCTTTCTTTTTGGTAGAATAAAATCTATTAAGGATTAGGAAAGAGGAGAATATCATGAATAAACTATCCTGTAAAAATAAAGGTTTCATTGCTTGTTACCTACAACATAATTGGTTTTTTGTAGTATCTACAACGGTCTTTATTCTGCTACTTATAGCATCTTTTAGTGCAGACTCTTGTACGCAAGTGAGTGTGCAAGATAAAACAATTGCGCAGTATATAACGGCGTATTCTTTATTAAAATAAAACTTTTTTATATTGTTTGTATAAATTTAGAATCAATTTTTTTGATGCCAATTTTAAATTGAGCAGTGACAAAAGTTTTACTTTGTTTCTGCTCAATTTCTTTAATAATGCCAATTCCAAATACTTTATGTTTAATAGTTTGATGTTGTTTAAATCCACCTTTAAGAAGTGGTTTTGTTTTTATTGGAACAACAGATGCCGGGGGCTTGAACTGTGAAAAGGTCATTACTTCGGGGTTTGCACTTGCAAATCCAAGCCAGCGTGAAAAGTAAGTGGTAACTTCATACTGTTGCCATGCAGCAGCTCGTTCTGATTGGGCATATTGTGAAGGAACTTCATGTAAAAAGCGTGAAGGAGCAGCTTCTTCCATCTGTCCATATGTTTGACGATAACGTGCATGAGTGAGTAATAATCGATTTCGTGCACGGGTAATTCCAACATAAAACAAACGTCGTTCTTCTTCCAGTGCATTAATTTCATTTATTGACCGTGGAGAAGGAAAAAGATTTTCTTCTATTCCTGGAATAATAACATGGTCAAATTCAAGTCCTTTTGCAGCGTGTAATGTCATCATAGTTACTAGCTCTTTACCTTTAACTTCTACGGCTGTTTGTTCTACAAGTAAAGCAACTTCATCTAAAAACTGTTCGATTGTAACTTTTCCTTGTTGTGCAAAAAAATGAGCAGCATTTAAAAGTTCTTTAATATTGGCTTGTCTTTCTTCTGCTTCTTGTTTTTCATAACTTTTTTTAACATACATTAAATAACCAACACCTGTTAAAATTTCTGCCATAATTTCTGCTGCAGGTGCTTGTGGTGTTGTATTATGGAAAAGTTTAACAAATTCTTTTATAGATTCTTGTTTAAGAGGAGGCTGTGTTGGAATTATTTTTGTTATAATTTCTTTAAAGTTTAAGAATAATTCTGTATCCCATAAAGCCATAAACTCTTCTAGAAATTTATCGCCAAGACCACGAGAAGGGCAGTTGATGACACGCATAAATGCAACCCTATCAAATGGGTTAATAATTAAACGTAAATATGCCAAAATGTCTTTAATTTCTTTGCGTTCATAAAACCTGACCCCTCCCACTAAATTGTAAGGAATGGATTGTTTTATAAGAGCTTCTTCCAAGACACGGGACTGAAAATGTGTTCGATATAAAATAGCGGTAGACCCTAATGATTTATTATTTTCAAGAACTTTGCAATAACGTGCAATAATATCTGCTTCTTGATATCCCGATAAGCATTGAAGAATGCGAACGCAATCACGTCCTGGTTTATCTGACCACAATTTTTTTTCATTACGATTTTTATTGTGAGCAATAACTTTATTTGCAATAGCTAAGATTGGTTTTTTTGAACGATAATTTTGTTCAATTTTTATTTGAACAGTCTTTTTAAAATCTTTTTTAAAATGGATAATATTATCAACTGTTGCTCCACGCCATGAATAAATAGATTGATCTTCATCCCCTACAACACACAATGAATCAATTGCAAGTTCTCCACGTTGTGGTCCTGCAGCCATATGTTTTAAAAGGGAATGTTGAATGATATTTGTATCTTGATATTCATCAACAAGGACATGGCGAACTTGATACTGATGATCTTGTTTAAATTCTTCATTTTCAAAAAGCTTTACGGTTTCAAGTAATAGATCATCAAAATCGAAGCATTTACTTTTCTTTTTTTCTTTTTCATATTCTTGAATTACTTCATGAAGATGCTCATTTTCAATATTATTTTTTAAGTAATCAGATAATGATGAACATTGGTTTTTTGCTAAAGAAATAGCATAAGAAACTTGTTGTGCAGTTTGTTTCTGATAAAGAGGGCTCTTTTTTAAAATTTTTGTAAGAAGAGAACGTTTATCATCTTCATCTAAAATGCTGAACTGATCCCATCCAATCAAATGAGTATTTGTTTTAAGAAGATATAAACAATATGAGTGAAATGTTCCAACAAAAGGTGTTCCGTAATCAGATCCAAGAAATTTTTTTATACGTTCTTTCATTTCATTGGCAGCTTTATTAGTAAATGTCAGAGAGATAATCTGAGCCGGATGCACTTGTTCATTGCGTAAAAGGTGTGTAATACGGGCAGTAATAACACGTGTTTTTCCTGATCCTGCACCAGCAATAACAAGTAAAGGCCCTGCACTATTCTTAACTGCTTTTCTTTGTTCAGTATTGAGTTCTTCTTTTATAAATGTGTTAAAATCAAAAACATCAGATTCTTTTTTTTCAGCCATGAATATTTGCACTCTTTAGAAGGGATTACGGTATTTTCTTTTCAGAATACAAAAGAGCGATGCACTTGTACAGTGAAACAGCAATCAGATATATGTGAAAATTATAAAAATTCAATGGGTTTTAATGTTTTTGAAGCTGAGTCGTACTGTCCATTTCTCATTAAATCAGCAGCTTTTAAAATGCGTGTATGCAATTCTTTATTGTGAGGCTGTAATCTGTGTATGTTTTGAAGCAAAAGTTTTAAAGTTGGAAGTTTTTCTGGACTTTTGGGACCTTCTTGTAAAAGCTCAGCGTGCATTAAGCGTAAACTAAATTGTGTGGGCAGGTCTTTATATTTTTCTAAAAGTTTTGTAACAGTCTCTTGGTAAGTGCTTTTATTGTTTTCTAACATTTTTTTATTGTGCATGCCAAGAGTATAAAAATGCATTGAGAGTACTATAAAAAAAATAGATATTTTTTGATTCACAAAGTTCCTTTTTACCATGAGTTATTTTGATTATGTAAATGATCTATAAAATATATACATACTATGAGCTTATCCGAAAAATAAAAATAAGTGAAAACTCCGTCTAGTTGGGTTATACTAACCCGTGTAAAAAAAACCTAAAACAGGAGTTTTCATGTTTAGTATATCAGATATTTTATGGAAAAAAATCAAAATAATTATTCC
>JAIPGS010000003.1 GCA_021735725.1 Candidatus Babeliales bacterium
CAATCTTAAACGTAATAATAAATTATTATTTTTCTGACTAGTAGTATCCATAAAACCCCTCGCATTAAACCATCAATAAATAGACCTAAAAACACTATACATGAAATAAGCAATAAAATCTAACCAGAATAATTAGGCTTAAAAAGGGGGGACAATAAATTTAAGAAAAAAAGAAAAATATTTAATTCTCATATTACAAACTATTAATTAGCTAAAATAGAAAAATAAATTAAAAAATGGCGGGGCTGACGAGACTCGAACTCGCGACCTTCCGCGTGACAGGCGGACGCTCTAACCAAACTGAGCTACAGCCCCATAACATTTATTGTATGGGAAAGAAAAATGGCTCCTCAGGCAGGACTCGAACCTGCGACCTAACGATTAACAGTCGTGCGCTCTACCAACTGAGCTACTGAGGAATCTATTTCAAGAAAAAAACAAATTAAGGAACTTATTCTCATCACCCGAAGCTTTACGCATAAGATGGTGGGCGATACTGGGCTCGAACCAGTGACCCCCAGTTTGTAAGACTGGTGCTCTACCAACTGAGCTAACCGCCCCTTAACTTGTCAAGAAATTGTAAATGAAATAAAAGGGAAAGTCAAAAAAAATAAGAATAAAAATAAAAAAATTTTAAATTTGCTATAAACTTCTCTCAGCACCTTTTTGAAGAAGATAGCAATAGTCAAGCTCATCAACAACACATGAAGGAGTTACAATAACTTTATAATGAACGCCATCAGGGATAAATGATTCAATAGTTCCAAGTTTAAATCCCTGAGGAAAAACGGTTCCCTCACCTGAAGAAATCAAAAGATCCTTTTTCTGCACTTCTTGAAGACGATCAACATGTGTTAAAAACATACGATCAGAACTATTAGCACCTTGTAAAATTCCTTTTGTTTTCATAAAAGCACAATACACAGAAACATTACATCGCTTATCAGTTACCAACATTACAGTACTATAATAGGGATATACATCAATCACTTTACCCAATAAATTATTGGCATTAACCGCAACCATATCTTTCGTAATTCCATGATAGGAACCTTTATCTACCATAATTATCTGTTCATGTTCTGATAATCGTTTAAAAATAATCTGACTTAAACAAGCACATTTCATATCATATTTTTTTTGAAATTCTATAAGTTCTTTTGTTTGTTCAAAAAACTCATGAGAAGCTTCCAATTCAGTTATGCGAGACTTTAAAGATTCATTTTTTTCAGAAATTTCTAAAAATTTTGCATACACATCTTCTGTATCTTGCATTCGCAAACGATAGTGTTTAAATGATGAAACAATCTGTTTTTGAACTACTAAAACTGGATACAAAACATATGAAGCAACCTGCTCAATAGACCCGGGAGATTTAATAAAAAAATGATGTACTACAAAAAAAATCAGTGTTACTGATAAGAGTAATGCAGTACCTATTCCTTTAAAACTACTACCTTTTTTTATTTTTTTCACAGTTCAAAAAAACTCCTTATCCCGTCTTTTACTTTTTCAAGAGATTGTTCCCGTACTAATGCCCCTCTTAATTCTGATGCTGCAGATTTTCCTTTGATATAAAATGCTAAATGTTTTCTGAATGCATATAAGCCTAACTCACCATAATACTCCATCATATTATCAAGATGTTCAAGAGCACATGCAAGAATTTGCTCATCTGTAATCTTAAATGGCCTTCCTGCTGCATGTTCACGCAGTTCATGTAATTTCCATGGTTTAGACCACAATCCACGGCCAATTAAATATCCATCAACCCCTGTAATTTCATATGCACGTTTTGCAGTTGCAAAGTTTACAATTCCACCAGAAAGCAAAACTGGTATCTCAACAGATTTTTTAACAAGCGCAGCATATTCATAATCAGGAACACCACTAAAAAGCTGTGTTTGAAGACGAGGATGAATCGCTATTCCATCAGCTCCACAATCTTGAATTAATTGTGCAACTTCAATTGCATTTTTACTTTTATACCCTGCACGAATTTTCACTGTAAAATTTATAGGAATCAATCTTCTGAATGTTGTAAGGATTTCCTTAAGACGAGGTAAATCCGCCATCAAACTTGAACCTGAGCCAGATTTTACCACATTTTTTGCAGGACATCCGATATTCAAATCAATACAATCAACTTGAGCTGCTAGAATTTTTTCACATGCTTTTTCAATATACTCAACTTTATTAGCTGAAACTTGATAGTTTAATGGTCGTTCAAATTGTTCAAATTCAAGAGCTTTCACTCCACCTTTATCATTTGCAACGCACCCAACATGACGCATTTCACCATACAAAAGTTCATCTTTTGAATAATTTCTTACAAGCTTACGAAACGGTGAATCAGTGATACCATCAAGTGGTCCCCCCATAAAACGAGGGACTTCTAACGTTCCAATTTTTACTTTTTCTTCCCAATAACTCATTGATATCCTTATTCTGACAAAAACTATTGAATACAAAGGATACCAAAAAAAAAGGTAATAAAAAAGATAATAAAAAAGAAGAAACCTTCTAGCAAAAGCTAAGAAGGAGTCTTCTTTTTATATTTGTGCGCAAATTTTTGTTTATTTAGAAGGCAAAATTCTGAAAATAACAGTCCCGCAGGTTCCGCATTTTCCTTTCATTGCTGGTCTTTTTTTACCACCTTTTGCATTCATTTGAACATTTTGACCTTGAGTAATTTCTCGACGTTCTTTGCACTTAACACAGTATCCTTCCATCCCACTCTCCTTAATAATGACGGGGTAAACCCGCAGCCTAAACGATTTATACTCACCCTAAATATAAGCCTTTTTTAACTTACTTTTACAGCGTATCATAGACGTTGAGCTAAAAACAAGAAAATAAGCTCAATCAAGCAAAAACATACTTTTTGAGCTTATTTATATTAAAAATTATAGGCAATTTTTAATCCAAGTTGCGCTTGATTATTTACGTCAAGAGAAACAGTTAGATTTTCTGGCAACTTCCAATCTGAAAATACTGAATATGCTGCAATTCCAAAAAGAGCTCCACATCCTGCACCCGCAATCACTTGTGAAAGATAATGATGATTTATAGCAACAGACATTCCTGCAATTGCCGTTGCATATAATGATAAAGGAACACCATATTTTGGACCTTTATACAACCAAAGCATTGTTGCTAAATAGGTTGCCTGTGTTGTATGACCTGAAGGATTACCCCCATGAGTTCTTTGATGATGGCTAAACTCCGCAGATCCTGGACGTAAATTTGCATCAGTTTTAAAAACATTTTTAACAAAAACTTTACTTGCCCAAGCCCATACCAGACCTGTTCCAAAAATTTGAGCAAATCTTCTTGTTACAGCATCTTCACTGAGTAAACCAACAACATAAGAAAATACAATTGGAGCTGACATTACTTCATCATAAAGAAAAGTTTTTAAAAATTTTGATGGTTGATGCTTATTTGTATGAGTAGATGCATCATAAAATTTACTATGAACTTTTGCATCTGAATTTCTCCCTATTAAATAAAAAGGAGTTACAACAGTTAAAACTTTCATAGAATCCAAACTCACTATTTTTTTCCAAATATTATATGAATCAACATAAGCATTTCTTAAAAAATTATTTACATTTTGCGGAGTTACCACTTTTTTGATACTACGAATAACTGTTTTTTTCTGCTCGCGTTGCTCAGCTAAAGATATATTTTGATGAATTAAAAAAATAATACTGGTTAAAAATAAAAATGATTTTTTCATTCTTTAACCCCCCCTGTTTTTTATACTATACCCTCATATTTACTCTTTAAGTATACGAATTTATAGAAATAAAAATCAATAGTTTTATTTTCTATATGAAAATAAATTATTTTTCAAGCTTATTTTATAAAGTGGCAACACAGTTACAATAAAGCATACTTTCTTTGTGAATAGGTTCCATCACCATTACTATAATTGGTATTAATATGAGTATGTAAAGTTCGAGGCGCACCAGGAACGTTCACCGTTATTTGTGGATTTCTTTGTAAAATGGCTCTCATTTCCTCAGCAGGAATTTCCCCATCTTCATCAGCTAATAAATATGCTTTATCAGTTACATTAGAAAGCGTATCTATAAATCCAGCATAAACATCACCTGTTTTATAATTAACATTTCGAACTACTCCATCAAAAAGAGTCCAAGGAATTTTTGTAAAAGCGCCAGTATCTCCAATATAAAAATCCTGGCCCACAGTTACTAAAGGCTGCAAAGTAAGTGTTGTTAGTTCAGGATTTTCGTTGATATAAAAATCCCCCCCCACAGTTGTTAAGACAGGCAAAGAAATTGTTGTCAGCAAAGGATGTCCTTGGAGCCCAAAATGTCCTCCCACAGTTGTTAAAACAGGTAAAGAAAGTTCTGTCAGTTTATCATTTTCATTAACATTACAATCACTCAAAGTAGTTGCTAAAGTAGGCAAAGAAATTATTACCAGTAAAGAATTGCGAGAGACAGCAACACTCTCCACATTTCTTAAATTAGGCGCAGAAAGTTCTGTCAGTTCATTATCATCACGAATATTAAAATCACCTTCCACAGTTATTAAGGACGGTACAAAAAGTTCTGTGAGGTTATCGTTTTGATTAACATCAAATCCCCCCCCCACAGTTGTTAAAACAGGCAGAGAAAGTGTTGTCATTGAAGTATTTGAATATGCACTAAAACCACCATCCTCCACAGTTGTTAAAACAGGCAGAGAAAGTGTTGTTAGTTCAGAAATTGAATAAGCATAAAAAGACCCCACAGTTGTTAATGCATTAAAAGTATTAGGATCAATTGTTGTTAAGGTGCTAGAAGGCATTATATAAAGAGATCCTGATATAACACCTTCCTCTGTATAATTTCCTAAACCGGCAGCATCAAAAGATGTAATTCCAAATGAGTAAATACGAACTTCATTTATCCCCGCAACTTCTTCCTTAGAAAATACGCCCAATGTACCATATTCCCAATCTTGTCCAAAAATTGAATTTAAAGAAGGAAAAGCTCCATCTACAGTAATTGTATTATTATCATAAAAGAACAAATCTCCTCCAATAGTCTCCAGACCTGCCATTGAAAAAGCAGTCAAAGAAGTATTTTCATAAATCCTCACATCACCTGTTATTGATGTTATTTCATCTAAATTAATATTTTCAAGTTCACTAATTAGACTACTTGTCATAGTAAAATTTCCCACAATTTGAACTGTTTCAGCGGTATCCCTGCCATCTATAGCTTTTATTTCATTAAGAAGAGCATTGGCGGCAATAGTTGTCCTACTTACTGCAACCTCACCTGTAATGATTGCTATTGTATTATCGACATCATCTAATGCCACATTAACAGCACTTAGCGGCTGGCCACCTGCTGTTACTGTCCCCCACACATCGCTCATTCCACACAGTAACATTCCTAATAATAAAATCTTTTTCATATTTTCTCATTTTTTTCTTTTATACCCAAAACAATATCACTTTCAACTCAAACTATGTTGAGTTCATTTATTACAACTACAAACCCTCTAAATAATAATAACTAAAAAAGCACATGTTTTGCAAAACCCAATCAAAATTGAATAAGGCAGGTTAAATAATTTTTATTAAAGAAGGGCCCCACAAAGAAGCATCATCACCTGACTGTGTATAAATATGCTGCCATCCTTTATATTTTTTTAAAATATCAGCAACCAAAGATACATGATCACGGCCTCCAACAACAATTTGAAGCTGATGATGAGCTGTTAAAAGGTGGGTTAATAATGTAATATCAACCTGAACACTTGAAATTTTATAAACATCCTGTGCTTTTTCTGGAAGTTGTACTTCGTTTAAATTACGTAAAAAAATTTTTGTAACAGCTTTTTCATTTTTTTTAGTAAACAATTGTAGATAAGAAGGACCTTTTAACATACGTTTTGTTTTGCAAATTGCCGACTTCATCCATGATTGAACATGTTTGATTAGCTCATTTTTTTGTTCGTCTTTTCCAAAAGCAATACGATAAGGAACATGAATACTATATTCTATATCTTCTTTTGTTCTTGATTCAAAACTTTGTATTTCAAAAGAATAAAGATGTTTTTCCCCTGCAAATAATGCTTTTTGAAGCTCAATAAGTGTAGCACAACGTTCATCTTTATTATTCTTTATGTATGTTGCAACTTCTTTTTGAGTATGGGGACCAGGAGTGGTTTCAAGATGAATTAAGGCATTTTTTTTGTATTTTTTATTAACTTTATCAAACAACTGCCTAAATACAGCATCTTGCGATTCAGATTTATTTTTATCATCCACATGATAATCATACAAAAAAATAATCTTTTTCTGCTCCTTACCAATCACAACAACATCTGTGATATACGCATTAAGAGAAAAACAAAATAAGAAAAATAGATATCTATAACGCATATTCATCAGAAACTCCTTTTTATACATTTTCTAAAAGAATATCTTCCCATTCATCAGGATCAGTTTTTTCTGTTGATAAAATACTCTTCCATGATTCTTTTATAGCTTTATGAGTTAACAAAGCAACCACATCAGTAATAACTTGTTCACTCCCATAAACAATCCGTACTGGTTTTATAGAACGTATAATCCATGTACCTACTGAAAAAATAACTTCTAAAGACCCTGTATTTACAAATGACGAGAGAGGAAAAGTATACGTGCTTGTTGATATACTTGTACGATAATCTAAAAAGAGCTGAACCATTGCGGGGCAAAACCATGCACGTAACGATTCATGAGAAAGATTATTATATTTTTCTATCAACATATCATACCGATTACCATTTTTTTGAAGCGTATCTAAAAATCTTTTTAAAAAACCACTTTGTGGAATCCAATCTTCATTTTTTATATGCCTATCACCAAACAGAATAACCCGCTGTGTTGTTTTTTTATTTTCCAAAATATGAACTGAAAAAATATGAGCATTACTTATACCCACATTTAATAATCCAATAAAAAAGATCACCCTTTTAAACATGATTAACCTCCTCATGCATACAATGTATCTTATTTAAGAATAGCAGCTAGAGAAGAAGATTTTCAAGAGCTCTAAAAAATAAGCCCATCTTTTTATCGATGAGCTTATTTTAACTAATTTTATTCTTTATTAGAGTTCTGGATGCATTGTGTGCCATGAAGTTTTTTGCTCATAAGCATACCCCACTTGATACAACAAACCTTCAGATAAATGTGGTCCAATAAGTTGCATTCCAACTGGTTTTTTATCTTTGGTAAATCCAACAGGAATAGAAAGTGCCGGGATTCCAGCAAGATTCATCGGAGCTGTAAAGTAATCTTGTAAATCCATTGCCAACTTATCATTGTCATATTCCCCTACTTTAAAGGCAGGAACAGAGTGACTTGGCATTACAAGAATATCTACTTTATCAAATGCATCTTTAAATTCTTTTCTAATAACACGGCGCACTCGCTGTGCATTATCATAAAATTCACCTGCATGACCAACAGAAAGCACATAATTTCCTACTAAAATACGAGCTTTCACTTCTGCTCCAAAACCATCATGTCGCGTATTTTGATACATTTCATTAAGGTCACGTGATTTGTTCCGTGTTCCATAACGAACTCCGTCAAAACGAGCAAGATTAGAAGCTGCTTCAGCACGACTAATAATAAAATATGATGCAGCACCATATTGAAGTGTTTTCATGGAAACAGGTATTATTTTAGCACCCATTGATTCATAAACCTTAAGTGCTTCTTGAACTTTTTCTTTAATTTCTGGGTGTAATCCTTCACCTTCAAGGGCTTCAGTAACAACTCCAATACGTAAATCTTTTTTAAATTCACCATCTAAATTTTGAGTATAATCTTTCTTTTCAACAGAAAGACTTGAAGAATCTTTTAAATCATGTCCTGCAATAGTTGAAAATACTAATGCATTGTCATAAACAGAACGAGTCAAAACTCCTACTTGATCAAGAGATGATCCATACGCAACAACCCCATAACGAGAAACAAGACCGTATGTTGGTTTTAACCCAACAATTCCACACATCCCCGCCGGCTGACGAACTGATCCACCAGTATCTGTTCCCAATGCCCACGGAGCAAGTCCTGCAGCAACAGCAGCTGCTGATCCACTACTAGAACCGCCAGGAACACAATCACGTGCCCATGGATTTTGTGTTTTAAAATAGGCAGACGTTTCACCGGAACTCCCCATTGCAAATTCATCCATATTTGCACGGCCTACAAGAAATGCACCCTCAGCTTTTAAACGATCTACAACTGTTGCGTCATAAACTGATTTAAATCCTTCAAGCATTTTTGAAGCACAGGTAAGATTACGATTATTTTGTGAAATATTATCTTTAATATATCCAGGAATTGCAGCAAGCGACCCCAAGGATTTAAAATCTTTTAAAATTGATTCTTTATCAAATGTTTCAAGCGCTGCGCCAAGTTCTTTGTGTTGTTCAGCTCGTGCAATAAAATACGAAAGCATCTGTTCGTGTGAAACTTCACCAGACTCTAAAAGCCCCTTAAGTTCTTTAATCGTTAAAAATGCTAAATCTTTCATGTCTGGACCTCGTTTATTTTGAATCTAGAATTTTTGGCACAACAAAGTAGTTTTCTTCACGTTCTGGAGAACGTTGCAAAATAACTTCTGAATGAGTTGGTATCACAACATCTTCTCTAAAAAAATTCACATTTTTATTAGAAGGCTGATCATCCGTTTCCCCAGCAACCGTTTTTACGCATTCAGCATAATCAAGTACATCTTGAAGTTGCCGTACAAGCCCATCAATTTCATCATCTTTTAAAGCTATACGAGCAATAACTCCTAATTTGATTACTTCATCTCTGTTTATTTTCATTTTATATTCCTTCCTGCCTGTTCTTTCCATTGATGACCGCGAAATCTTCTTACATAGATAACGCTCATCAATGCGTTGCCTACATAGAAAGAACTATAGATTAACACAAATTTCACAATTTGATGAGTAAAATTTAATAATGAAAGAGAATAAGCTAAAGGAGCAAAAAAGCCACAACATACATAAAGCCGAGTCCACATAACTGTTTTTACATTAGAAACGCCTCTCAGAGCTCCTGCCAGAATGAGTTGAAGAACGTCAAAAAAAACTAAAACACTAATTATGGGAAATGCTTGAGCAGAAAATTCAGCAAAATCCCCCTTCATATCAAAAATTTGAATAATCTCTTTAGGCCACAAAGAACATATAACAAGAACTATAAACACCATCATGGTAGCAAGAAACACTATTTTTTTAATAGTCACTTTAATTCCAGTCCAATCTTTTTTTCCACAATCATTACTTACCAAAAAAGTAACAACTTGCGCAAAAGCAATTGCGGGCAATAACGCAAAACGCTCCAAATCTTTAATAGCTGAAAAACTGGCAAGTGTATTAGTTCCCATCGGAGCCAAACAATACCCAAGCCACATATAAGCACCTGCAAGTGCCCCTTTATCAATCACAACGGGCCAACTCAGCATGAAAAGTTCTTTCATGTTACTAAGTGACGCAAATGATGAAAAAAATCGTATACGGTACGTTTTAAACAATTGATTCCATATAATATAAAATAATGCCGCTCCAGCCATAAAAGCATATTGAATCACTGTTGAAAGTGCAGACCCATACAGTCCTAATTCAGGAAAACCATATTTACCAAATATCAAAACGTAATCAAAACATAAAAAAATAAGGCATCCAATAATAAAAATATTCATCGTAACACGTGTGTTTTTAATGCCTCTCAAAAATCCAATCAAAGCAAAATAAACAAAAGTAAAAAATATCCCAATTGCCCGAATTCTCAAAAAAGGAATTCCCATTTTAACCATTTCAGGAGCAACACCATATAATTGATAAATGGGACCGGCAAGTATATATAAAAAACCTGCAATAACCCCTCCAATTCCCACAGTTACCCAAAATGAAGCTACTAATGTTTTTCCAACATGTTCATATTCCTTACTTCCATTAAACTGACCAGAAAGGATAATTGTTCCAACAGAAAGCCCTTCTGCAATTTTCATAATAAAATGTAAAAAAGTATTTGTGACTCCTAATGTTGCATAAGCCGTTGTAGAATGAAGATGTGCAATAAAACGAGCATCAATTAATAAAGGAATTGAATACAAAATAACAGCCGTTATAAGTTCAGGAATAAAATATCCTGCAAGTTGTATATACTCCTGCCCCTCAGTTTTATTTTGAATTCCAGAAATATAACTACTTAAAAGATTCCTTTTCATGAACGCTCCTTGAGTGAATATACAACTCTCTTATTTTACGTGTCGTCTTAGAATAAATAAAATGTGTGTGCCGTGCAAATTCTTATTTTTATTAAAAAATAATAATTCACAATGCAATATTTTATTTATTTTTTTTACAAATTAATTAAAAATAAACAAACTATTTATTTTTCTTTTCGTTTCATGTTACTATAATATTGAAGTAAATAAAAATTAGAAAAATAAAAGTAATCTGGGGGAGAGGAAAATGAGAAAAAAAATGCAGAAAGCTTTGTTTATCGTGTTCTTTTCATATAGTTCATTAATGCACTGTGCTTCCTCACATGTGCTTACTTTTTTTATTGATGAATACCCAAGCATTAATACTCATCAACATGAGAGAGATAAATTCCCTCATATTATTCAAAATCATGCATCTAATCATGGTATTTATACAACCTATTATGGATATAAAACAATTTCAGATACTAATGGGCAATGCACTTTTCCGCTTAAACAAAATGAACTCGAATTCCATATTCTTGTTGTAAATAACTCATTGCCTCGATTCATGCTCTTTAATACTATTCATCACTTCATAGTTCCAGAAGAAATCGACTATGCATATTATTCTGTAAGCCAAAAAGAAGATGAAAAATTACAAATTACTTTCTGGGATGTCCAAAAAAGCACACTTCCAAAAGATCGTCACATTCCACTTGATACTATCACTATCTACGCACATCCAGATGAAATATATGTTCCAACAGGAGTAAGTGTTACACAAAAAAGCCCACACCTTGTTCTGCCTACAATTTATGCAAAAAATCATATTAAACTCTCTCAAAATGTTATTACCTTCTTAGATTATAGCGAATTTTTTGCCCCAATTGAACGGGGAATTAAAAGAGAACAATCTGATGTATCAACAATGATATAAAGAAATTTTCTGAGATCTTTTCCATCAAATAATAAATAATGGTATACTCACTCTATGAAAAAGACAGTATTCATAAAGATAAGGAAAAGAGTATGAAGTTTCATATATCGTTTGATAGTCTTGATATTGACCAGAATCTGCGAATTGCTGAGTTAGTGGTGGAATATGCTGATGTTTTTGAAATAGGATCTTTACCTCTTTTTAAACATGGAACGGCAATTGTTGAAGCATTTCGTGAAAAATTCCCTAAAAAAACAATTTTTGCTGATACCAAAATTATTGACCGCGGAAGAGATGTTGCTAGTCTTTATTCTCAGGCAGGAGCAGATTTTATTTCTGTAATGGCAGGGACAACACGAGAAGTAATTCATGGAGCTTGTTCAAAAGCGCATGATCTTGGGAAAAAAGTAATACTCGATCTTATCGATGCAGGATCTCCTGGGCAAGAAGCGATGGAAGCTAAAAGTTTAGGAGTTGATGCTCTTCTTTTTCACCAATCGTATGAACAAGGTGAATCATTAAGTTTTCTTGAAAAATGGGAAATGATTAGAGGAAACAGCGATTTACCTATTTTTGTTTCTGCAAAAATTAATCGTCAAACTATTGATACAATTTTAAAAATTAAGCCAGATGGAATTGTTATCGGAAGAGCAATAAGTCAAAGTGATGATCCAGCAAATGAAGCTCAATTTTTTTATGATAAAATAAAAAATAAAGTATCATAAAAAAATTTTAAATATTAAAACTTTAATTATCATGTATCACACAAAATAAAGAGTTACCCTCGCATTTTTTCAAGTTCTGCAACAGTAGTTGCTTGATAAGAATTTTTATCATCTCGATAGTTCACAAATCGTGGAAATCGAAGAGCGAAGCCTAATTGAGTATCTGTTTTTCCAGCAGTATGAACAGGTGAAAGTGTAACGTTATCTGCAAGTACTTCACAAACCATCGATGGTTCAACCCAAACCATTGGTTCAAGTGATTTATCACAATGCACTGTTTTAGGTTTAGAACTAACTTTTAAAGCGTCACATCTTTTTTTGAATTCTACCCATTGAACATCTGTTAATCCTGTCCCTACTTTTGCAACTGTTTCATAACTTTCTGTTCGAGGATTAAAAATACCCACAAGAAAAGCTCCTATTCCAAACTGAGATCGCTTTCCTTTTCCAGGGTAATAGCCAAGAACAACAACATCAATCGTATCATTAAGCTTATCTGCTGCTTGATATTTTAATTTTATCCAATTAGCATTTCGTTTACCTGGACAGTAAGGTGCATTAGGTTTTTTAATAACAAGCCCTTCAAGGCCTGCTGCAATTTCCTGAATAAAATAATTTTCAAGTTCTTTTACTGTATTAATTTTTCGTTCATCAATACATTGCAGTGTTCCATCAGTGCCCTTAAGAACTTTTTCTAAAATCACTCTTCTTTCTGTATGGGTAGATGGCAAAAGGTTTATACCATTACAATAAAGTACATCAAATAATATAAGCTGAAGCGGAAGATCTGAAACCATTTGTTCAATTCCATGTTTTCTGCGACGTTTTACTGTTTCTTGAAATGACAAAAAAAGTTTCGTATTTGGATCAAATACCATTGCTTCACCATCGGCAATAAAACTATCAACTGGTAATGTTTTACATGCTGCAACAAACTCAGGAAACATATCAGACATATCAGAAAGATTACGTGAAAAGAATTTTATAAGTGGCATGTCTTGTGTTTTATCTAGATGAATTTGCAAACGAAATCCATCCAATTTTGGTTGAGCAACACACGGCCCTAATTTTTCCATAATTGCTTTAATATCCGGTAAACGGTCTGCTGCGGCAGGTCGAATGGGAATCCCTACATGCATTTTCATTTTTCCAACAGCTTCCAGTCCATCTCTTTTTAAAACTTGAGCAATATACCCAATATCTGCACAGACACTGTACGCATTTTCAATAGTATCCCGCACTGATTTATCACCTGCGTACATCCACGAAAGAGCATCAATAAGTGTCATATCAAAAAAACCAAGACGCACAGTTCCAAGTACAATTCTAATAACATATTTTGCAGAAACAACATCAAGTTCTAAAAGAAGCTCCTGAAGTTTTACTGATTTTTTGTCTTGAGATCCTGTACCTGCTATTTTTTCTATTTCAACAAGCGCATTGTATACCTGCATAACAGTTAAATCAGCACCTTCTTCCCATTCATACAATTCAACAATAGATCCAAGATCCCCTTGTTCATTAAACTTTTCTTTAATTTCTAATTCTGTGCGACCAACTTTTTCAGCAATCATTTTAATAATATTTTTTTGTGCAAAATTAAATTTTGTTCCAATATGCTGAGGATTTAATGTTCCTAAGGCAAAATAACAAAGTGGCCCAACTTCTTCTACAGATGCTCGATTCAAAATATGTGCAAACAATTTTGTCATCTCTAAGCGACCTTTTATTTTGTCTAATTTTTCAAAAAGTTCGGCAACTTCTTTAAAGTTCATAATCAACCTTTATTGCGTAATTTAAAAAATTTTTTAATATAAAAAAATGCGGAAAGCATTGTAATTAGTATCGTCACTATCAAAAGTGTAGTCTCAATAAAAAAATCATATGCTGGAATCCATGGAGTTCCTATAACATAGATTAAATAACCATACTGTACTGTTGCTTTCCATTTTCCCCATTTATTTACCGGTAATTCACCGTGTAACTGCGCAGCACTATAACGAATAATACTTATTATAATTTCACGTGCGATAATAATAACCGGTCCTATCAATACTATTCTTTTTAAATACACTAAAACAAGTAAAGTCCCTCCCACCAAACACTTGTCGGCAAGAGGATCAAGAAATTTCCCAAATGAAGTTACGGTGTTACACGCACGGGCTAAATATCCATCAAGAAAATCTGTCAAAACTAAAATGAACATCATTACAGCAAGAAGTTTACTTGAATAATAATCACCCTGAGGCAAATAACGTATAAGCAAAAAAGGACTCACCGTAAGAGCGAATCCTAAACGAAACATCGTTAATACCGTCGGAATTGTACATACCTTCTGATTCATATATTTTAACCTTGAAAAATTTACAATTTGCCCGATATACAGAGCACTATGAGAGAAGATGGTGGCGATGCAGGGACTCGAACCCCGGACCTTCGGATTATGATTCCGCTGCTCTAACCAACTGAGCTACATCGCCATCATATATTTCAATACTTATTATATACTAATTTTTTCAAGATTGAAACCCACAAGAGCAAGATTAAAAAGAGCTCTTAAGAAGAATAATCCTGTAAGTAATGTTGCAATAATTCCAAGCATCATAGTTATAGCAAATCCTTGAATTGGACCTGTACCAAATTTATACAGAACAATACCAACTATAAATGTTGTGATGTTCCCGTCTAAAATTACAACCATTGCATCTGAAAAACCAACATCAACTGCTCTTTTAAATGTCAATCCATCAGCTAATGACTCTTTAATTCTTTCGTAAATGAGCACCGAAGCATCAATAGCCATACCCACTGTTAATACCATACCTGCAATACCAGGAAGTGTTAATGTTGCATTTAACCAATACATAAAAAATAAAATTAATAACAAGTTATAAATCAATGCTAAGAATGCTAAAAATCCTGATACTCTGTAATAATACATACTAAACAAAACCAATAATCCCAACCCAATAAGACAAGACATTAATCCTTGTTTAATAGATTCAGCTCCAAGAGATGGCCCTATTCTTCGTTCTTCTTCAAAAGACATTGATGCAGAAAATGCACCAGATCTAAGCATTGTTGCTAAATTTTTTGCTGTTTCTTCTGTAAAATTACCTTGAATATATCCACTGCCCCCTTTGATATGATCATTTGCAACAGGAGCAGAAATTACTTTCCCATCAACAATCATAGCAATCTGACGACCACGTTGTTTTTTAGTAAGTTCACTAAATTTATGAGTACCTTCATTATTAAATTCAAAATAAACAACAGCTTCTAAATGAGCCCCTTTTCCAAGTGACGCACTTTTTAAATCACGCCCTGTTAAATCAGTATAATCAGGAACAAGATAGTATGTCGGAGATCCACCACGGCCATTATCTTCTGAAACAATCATAAGTCCTTCTGGTAAAATTCCATCATATTTATCCAAAAGATCATCTTCTGTTGCACCCGAAGCTTCTACTTCTTTGATTTCTAAATGAGAGTTTTTTCCAATAAGTTCTTTTGCTTCTGTTGGATTATCAATACTTGGAAGTTCAACAATAATATTATCTCTACCTTGACGAGACACAGGAATTTCTGCAACACCAAGTTCATTTAAACGTTTATGCAAAACATCAACGTTCCCTTCTACTGCATTTTCTTTAATCGCATCCACAACAGTATCTGGCAATGACAAACGAACTCTTTCACCTTCATGATGTGCCATTAATGTTGCATAATTACGAGCCCTGATTGCTTGAAACGCTTGATTTGATTCTTCAGATGTTTTGAATTGTAAAATAATAGCATTACCTTCAATCTTATGAGAAGATGGATCAGCAATGTCATGTTCTCTAAGATCATGAATAAGACCTTGCATTGTATGCATTAATTCAGATTTAACAGCTTCATCCGTTGCAACTTTTAATGTAATATAAAAACCACC
The DNA here is from genome assembly GCA_021735725.1 of Candidatus Babeliales bacterium. Classification (GTDB taxonomy): domain Bacteria; phylum Babelota; class Babeliae; order Babelales; family CAIQNR01; genus JAIPGS01. The sequence goes on from JAIPGS010000003.1 coordinate 15,844, forward strand.
TACAAGATCAATTCCTTTACGAGGACGATCTTTCATCGGCCATATCAAGTACGTACCTACGGCTGCTAATGCAATCCAAAATAAAAAATTTAGATAAACGCCTGTGCGGCCTGCCATGCTTGCCATTTATTTCTCCCAATCAAAAGTATACAATTACCTACACTACTCTCTTCTTAAAGAACATTCCCATAATCCTATGGCAACATTTTTTTATTTATTTTATAACGAATATAATTGGTGCCGAAGGAGGGATTCGAACCCCCACAGGATTTCTCCCACAGCCACCTCAAGGCTGCGTGTCTACCAGTTCCACCACTCCGGCTTTATTTCAAAATGTCGTTAAGCAAAATTTATCAGATTTTTTGCATCTTATCAAACTTGTTCATTAAATTCTTTGAATATAAAACAAATAAAAAAGGGCAGCTTTAAAAACTACCCTTTTTTTTATTCATATAATTCAATTATAAATCAGCAAGAAGATCTTGGTCAATGTGTTGCACTTCATGTTCAACCGCATCTTTATCTGTCTCAATATCATCAAGAAGATCATCTTCATCAATATGCAATGTATCGCTTATTGCTTCTGCTTTCTTTTCCAAATATTCTGCGCCTTCATGAACTTTTTCTTGTACATACGCAGCGCCATCTTTTACTTTTTCTTCAACATACTTAACAGCATCTTCTGTTTCATCTTCAATAAATTGAGCACCATCAGCAACAGATTTTTTTATTTTTTCCTCTAAAACATGTGCAGATTTTTCAACATCTTCAGAAATTGTTTTAACTTCTTCTTTTACTTTTTCTGCTCTATCTTGCACCTTATGCTCTGCTCCATCTACTTTTTTTCCAGCTGTCGCAAATAATTCTTTTACTTTTATAACAATTGGATTAAAAAAGTTTTGTAAAGAAGTTGCCACAGATGTTAGATGCTCTCTTAATGAACTAAAAAATCCTTTTACCGATTGAATGATTTTTTCAATAAAACCAACTTCATGTGCTGTTTCCTCTTTTTTTTGCTTTCTTCGTTCAATTTCTTTTTGACGTTCCTCTTTTAATTCTGCTTGTTTTCGCTCAAGTTCTTCATCTTCAGCCTCAAAAATATGAGCTTCTTTTTTAAGATCCAAACCAGAATTTTTAAGCGTTTCAAGTTGAGCAGCAATACCACGAGTATGATCATGTGCCGATTTAAGCATCTGATCAAAATAAGTAGCAAAAGGCCCAACAAGATATTGATGTACTTTATTTACATCTTCCAATAACCCTTTAGTATCATAATATTGTTTACGTGCTTCTTTATCGCTCAGTTCACGCGCAACATCACGAGAAATAGTCCATACTTCTTGCATGTACTTATTACATACATCAACTTGTTGAAATACAACTTCAAGTGCATCATAAATTTTGCGATCTAATTCTTGTACTGATTTAATATCTTCTCTCAGCTGTTCAAGCGCTCGTTGTGAACTTTTTACTCTTTCTAAAAATGCTCGTTCTTTTTTATCAAGATATCCTTGATCTTCTTTTTCTTTTTCAATAATTTGTAAAGCATAGTCTAAAATATCTTGAAATGGTCCTTGTTCTAATCCTATTTTTTGATAAAACATATCAAATTCTTTATCTACATCACTTTGTTTTTCAAAAAATTTCATTCTTAATGTCATTACTTTATTAAAAGCTTCTTGAATTTCTGAATACACATCTTGAATTTTTTTCCACCAGTAATTTTTAAAAACCCAATTACCACTTGTTGATTGTGTATCAACAGTATCAAGAACATCTTTATTTTCTTCTTTTTCTTCTTCAGTAAGACCCTCTTCTTGAGTAAGACCCTTTTCTTGTATATCTTTTACTTCTTCTTTTTTTAAAGAAGTATTTTTTGAATCCACTGGTTGAGGCATTGAATCTTTAGAAACAACAGGAAGAAGAGCTTCTGCTTCTTTTTCAGCAGGAACAGGTGATTGTAGAGGTACATCTTTAACAGGTTCATCTTCTTTTATTTTTTCAGGAGTAGGTTCTAAAGCAGGAGTTGACGTATGTTCTTTAGTTACTTCATTTTCAGAAACTAAAGGTGAAGTTTGTTCTAACGCAGGATCATCACTAGATACTGGTTTTTCAGCAGAACAAACCCCACCAATTATATTCATCATATAAAAAAATAGCACTCGCTTTTTTACATTCATACTCTTACTCCCCTTGCTTCCACTTCTACTTAAAGTGTTTCTGCAAGACTTTTTAATTCTTGTAACAAACTCTTTGATAATTCTTCAGCTTCCCATGAAGTATAACTCCAACGAACGCCAGATTCAACTTTCATAAGAACAGAACGATCACTCTTAATATCGATAATATCAACGCGAACAACATTGATCAATGGATGGACACTAGAAGGTGCGCGAACCACACCTGCACGGCCTAAAACACTATACGCAACATTGCCTTCATCCATAAAACAAAGCATAATTTTTTTCTGCCATACCATATTATGATATCCTGCATGATCCTTATGAATAGAAAGCAAAATTGCTTCAGATCCTTTAGGAAAAATACATTGCAATGGTGTTGTATGTGGCAAACCTTTTTCTGAAAAAGTAGCAAGCACTGCAACAGTTTTACCTTTTTTTAATACTTCAATTAAATCTTCTGGTAACTTCACACCTACATGTTTAGCCATAAAAATACACTCCACATCTGTTTAAAATTAATTATAATTATCTTATCTTTTACCGTAATAATCTTACAGCAATTTCATTTTCAATTGCTAAAGACATTTTAGAAAGGTATATATTTTCTGCATCAGTACGTAAAAATTTCTCTTTTTCCAATTCATGAACTGCCGCTAAAAATTTTTCACTTTCATGTTCTTTCATTCCTTCAAGAATATCTTGTATCTTGACCCCACTTCGTCTTCTTAGTCCCAACATTAAACGCTCAAGGCGTATTTGCTGCAGTGTTAAAGATTCCGATACAGCTACAATTGGTTCATGTGTTGTAACACTTTTACAATACCGCTCTAAATTTTTCATATTCTCAAATCTTAATTCTCCATCAAATGAACATGCCCCAACCCCAAACCCTTTATAAGGTTTTCTTTCCCAATACACTTGGTTATGAAGAGACTCATGCCCTGCCTTTGCAAAGCTCGAAACTTCATACTGCCCAAACCCATGATCTGCAAAAGTATCAACAGTCCAATAATACAAATCAACCACTGCGTCATCTTCAGGCAACGCAAATTCATTTTTCTTAAGTCTGGTATAAAGAGGAGTATTTTCATGAATCGATAAAAAATACATAGAAACATGTTTAATAGGCCACGTTACCAATTCTTGTATCATTTCTTTCCACTCTTCATCTGTTACCCCAGGCAATCCAATAATCACATCAACAGACACTGTTTCTATCTCGTTTCCAGTCCAACGCAAAAGTTGCCTTACATCAGAAGCTTTTTGCGGACGATTTAATCTTCTTAAAACAGTATCGTTTAAACTCTGAACTCCGATACTTACTCGTGTAATTCCTGCTTCTTTCCATACTGCAATTTGTTCTTGTTCAACTGTCCCTGGATTAGCTTCAAGAGTCATTTCAGAGAGGTTTTTCATAGTAAAGCTACTTTTTAGTATAGCAGACATGTCAAGTAACAGCCTATTTGGCCACGTAGAAGGAGTCCCTCCGCCAATATACACTGTTTCAATAATAAGTTTTTCAGGACATTGTGCTGCAAAATCTTTAATTTCTTTCATTAAAGCATTATGATACTGTTCCATAAAAGCATCTTGACCAACAAAAGCCACAAAAGGACAAAAATGACACCGATAAGGGCAAAAAGGCCAATGAATGTATAAGGAACGAGTATCGGCAGCATAATTATAGTTCACAAAAATCCTCAAAATAAGCTTTGTTAAAGATGTATTAGAATACCTGACTATTTCATTTCATTCAATCTCTATCTTTTATCTTAGCTTAAAGATCTCTCTCATCTCTTTTTAGTACCTGTTTTTCTTAAAAAGAAAGGAAGAATAAAAGGATTGCCTTTAGAATCAATAAAAAATACGTCTTTTTATACCTTTTTTTCTTGGTTTATAATTTTAAAACTTATCAATAAAGCATTATCCATTTGCTCTTTAGCTACATTTTGATGTGCAAATTTAATGAATGTTACCCCTTGTAAAATCTGTTTTATATGATCAATAGTAGCTTCTGGAATCTTACTATTTTTTGTAATTTCTTGTAACAATTCAGTATCTGTTGCTCCCACAACATTAATCTTATAAACAGCGTATAAATACTGTTTTAAAATAGTTGTGAGTTGAATATAAAATTCTTTAGAATCATCTGTTTTTGATTTTTTAAGTAATTGTAATGCATTATACGCTTCTTCATGTACTGAAAGTTTTGGAACAGTTTTAGTCATACAATAAAGTCGATAACTAATTCCTATTATAAGAAAGATACAAATAGTAATAACACTATATATAAACCATTTCTGTAGCCACCACGGATTATAAGAAATATCATAAATATCTAAAATTTCTAGTTCTTGATTATTCATATACATCCTTTTTTTTAATACATCATTCGTCGTTTAAAAAACCTAATAATATCACCTACAAATGGTCTGCTTACAGAAATATCCATTACTTCAACACCACATCTCCTTAAAAGCGATTCTGTTTCTTTATGATGTTTTTGTAAAAATTTTGAAATATCAGAAGAACTTGTTTTTAAAATTGCATGTTCTCCTGTTTCAGGATCTTGAACAGGCAAAAAACCAAAGGGAGGAAGTGTAATTTCACGCGGATCATTACAACGAACAGCAACAACGTCATGCTGACGAGAAACTATTTTTAAAAGATTTTCATACCCATCATCAAAAAAATCCGAAATAATAAAAACAATAGATTTTTGTTTTTGCACATCAATTAATCGTTTTAAAGCGTTTTGTAAAGATGTTTTACCAACTCCTTGGTGGGTAAAAAAATGCTCCATCAAATGATGAATATGTTCTCTACCTCGTTTAGGTGCAAACATTTTTGTTACTTCTTCAGAAAACAATAATGCTCCAATATGGTCTTTCCCGCAATCAGCAACAAGCGCTAAAACACTTGCAACCTGAGCAATAACTTCTGATTTTAACTGATCAGTAGAACCAAACATTGTTGATCCAGAAGTATCTACCAATAACATAATATTTCTATTTCGTTCTTCAATATACTGTTTTACAAGTATTTTTCCTGAACGAGCAGTTGCGTTCCAATCAATAAAACGAATATCGTCCCCTTGTTGATATTCTCTTATCTGATCAAATTCCATCCCGCTTCCTTTTTGCGCAGATGAATAATCACCAATTAAAGAACCACTCAGTAACCGACGAGTTTGAATTTCGATATGTTTGATTTTCTGCAAAACATCTTTACTCAACTTCATAGACTCACCTTTTTTTTAGAACATTTCGTTTTTAAGGACCTCAGGCAATGCGATAGTTCCATCAGCCTGTTGATAGGTTTCCATTAATGCAACCATTAAACGAGGCAATGCTAAAGAAGATGCATTTAATGTATGTACTAATTGTGTTTTTTCATCTTGACTATCACGATAACGAATTTTACCACGACGTGATTGAAAATCTGTACAATTACTTGCAGAAGAAACTTCATAATAACGATTTTGTCCAGGAAGCCACACTTCAATATCATATGTTTTAGCTGACTGGAAGGAACAATCTTGTGCCGCAAGAAGACTAACACGATAGTGCAATCCTAATTTTTTTAATATTGTTTCTGCACAATCAACCATTTCTTCTAATGTTTCTTCTGATTTTTCTGGTCTTGAAATAGCAAACAATTCAACTTTTTCAAATTGATGAATACGAATTAATCCGCGTTCTATTTTTCCATAATTTCCAGCCTCACGTCTAAAACAACTTGTCCATGATGTCATTTTTAGAGGAAGATCTGTTCCTGCAATAATTTCATCACGATATAAATTTGCAAGACATACTTCGGAAGTTGGAATTAAATATAAATTATCTTCTGGAACAGAAAATACTTCTTCTTTAAATTTTGGAAAATTTCCTGAAACAGTTAATGTTTCTTCATTTGCAACATACGGTGGAATAACTGGTTCAAATCCTTGACGGCTATTATTTTTAAGCATAAACATTGCAAGGCCGTACATCATTTTAACAGCTTCACCTTGATAAAAAATAAAATTAGAAGCGGCCATTTTTGTTGCAGCTTCTAAATTAAACCATTTATTTTGTTCACCTAATTCTAAATGATTTTTAATAGGAAAAGAAAATGTCGGTTTTACACCATATTCTCTTACTACAACATTTTCTTCTTTATCTCCTAATGGAACATCTTCAAAAGGAATGTTTGGACATGATAAAGCAATTTCTTTAAAAGCTTTTTCTATTTGTTCTTGTTCTTGTTCTTGAGCTTTTAAATCTTTACCAACGGCAATGGAAGCTTCTCGTAATTCTGAAGTTACACCTGATTTTGCCTGACTAGCAAGATCATTTTTTTTCTGCCGCAATGCTTCAACTAAAGCTTTTACATCACGAACTTTTACATCTAATTCTAATAATTTTTTAATATCAAAATCCGGAGATTTTCTTTTAATAAGCTGTCCAAACTTTTCTGGATGCTCACGCAGAAGTGCCATATCTATCATGATTGTTTACCTGGTATTGGGTTACAAAGTCTTATTTTGCATTATAGAGAGTAACTAACTTTCATATTTTTGTAAAAAAAAAGGCCCCGAGAGACCTTCTTTGTATGTATGAGTTAATGCTTATTTTCATGATAGTAAATCGTTTAACGAAATACCGCCACAACAAATAATGTTACGCTAATTTGATAAGTTCACGTAACCGTTTTCCTGGTTTAAAACGAGGAACACTTACTTCTGGCAAATCAATACGCTCTTTAGTTGCAGGATTAATACCCTTGCGAGCAGGACGACGAGATACCCAGTATGTTCCAAATCCAGTCAAGGCAACTTTATCGCCTTTTCTTAATGTACGTTCAATAATACGGATTAAGGAATCAAGAACACGTGAAACATCTTTTTTACTAAAAGTTGTTTCTTCACTTAAAGAATTAATTAATTCACTTTTGTTCATTAATTATCCTCCCATGGTAAAAATGGTTAAAACACTGCACCTCAATACATTCTCTCTTTTTTTATACAGCAATACTCACTCAATCCTAAATCCTTTTTTTTGTTTGTCAACATAAAAACAGCCTTATTTAGCATCTTTCTGCTTTGTAGAAAAGAAACAAGAAATTGATAATAACGGCCCACAAGTATTATAGCGTTATTTAAGACAAATAAATCAGATTTTAAAAAATTTTAAGGCGCCATTCAAAAGAAGTCATAAAATCATTGAAAAACCTCTTCTAGATTTGGTATCCTAAAAAATAAGAGCACATAAGCTTAAATGGTTTTAATTAAAAAGGTTAAACGGAGAACATTATGAAAAAATTATTATTTATAAGTATATTTATCTGTAACATGTTTTTACATGCAGGAACAAATATACTTCATCAAAACATTGATAATCCTGTCGCATTGGAAACAATACTTAATGAATATGCAGCTGAAGGACATCATGATAAAATTCTTAAGTTAATGAGTGAATATGATGATACAAAAGATGGAGATACTCCTTTTCATTTAGCTATTAGAAACCGTCAACAACAATCATGTATTATTCTTTCTAGATATCTTGCGTCTTATCTTAGAGAAACAATCAGGAATAGAGGTAGCAACTTAACATTAAAAGAGCTTGCTTTACGTATGCGTTTTGGTGAAATATTCTATTTATTTGAAAAACCTTTATCAACCGATAACCTTATGCTTCGTTTTCCTCAAACACCTTCTCAAGTAGCTTCCCGACAACATTCAAAAGCCGCAACTCCATCAACTTCTCAAGGAGAATCTCCAAGTGATGAAGAACCTCTTTATGCAGAAGTATTATCAGCAAAAAAATCTTCTGCTGCGCAGTTTTTTGAAACTCTAAGAAAAAAATTTAAAAGACCGAATTCATCTGAAAAAAAAGCTCCACCTCTCCCACAAAGAACTCCTCTTAATTCAAGATCTCGATCTCTTCCAGAAATTTTGGTACGGCCACAAAACAATGCTGAACAAGACAGAACACAATCTGTTCCAAATCAACATTTTCAACCTATTGTTACACGTGAAGGGCATGATGCCAGAGAAACATATCCTACAAATCAACCGTCTTCTAAACAGTTTAAAAAAAGACCTCAATCTGTTCCAACAATTTTAGAAGCAGACGAAGAATTAAAAGAATTGACTCAAAGAATTTTATCAGCTCCCCCTGTTCCAAGACAATTTGAATTTGCAAAAATTGATGATTCTCATAATAACAGCAGCGAAGAAAATGTTTCCGACCAAGGGCATATTTACGATGACCCAAAACAATTCAAATCTTTGATGAAGAATAAGGAAAAAGAACCTGAACATAATTACTATAACGCAGAAATATTATTTCCTGAATTAAGGCCTGAAGCTCCATCTACATCAGAAGCAGCAGAAGCAGCAAGATATAACCACAACTCATCTCAATTCGGATTTGATGCAGCATACGGGGGCGACGACGACGACAATAATAACAACTATTTTGATGCAGCATACGGGGGCGACGACGACAATAATGAAAAATATGACCATAATTCATCTCAATTCGGATTTAGAGATGATAATGAAGAAGATGACTACATGCTATAATACATTTCAAAAATCTCTAAAAATATAAAATCTAATTTTAAGAAAGAGCATGCTTTGCATGCTTTTCTTTTTATCTGCTTACATGATATCATATATCTCAAGAAACTTTTTTCGTATTTGATGTATTTTACAGATTATAAGGATTGCTATGCTTATTGATACTCATTGCCATATCAACATTATGATAAAAAAAGATTTTGATGTTCCTTTACCTCAAAATTTTAAAGAACTTACAACTCCTCTTATTGAAGACTGTAAACATGCAGGTGTTACAAAAATTATCAATGTTGGAACCAGTGTGTCTGAAAGTATAAATTGTATTACCCTTGCTCAAAATTATAGCACTCTATGGGCAACTATTGGATTACATCCTAATGATGCTGATGAAAATTGGAAAAAAGATATCGAAAGCTTTAAAAAATTACTACAAAATCCTCAAAATAAAATTGTAGGAATCGGAGAAATAGGTCTCGATTATCATTATCCAGATCATAATAAAATATTTCAACAGACTGTTTTTGAAGCGCAGATACAATTAGCGCTTGATCATGATCTACCCATTGTTATACACACACGTGACGCTGGACAAGATGTTTTGAATATTCTTGAAACATACAAATCTGAAAAATTACGTGGCGTTATTCATTGTTTTTCTGAAGATCTTGCGTTTGCAGAGCGCGCCATTGCCCTCAATTTTGTTTTAGGAATTGGAGGGCCTCTTACTTATCCAAAAAATAATGAGCTTAGAAAAGTATTCACCACTGTTCCTCTTGATACAATAGTTCTTGAAACTGATGCTCCTTTTTTACCTCCTCAAGAAATGCGTGGTAAAAAAAATAATCCAGCAAATATAAAAATTATTGCTCACTATTTAGCTAAAATAAGAAATATTTCTTTTGAAACAGTTGCCCACACAACAACTGATACGGCTGAAAAACTTTTTAAAATTTAAATTAAATTCGGCATATTAAAAATACACATGCTTTAAAAGCAGGCAATGCAAGACCTAAACAAAGAAAAAAAGCAATAATAAGCATGATAGTTTTATGTAAACACCACTTATAAGACATCTTACTTGATTGCTCATAAATATAAAAAAATGCTGGAATTACAAACAAAAAAAGACATACAAGGCCAATTAAAACAGTACACTGACAATCCATAATACTATCACCATCTACTCGTATATGAATCAATTTGCTCTTCTGCTGTATCAGATTCCAAACGTTCAGGAAGAGCACTCTCTTTACAACGCCCTCCTAAAATTTCAAGTACCAATAAACCAAAAATTGCAATACGTGTTAAATAACCAATACAAATATCAGATAATGTCATAACGGATACATAAGGTACTTTTAATACAAGAAGTGCTAATGCAATTGCTACAAAATACACAGTAATAACTGCAACTACAAGGCGTGTTTGAATCATTCCATCTGCATATTTATGGCGTATATATCTATCAACGGCAAGTAAAAATCCATGTAACGCTGCCGCACACACCACATAGGGAATAACGACTTTAGTAAACGGAAGAGTTAGAGACTGAGGCAGGAAGTGCAAAACAATCATTCCTCCACAAACAATTCCCATTCCAACAGAAATCCATTTAATAATTTTTTTCCATCCCAGTTCAGACTTAACACACCAATGACTGACTCCATATGAAGCCACAACTAAAAGAACCCATAACACAAAAAGGGCCCCCAAATGAAGCATTGCTTCGCTCATGAAACCCTGAATTTTTACTAACATATATATCCTTCTCTCCCTGTTTCCACCGTTTTGTATAGATATAACATCTATGTATTTAAATTTTCAATATATTAAAAAAGACAAGCAAGCAATTATTTGCTATAATACTTCTCTATAAGCTTATTCACAATATAAAATAAAGAAACTGATCATGAAAAAAATATTTTTTATAATGCTCTTATTATTTCAAACATCCTCTCTTTTTTCTGAAACAACAACTTCTGTTAACGTACATGATAAAAAGGACCTAACTTTTATTCTAAAAGATGGAAAAGAAATACCTATTACTGACCCAGTACTAAAAAAACAACTTTAAGATATTGCAGATGAATATCTTAAAGCTCTTGAAGCTGAGAAAGCTAAAAAAAAGAAAAAAGAGCAAGAAGAACTAAAAGCTGTTCTTGCTATAGGTCTTTTCATAGGTCTGCTTAGTGTATTAAAATAATATTATAATTCTCAAAAATAAAATATTGTCGAGCTTTTATAATGATTATGATATCCTTTTAAAGTAATATTTTGAAAGGATATTTTATATGAATACGGAATTTTTATTAGCTTTTTCTGTTTATGGTCTAATTCTTGCTATAATTAGTTACTCATTTTATAAAAAAAGTAAAAACGCACAAGATTTTATGCTTGGAAATCGATCACTTAATTATGTAGCAACAGCAATCGCCACTCATTCAAGCGATATGAGTATTTGGTTATTTATGGGACTGCCTGGTTCTGTGTATCTTTTTGGCATGAAACAAGCATGGATTCCGGTTGGTCTTGTCTGTGGAATGTTTTTAACATGGCACTACGTTGCCCAACAGTTACGAACAGCGACAGAAAAATATAATAGCTATACTCTTTCTTCGTACTTTGAAAAAAGATTTAATGATACAAGTGGATCTTTACGATTAATCAGTGCTTTTTTAGCATTACTCTTTTTTGTTTTTTATATTTCATCTGGTCTTGTTGCAATGGGAAACATGTTTGAATCTGTTTTTCATATTGATTATTATTGTGGTACGTTTATTGGACTTCTTATAACGCTTATTTATACACTTGCTGGTGGCTTTATTGGTGTTGCATGGTGCGACCTTTTTCAGGGACTTTTTTTACTTATTATGATTATGTTAGTTCCTTTTTTTGGATACCAACTTTTACCAAATGGATGGACAACAATTACAGATGTTGCACATCTTAAATCTATCTCTCTTTCTATGATTCCTCATTCTTTTAAAGAAATAATCTCATGCGTACTTCTTGCAACAAGTTGGGGACTTGGTTATTTTGGACAACCACATATTTTAGTAAATTTTATGGGAAGCAAAAGTGGCTCTTCCATAAAGAAAGCAAAATATATTGGAATGACCTGGCAATGTATCACCTTAAGCGCTGCAGTACTCGTTGGGCTTATTGGAATTGGACTTTTTACCAACACACTTACAAATAATGAACTTATTTTTGTAGAAATGGTTCAGCTCCTTTTTTCTCCATTCATTGCAGGGTTTGTATTATGTGCTATTATTGCAGCAGGGCTAACAACCATTGACACACAAATACTCGTTTCAGGATCTATTTTTGCAGAAGATATTTATAAACAATTTTTTAATAAAAAAGCAACAGACAAAAAAATGCTTTTCATTTCCCGTGCGGGTGTTATTATTATCTCTCTCATTAGTTTTGTAATTGCATGCACACGAATTAGCTCTGTTTATGGACTTGTTGATTATGCTTGGACAGGACTGGGGAGTTCATTTGGACCGGTTATTTTAACATCACTTTATTGCAAAAAAATTACAAAACATGGTACAATTGTTGGAATGATTGTGGGTGGTTTAATTGCTGCTTTATGGCCATGGGCAGGGAGTACTATTCCTGCGATGATTCCTGGTTTTTTTAGTAACTTAACAATAATCTTATTACTATCGAAGAAAAAATAATTTATGAAGTTTCTTTTATTAACATCTTTAATGTTTACACCCTCTCTTTACACATTTCAATCTTTAAAAAAACAAATTTCAGGTTCATCACCTCAAACAGTACTAATTCCCGATACCATGCAGCTTACAATTTTACCTCAGCCACAACAACATACTGACTCAGTATTAAAATCAAAAATAATTATTCAGACTTTATCACTTCAAACCTTATTAGAAATAATACAAGAAAAATCTAACCATCTTCCAGAAGTTACCCCGGAAAAAGAGATAAATGATTTTTTTAATCTTTTTAGAGATAATATAAAGACCTCTTCCCATAATAAATTTCATGCATTCGTGGATGAAACGCTCCATTATTTAGAAGAAGAAACAACTCAAGAAGAGATAAAAATGAGAAATAATGTCAAAAAATTATTCTCTCAATTTTGCATTGCCATTCCAAAAACAGATTCTGTTTTTTCTGAACAAGAAAAAACAATCATTAATAAAATAATCTCTCTTTACGAATGCAAAATAATTCCGTCAATTTAATAACATTAAGCTTAAATCCCTCACTACAAAGGGTTATTTGACAAAATCTTTATTTATGTTATCCTATTTGTAATATAATCAATTAATAAAACTACTGTAAATGGAGATACTCATGAAAAAAGAACTAATTTTAAGCTTATTGTGTTTGTTTGGCCTTTTTAAATCATACGGTGCCGAATATGTACATTCACAATTATTATCTAAAAAATGTACATTTAGACCAATAACACCAGACATTGATACACAAGAAGAACTAGATGGGGATGAAGATCAAGAATTGGAAGAAGCATTAGAAATACAAACTATTAATGAAAATAAAATAAAAACATTATTTACAACTTTAATACCAATAACTTGTCAGGATTTAGTATCGAAACAAAAAGCTATTAAACCTTCCATTAAAACTTACGAAATACCAAAAAAATATATCGCTGATTTAGACAAAATACATACCGCTCTTGAACATTTACGCACAAGTTGTTTTAGTTTTGACCAATTAAGAGGTACTTATAAACAATACCAAGAAGAAAATATTTTTTATTTTGAAGTTATTGCAGAAGTTATTAACGATTCATTAAATAAATCAATATTAAAAAATCTTATGGTCACTGATAAAACAAAAGAGCAAGAATTTCAATTTCGCTATATTACATCTGGAAGTATGTCAACAAGCCTACAAAAAGATTTAGAAAAACCTTTAGATATTCTTTTTGAAAATCTTCATATCATAGCAGAATTGTATTTTATTCACCAAGTGCACGAGGTATTATCTCAATTAGAAACTCCTGATGCCAAACCAAATATTAAAACTGAATTGGAAAAATATATTAAAAATTCTGTAGAGTTTTCTGAAATTTTAAACTTATATTGTACAGGAAAAACACCTAAAAAAGTAACTATAAAGAAAGATAAAGAAATTAAACAATTTACCTATTTTGGCAAAACAGAACAATCTTCTTTTGATAAAATTTCTGATTATGCCAATAGATTAAAAAGATTATTAATACACAATCCCATTTCTATAGGGAATTTAAAATACCTATTAAATAGAATAATTAATGACATAGAAACAAAAGCTGTATCAATGAACGAAGAACAAAAAAGACCATTCCTGATGGCATTAGGATTTTTTGATCAAATAGACTCTATTTTAGAAACAACAGAAGATGAAAGCACTCTTTCACCTAAAGTAGCTGCTCAGATAAATACACTCATTAATTTACATCAAGAATCAATACTTCTATTTGATATTGGTGTTTTATAAAAAGTTATTAACAAAAAAAGACGTGGATAATTATCCACGTCTTTTTTTTAGTCGTGTAACACCGCGATCTAAATAAATATGTGAAAATGCCCCGATTGCAAAAAATAAAGCATCGATTAAAAGTATTTTTTGATGGTAAGGATATGATTGACCGCACAAATAAGCAGCTCCCCCTGAAATAAGAATAATAAACCATGGGCGATGAAAAAGCCCTCTATGATTAGCAAGAACAGGAAGTAATGCAAGAAAAGTTACCCATATAAAAATTCCTGTCTGGCGTTGCCACCATAAAAAAAGAAGTAATGGTGTAATACTATGATAAAAAAGAATTTGCCCTTGGCTTTTAGTGTCTACATCCGGAAATAATGCTCCTATAAGTGCACAAAAAAACCATTGAATGGTAATTTCAATATGAGGATGTGGCATAATAAAATGAGTGATACCAACAAGTGTTATTGCAAATACTACTGCTCCTGCCCCCATATGAGCTTTATATCCAGGCATACATTCTCCTTAACTTTTTTCCAACTGCATAAAGGTTGTGCCAGGATAATAAAATTGTAAAATCTTTTCATAGTTCCATCCTTTTTCAACCAACTCATAAGCACCCCATTGGCATAGTCCAATATGGTGCCCATACCCTTTACCAATTAACATAACCTTTTCAGATGTCTTTTTAACACTAAAACTATAACTTTTTATTTCTCTAAAAAGTTTGTACATTTCTTTTCCTGAAAAAGTATGCTGTTGTTTTTTTGTTTTTGCAATAACATTTTGAACAACACCTCCCTTATCTTTAAGTCCAATTTTCACATCAAAAATATCATGCAAAAGGGTATCTCGTCCTTCTTGTAAAACGTTTCTAAATTCTGAAAGAGAATATTCTGCTTTCCAAGAATAGGGTTTACTTTTTTTACAATAAGAACAAGCATATGTTCGTGCAAGGTATGGAACCTTTACAAAATCAAGAAGATCAGG
>JAIPGS010000004.1 GCA_021735725.1 Candidatus Babeliales bacterium
TGTGTATATGATCTTCTTGAATATTTAATTCTTCTATTTTCCATCTATTCATATCGGCACATTCTTCTAGTAATTCTTTTAACCGTATTGCTATTTTCCCAATCAATACTCTTTTTCTATATTTTGGAATCCATACTAAGTGATACATAAGCCTGTGTTTTGTTTGAGAACCTTTCCAATACCGCATCTTCTTATTTTTTCATATTTTACGGCTTTTCGCAATGCTACACATTGCTATTGGGAGATTATTCATCCCTGGCCTTAAAAAGGCCACGGTTTTCTAATCACATAAATAAAATCTTAATTTCACTTCTTTTTTGCGGAGCTGGAGTAGCTGTTCTCTCTTATTTTACAACAACATTTAAACATTCTGGAACTGTTATTATTTTAAATGGGCCTTCTGCTGCAGGAAAAAGTTCTCTACAAAAAGAATTTCAAAAAATAATGATGCCCCATTTATGGATCAAAGTTGGTATAGACAATTTATTTGATCAAACAATGCCAGATGATGTTATGCAAGAAAAAAACCCAATCAGATGGGGAAAAACAACAAAAGACATAAACAACAATCCTCTCTTTACATTATTTATAGGGTCCGATGGTGAAAAAGTTGCATATGGAATGAATAGCGCAATCGCAGGATATGCACAAGCAGGCAACAATGTAATTGTAGATTATATTGCATACAAAAAAGAATGGATTGATGATCTTCAAAAAAAATTAAATAATATTAAGAGTTATTGGGTTAAAGTAAATGTTCCACTCAGCATTTTAGAAGAACGTGAAAGAGCACGTAAAACATCTCCTGTTGGTCATGCTCGTAGTCATTATGATTATGTTCATTGGGATATAAAGTATAATCTTGATCTAAACGCCCATACATCTGATGCTCAAAATCTCGCACAACAATTAAAGGATTTTTATGAAAAGGCGACATAAAAAATCTTTCTTAGAGAAATTATTAGATGAATGGATACGTTAATATTATGTTAATTATATTATAAAGAATTTTTAATGAAAAACAAGATGAGGTGCCCTGCAATTACTATATTTGTAACCGTTTCTTTTTTAACATTTCTTCTGCATCGTTTAAATTTAAATTATCAAAATTTTCTTGTGTGCAATTATAATTAAGCCCTTTCAAAAGGCCCCTTACAACAACGCCTCGATCTTTTTTCTATCAACTGATCTAAATATTTTGTATGAAGTTTACGTACAATGACACTATCCTCTTTTGCGATAAATACTTTATCCCCATAACTTGCAACTTCATTTGGCAAAGGAAACTCAAATAAATTTGATATGTCAACAAGACGAGTCTTTCTGTAACCATTTTTCCATAAAGAATATATTCCTTCATTTGTTTTTATAAATGCAAAACTTCCCTGCGAAAATCCTATATTCCCAATAATACAATCTTCCCTAGAAAAAATAGTATCTTTTATCATACTCTGCTTAGAGTCATCATCCATGTTATCAATAAAAATAAATTCTTTTGTGCCATAAAAAAGTAAACTCACTCCAATAAAACTCATTTTTTTCATTTCACTTGTTGATGCAGTTGATATATCTACAATTTTTTGGGGTTTAAAATCTTCAGAAGAGGGACCAATAAGTATTTTATTTTTGGAAAGAATTGCTATCATATGGTCCAAACGTCCTTTTCCATTTGCAATCGCATCAACATTAGTTAATAATGTTTCTTTTTTTTGTTTTCCTCGTTTAATTACTTTCAAAACCCCATCCTCTCTTAAACAATACATTATGTCTTCACTGCGCATAAAATCTTGCATAATTTTCATAGATTTTAATGAATTTTTTTGCCGCCATTTATAAGTTTTAACATGTACAGCTTTAACATTCATAGCTGAACGTGAAGCAAAACAATCTTGTATTGCAAAAGTTTTCCACACAGTAAGCCCTTCCCGTGTTGAATAACCTACTTGGCCGTCTTTATCTTTTTCATATAAAGAAAAAGCGGCAACCCCTTTTGATTTAATTTTTAAGTCAAAAGCATAAAAATCACCCGCATCATCGTGAGCCATCAACTCTAACGTTCCCCCACGCAGCCCACCAATCAAAGAATGAGTAACCTGCATATCTGATAAAGGACAATCGGTTTCGCCCCTATCATAAACAGCCCTATAGAAAGGCTTGCTATCTTTTGCTTCAAACAAATCTTTCGGTTCTTTGATACATAATTGTTCTGATCCGTTGAGGGTTAAAAACATTAAAGATAGTAGTGTTACTCTTTTTTTCATATATTATTCTTTCTTAAAGGAGTCACTTTTTTAAAACAAACTTTTTCCAAATCTTTGAATTTGAGAATAAGCTTTGTTCATTAAAAAATACAAGTTTCAAAAAATATTAATTACTGAAACAATGCAGAAACAGAGTCGCCACCTTGAATTCTACAAATTGCATCTCCCAAAAGAGAATCAACCGAAAGCACTGTTATATTTGCAGGAACCTGTCCTTGAAGAGGAATGGTATCTGTAATAACCATTTCATCAATAACTGATTCTCCTAATTTTACAAGAGCATTACATGAAAAAACTGGATGAGTGATAACTGCAAATACACGACGCGCCCCAGATGCCTTTAAAAGCTCTGCTGCCCGTATTAATGTTCCACCAGTATCACATAAATCATCAACAATAATTGCGTCACATCCATTAACATCCCCAATTAATTGCATGTCTTTGATTTTTCCAGCACCCGCGCGTTGCTTACTTATAAGCGCCATCCCAACATCCCATCCTTTGCGTGCCAACTGCTTTGAAAATTGATCAGCACGATCAACACCACCAGCATCAGGAGAAACAACAACAGGATTATGTAGTTCTTTATTTCCAAAGTAAGAAATAAAAACAGGAGATGCATATAAATTATCCATTGGAATATTTTGAAAAAATCCCTGAATTTGCCCACAATGCAAATCGATACTCAGCACCCTATCAGCTCCTGCCATTTCTATCATTTGTGCAACATCTGCTGCAGAAATTGGAACACGCGAACGAATCTTTCTATCTTGACGAGCATACCCATAATAGGGCATTACAACAGTAATTGTTCCAGCAGAAGAACGCTTTAAGGTTCTTATTAAAAGAAATAATTCCATAAGAGAATCATTAATTGTTTGATTTTCATTAGAGCATACTGGTTGAATAATATACACTTCTTTTCCACGAACATTTTCACAAATTTTAATACTTACTTCTCCATCATTGAATTTACCAATAGATGCATCTGCAAGATCTCCTCCCAAATAATAAGCTATCTTTTTTGCAAGTTTAATATTTGCGTTACCGGAAATTAAAAGAGTATTTTTTCTAAGTGATTTACAAACATCAGCATGCAAAGAAGAAAACAAAATAGTTAATGACAATAAAAACATATGAGAAAAACGATTCATCGTTTACCTTTTTTTTGAAAAATAAAAATTATTGTTAATACTACACAAAAATAAATAAAAGGAATATATATAAAAAAAAGATTAAAGAACGTTTATTCTGTCTTCTTCTGTTGGATGATCATCAAGTAATTGTGCAAGAAATTTTGGCAGGTAAGAATATTTTTTCTTACTCATTTTTTTTCGTTTATTCAACATAGAAATTGCTGCTTCTTTATTTTTTGTTAGTGCAAATCCGTACCTATCTGCAAAATACTCCCCGTCCCTATTCAATTTATTTTTAAGGAGCTCACACCCCATAAACACACACCCAGAAAGGGCTACATGTTTTGCAGAAAGAGTCTTGTATTTAAGGAGATTCCATACAGTGTACCAACAAACACTTACTTTACATGCAAAAAGAGCCACAGTTATTGGAACAACTTTTTTTAATAAATCAGCATCATTACAATGACCAAGTTCATGGCATATTATAAATTTTAATTCTTCAGCTGTTAAGATATTTTTATCAATAAGATTTTTTGAAATAACAATCTCAAAAAACATTTTTTTTTCGCGAAATTCAATATTTGTGGAAGCTCCTTGTGGACCATCAATACCAGTATCAATAATTTTTATACCATTTTTAGGAGCTCTGCTTTTATAGTCCTGTGAATCAAAAAAAGAATGAAGTTCAGGATACTCTTGGCAAATAGTTTCGATAGAAAAAAGAGATTGAAAAGTAAATAATGAAATAAGAAGTAAAATATTTTTTATTTTTTTCATTTTAGCACTCTACAAACCATTTATTTTGAAATGTTTCACAAAATGCCGCCACTGCAGATGGGATCAATACTAGGCTTCCCATTACGCCTACCGTTGCAGGCAAACCAAATAATTTATTTTTCTCTTTATCATTGATTAAGAATAAGTCCCAATGTTCTTTTACTTTTTTCTCTTGCTGTTCAGAAAAATGTGAGGGAATATCCATTTTGTAATGCTCTTTTGTCACGAAAATAATTTGGCCAAAAGAAATTTCCACTTCACTTTTTGACACTTTATATACTGTAATACCCATCTCATTGAGAATTTTTAAATGCCGATTAAATTCTTTGAGTGCTTTATAACCTTGTTTAATATTTTTATATGCTACCCAGGCACACATAGTTCCTGCTACTGCAAAAATTCCTGCAACATCGTATCCTATAGGGTCAGAAGAGGAATAAGTAGGCAATATATATGAAGTATTGAAAATTAATGAGAGAATTAATATTTTTTTTAACATTTTTAAAACCTTAACGAAAAATGATGTAAGCAATAGCGCTTAGAATGGCGTCCCCAAGGAGATTCGAACTCCTGTTTTCACCGTGAAAGGGTGACGTCCTGGACCAGCTAGACGATGGGGACCATAGAAAAAAAATTACGAAGTCTTTTTATTTCACCACATTTTCTTTAGAGAAAAAATGGTGAGCCGTGTTGGATTCGAACCAACGACCCACAGCTTAAAAGGCTGTTGCTCTACCAGCTGAGCTAACGGCTCTTCATAATTTTTTATTTCAATACCTTGAATAGGTTCTTCTAATTTATAAATCAATCGCTTATTTGTCAAGAAAATAAAAACATTTGGCTTACAAAACAGTAAATTAATAATCCTAAAATATCCATAAGTGTTGTTAAAAGAGGTCCAGCAGCATACGCAGGATCCATTCCAAATCTTTTCAAAACAACCGGAACAATACTCCCAACCACAATAGAAACAACAACAATAGACGCCAAAGAAGCACTTACAGCAATACTTCCCATTAAATTTCCACTCGTTACATACACCCGAATAAATGCCGTTATCCCCAAAACAAGAGCCATTGCAAAAGCAAAAAAGAATTCTCGTTTAAAGAATTTATTCATATTGCCTTCATTAATTTCACCTGAAGCCATTCCCTGAATAATAACTGCTGATGTTTGACTGCTTGCATTACCGCCTGTACTAATAAGCATAGTAATAAATACAACTAAAAATCCTGCAAGTAATGCTTCATGATGTTGAATAATCATGCTTGAAATTGATTGAGCAAGTAAAAGAATAATTAAAATATAACTTCTTTGATATAATAATCGCCAAAAAGATTGTTCAAAATAAGTACCTTTAACCGGTTCCATTGCAGACATTTTGTATACATCTTCTGATGCTTCTTCTTCAATAATATCAACAAGAGTGCTACTTGGAATTACCCCTAAAAAGTAATTTTCATCTCCCACAACAGGAACAATCATTGCGTTATAATGAACCATTTTTTGTGCAATTGTTTCTTGATCATCATGCGCATGAGCAACAAGATCATTATCTTTCATAAAAGATTTGATCTGAGTCTGAGGTTTGTGCAACACAAGATCTTCTAACATGATATAACCAACTAAATGTTTTTTTTCATCTATTATAAAAATTTTTCTATGAAGTTCATGAGTTACTTGAAGACGTTGAATAAGTTGAATACTTTTATGAACAGTAAAATCTTCATAAAGCGCAAAAACGTCAGTGTCCATAATTCCACCAGCTGACTCTGAATCAAATTTTAACAAGGAAAGAACTTTTTGACGATCTTCTTTATGTAATAAATCTAAATATGTTTTGAGCTCTGCATCAGAAAAATCTTCAAAAAGATCTGTCAATTCATCAGCCGTTAAACAACTTAAAGCATCAATTCGGCCTGTATTACTTAAAAAAGAAAGAGCTTGTGTCTTCATCCGTTCTGAAAATTCTCCAAAAACAAGACACATGCTTTTTTGAGGTAAACTTAAAAATAATTTTTTAAAGTACTCATACTGGATATCAGATAAAAATTGAGCAATATCAGCAGGATGAAGATCTACAAATTCCCGCCACAATGATTTTCCAAGAGCTGTTTTTTTTTCCGAAACGTCTTGAATGTGAGCCTTAATCTCTTTGAAGAGTTTTTCTATTAGCATGCTCAACTCCTTCTTTCATTTATCCGAATTATATCCAATTTTATGCACTTTTTAAGCATCACCCCTTTTTCTTAGCATACCGCATTTCACTTATTTCACAATCATCCAAATGATTTAAGCTTAAATCATTTTTAAATTTGACTTTCAATGCCCCTGAATATACCCTCTTAATAAGATTATTGAATACAACCTATAAAAAAGGTCTCTTTAAATGGAACAATCCACAGTCGTAGAGCCTGGAAGCTCTTTCTCTTTCATTATTGCGCAAGATCATCAAGATATACGTTTAGATGTTTTTGTTACTGAAAAATTTCCAGGGTACACTCGTAGCTTTTTTAAAATTCTTGTTGATAATGGAAATATTCTTATCAATAATACTGCGGCTAAAAAGTCGGGTATAAAATTACGCACTACTGATACTGTTATTGTTAATTTTCCAGAAAAAAGAACACCTAAACACTATAATCAAAAAGATCTTGATGCTTTAGGTGTTAAAATTGTCCTTGAACATGAAGACTTTTTAATTATCCACAAACCAGCAGGCCTTCTTGTTCACCCACCTTCAGAATACAGTGAAATTTTGTCTTTAGTTGATTGGGTCATTGGAAGTTACAAACATATCAAAACTGTTGGAGTTGCTAAACGTCCTGGAATTGTTCACCGTTTAGATAAAGATACATCTGGACTTATGGATGCTGTTTTAAATAATCAATCTCATACAATTTTTTCTGATATGTTCAAAGATAGAACTATCAAAAAAACCTATCGTGCACTTGTTCATAAACACCCAGAAAAAGAAGGTTTCATTGATGTCCCTATTGGACGTCATCGCACCATTCGAAACAGAATGGCTCATGTTTCTGAAGGCAGACCATCTCAAACCAATTATAAAGTTTTAGAATACTTTGAAGAATACTCTTTGATTGAAATAAAACCTGTCACAGGAAGAACTCATCAAATTCGTGTTCACATGACGTACGAAGGACACCCTTTAATTGGTGACGCTTTGTATGGCCGATCATCTAAAATAATAAAGAGACATGCACTTCATGCATACCAGCTTGAATTTGAATACAAAGGTACACCATTTTCTATTATCGAAGATGTTCCTAAAGATTTTAAATATGCTTTGTCTCGTATGAAACGTTTTGAATAGTATAAAAACTAAATTTGCTTTCTACCTCTAAATGAACTATATTTTCTTCAAGCTAAGAGGGAATTTGTAGTAGTGAAGCGTTCTCTATTTTTTTATACGGTTGTTATTTTATATAACGTGTAAATCTTACAATGCGTTCTGCTTGTTTTGATAAAAGTAGTTGTCTTATTTGATCTTTTCTTTTTTGCCTTTTTTTTCCACTTTTTTTTACAAGATCTTGATGACATGGAATAATTGTATGTTTACAATGAGATTCTTGTTCAATTGTATCTTGATATTTTATAGAAACAAGATGTTGAGACTTATCACGTAATCGAATAAATTCTGCATAAAATTTAGTGACCCACTCATTATTATTACGCATTGTTACATTTTCTGCATTTGCAGCAAAACCTGCTTCAGTTAAATTAAGTGATCCTGTTGAAAGTATAGATCTTTGGCCCAATACACAATGAAACAATAAGAATTTATGGTGCATCAATGCAGGAAATCGTTTATTATCATACACAAATAAAGGAACGCCTGCTTCTGTTAATTCAAAAATTTGTGGCCCTATTGCACCTGCATCAAATACTATTTCTATAGAAACTCCTCGCTCATGTGCTTCTAATAATGCTTGTGTAATTTTTTTATTACTTAATCTAAATAACGCTCCTGAAATTCTTTGTTCTTCTGATTGAATAAGTCCAACCAAAGTTTTTTCAATCGTTTCTTTTTCTTGCTGAGTAAAAAAAACAGAATCAATAACACCGTCTTGTCTCAATAATGTCTCACTTGCAAATTCACGGTAATCATGAGCTCCAAGCTGTATAAAAAAAAGAAAAGGTGCAAGTATACTATATCGTTTACTTACACCTAATATCCCTCTATCCATTATTCCCCTTACCCTTGCATTGTACGAAATCTTATATCACCGTACTCAAGCAAAAGATAAAAAAGCAATACACTTTACAATTTAAATCTCATTTCTAGCTCACCACCGATATCACCGCGTTCATCTTTTATGCCTTTCACGCTCATATCATCTGAAATAATATATTCTACTTCAAAACGTGTATCTTCCGATAAACTAAAGTTTTTTTGAATCATTGCATGTAAACGATTACTCACATCAATTTCTATTGCGCCACGAATCCCTCCACGACCTGTTTGATCAGAAAAGCGTGGGACTAATCGTATTTTTTTAAGAGAATCTTTTAATAATGAGTTTGAACTATCTGTATATTGATTAGATCCAAATAATAATTTTTCCAAACTATGCACCACAAAAACTGGAACCATTCCCGGAAGTGTGTCTTCTACTGTCCCTGTAAAAAGCAATGCTAAAATTTGTTCTTCTGCAAGATAAGGAACCGAATCTAAAGTAATATGAGGTGTTTCAAGGGACCCTGTCACAGAGAGTGTAATCGTATATTTTTTTACCATCGCTCGTGCCACAATATGAATTAAAGGATCATATGATTGATGAGGCAAAAAGTGAATATCTGCATGTATAATTGATAATGATTTATAAGGGAAATGAAGCGCTCCCTTGTTAAATTTTAATGATCCTGAAAACAAAGGCGCAACTAATGTATTATGTATATCAAGATCAAGCAGAGCCTGAGATGTTACAAAAGGTGTATTAATATGAACTGGATGATGAGAAAAAAGTTTAAGGGAAAGATTGAGCGGAATATTTTCAAAAAGGTGTGATGGCATCATACCTTGAGTTACTTTTTTTTGGCCCTGAAAAGAAAAAGGATTTTCTTTTAATTGTCCTTTTTTAATCTCTACAGATCCATTCAACAAAAAATCAGCATCTTTCTGTTTTTTCAATGCTATATCACCAGAAATTAATGCAAAAAAATCTTTCTTCACATTTAAAAAACAGTTTTCAAAGTGTAACGTAGCATTCACTGTTTTTAAATTTCCCTGATCATCCCATTCAAACACCATACCTTTACTTTGTATCATTCCTTTATGAAGAGATAATAAAACATGAGTAACATCTAGAGAAAGTGGATCATAATAACAGAGAGCCTCCGCGTTTATTTCAGAAATAAAATTATATGTCTCAGGAACAGAAATAGTTATATCCTGACTATGTACAGCAATTTTTACAGAATCTTTTTTTACTTTTCCGGTACATACAATATTGCCTTCACCTGGAATATCATAATCAAAACACTCACTCATTGCTTCACGCAGCAATTTATAAGAAAAACGTGCGTCAAAATGTGTATAATCAGGATAATGACCTGTAACAGTAAAGAGCGTTGTTCCTTGTTTATCTTTACATGAAAAAAAATGCGGTTTAATGGTTGGTAAAAATTCCATTTTTCCTTGGTACATTTTCTCTGACCATATTCCTTTAAAATCTAATAATCCATTTTTAAAAAGTTTAATTTCACCTTTTTCATGTACACAATTTTCTGTTTTTTTATGAGTAATTGTTGCTTCATGTTCACATAAAAAATTTCCTTCATTCACAAAACAAGCAAGATGGCTCAGAGAAGGATTAAGATTCCATTCTTTAAAAACATTCCATGGGGTGAGTGCTTGTAAAGCGCATGTCCCTGTTTGATTAAAAAGATCAAAAACAAAATTCCCGTTTCCTCTTTGATTTTTATGAGAAAATGTCACAGTTCCCTTCATATCTTTTTTATCAGTAATAAAAAAAAGTTCTGCCTTGTCACAAACATATGAATTATATCCCATAGATTGTATATTCATTATGCCTGTTGCTGCTTGTGGAGTTCCTGAAAGAGCAATAGTAGCTGTTCCAGAAAAATCCTGGGCAGCGTCATTAAATCCTACAAAATATGCCCCTAATGAACAATCACACTGAGCATTAATATCAAATAATATATTTTTATGTTGGTACATTATAAGTGCTTTTTTTACAATAAATGAACTATCTTCATTATTTCCTAAACAGTTTCCTTTGTACCCATCCCATTCTCCATTCAATACAAAAGTTTGTTTTTCTTGAGGCAAAAAAGGCACTTTAAATGAAACAGTTGTTGTAACAGGATAAAGACACTTTTGATATAATTTTTTTGTATCAAAAGAAACAGTACCTTGAATGTTTTTTATAAAAATTTCATCATGAAAAGAAAATATCCCATCACGACATAATAATTTTCCACTCATTTTTTCATTTTTCCATATCATAGATCCATCAACAAAAAGCGCACACTTTTGGAATCTTGGTTTGTCACGTATTAATATGTGTGCGTTATATGCGTGAACCTTTTCAGGAACAAGAGGAACAGCAATTGAAGACATTGTAAAATAAGTATCGATATGTTTTTTTATTGATGGTTGATTATCTATCATAGATGAATGAATAATTGGATTATAAAAATTCATTTCAAAACCTATTTTTTTTGTAAAAAAATAAGAAAGGAGAGAAAAAGATACATCTATTTGCTCTGCTTTCCAATCCCATTTTTCAGTATAATCAACGGGAACAACACACACATTTTTTAATGTTAGTGCTGCAGGAAATAATGAAACAGTTGTTAATTCCCCCAAAAAATGCGCCTTAAAATCCCGCTTAAATATTTTTTGTATCTCAACCGTCAGAGCCTTTGCGCATCTATCACTGTTTTGAATATACAATGAACTTATAATGCATCCACCTAATAATCCGTATATAATTTTCTTTGTAAATGTATAAGTATTCATAATATCAAAGCATAACTCAGAGAATATGAAGGTGCAAAAAAGAAATTATTCTCCCCGTTCATCATACACAGTCGCAATAGAAAATAGCTCAATAATACTTGTTAATTATTATTGAACTTTATCTTCAAATTATTATTATTGAACTTTATTATCTTCAAGAGATTTCATTTGTCTATCAGCTTGTTGTTTTGCCAAAGCCTCTTTTACAGCTATTTCTTTAATCATAGCATCTCCTCTACGAATATCGTCACCAACTTCGCCTTTTTTATAATCATAATATGATATTGATAAAGGTAAATCTAATCCTGATTTTCCAATATCAAATGTTCCATCTTCTTTTTTAATAAAATGAGGTGCACAAAAAGATGCTACTAAACTATTTTCTCGTTTTATATAATGAACTTCTTCATTAAGATCAGCCGAACCACATTGCCTATAAGCTTTTACATCCCCCTGCGGAGCCATGGTCAAGAAAAACGTAATAAAATCACGAGAACCGACAGGAACAGACTTTAAATAGGAAAAAAGTGGGGAACTAGACATTTCTCCTTCTATTTCAGAATATTCCATAACTGCATATTGTTTCTTTGGATCTTTTTGACCATTTATAAGAATTTCTCTTGCTATTTTCCAAACCAAAAGAGACCCATTAATATCCTTATATTTCGTCCTTACTTGTTTTTGCTCTTCTTGGGTCAACTGTGTACGCAATGTAACAATATTATCGTCTGAATCATAAAACAATGTTGCCACATGGCCTACTTGATCTTTAATCGTTGCCACATCGGCGCTAGATTTAAACAGCAAAAAATTTCTTACTCTTTCAATTTCATCTTGCGTATCTTTTTTATACGACAAACAAAGATCAGCGTTTAATCGCGATAAAAAATTAAGACCTATAACTACACCTGATGAGAAAACGTTACTTCTTGGAATATCATATTCTTCTCTTACCTTTTCAAGTTCTTCGGCATCTTTTTCAAGACTAACTCTTTGAAAACTTGCTTGACGAGGCCGTTCATCTTCTTTAGAAAAAAAATCTTCATGGATAACAGCGGAATATTTTAATTTTTTCATCAAAGAAAGAGGTGCCTTAATAAGAGTTTCTATGGTTTCATTTTTGGCAGAATCTCTATCTTCAGGAGTAAATCCAGCACTCCAGCATACAGCCGCTGCAAGATAAGGAGAATCTATAAGTCTAATGTTTTCATCATCCCCCCTTAATTGTGCCTCTGCCCCAAAAATATGCAATTGTACCAAGAGTAGTGATAGCATCATTATTTTTTTCATATAAAAGCTCCTTTGGAATTATAAATATTTTTTATTCATACCATCTTATAGAAATATGAAACATTCTCAATACTTATTAAGCAGCCTCATCATACACAGTCGCAACAGAAAGCACTTCATCAATACTTGTTAAACCTTGTTGAACTTTATTAATTCCGTCAGTTACAAGAAGTTGCATTCCATCTTTATGCGCTTGTTGCCTCATTACCGTTGTTGAAGAACGTTCCATAGTAAGCCGTGAAATATCTTCTGTCATTTTCATAACCTCAAAAAGTGGCAATCGGCCTCTATAACCCAAATCTTCACATTCAGCACATCCTTTTGCTTTATAAAAAGTAATAGTGCTTGCTTTTGCTTTGATGCCAAGTGTTGTTAATAATTCTTGAGTAGGATGATAGGATTCTTTACATTCATTACAAAGCCGTCTTACAAGTCGCTGTGCAATAACCCCAATAACTGATGATGAAATTAAAAATGGCTCAACGCCCATATCAATTAAACGCGTAATACTTGCTGGTGCACTATTTGTATGAAGCGTACTCAATACAAGGTGCCCTGTAAGTGCTGCTTGAATTGCAATTTGCGCAGTTTCAGCGTCCCGTGTTTCCCCGATCATTACAATGTCAGGATCTTGTCGCAAAATAGATCGCAATGAAGCTGCAAAAGTTAAACCAACTTTTTCATGAACTTGTACTTGTGATATTCCTGCAAGTTGATATTCAACGGGATCTTCAACCGTAATAATATTTACATCTGAAGTATTTAAGCGATCAAGAATGGAATATAATGTTGTTGTTTTACCAGAACCGGTTGGCCCTGTTACCAAAATAATACCGTTAGGATTTCCGACAATATCATTAATTGCTTTCATATCACGCTCACCAAACCCCATTTTTTCAAGATCGGTAAATCCACGGCCTTTATCAAGTAATCGCATTACAATACTTTCCCCAAATTTTACAGGTAATACTGAAACACGAATATCAATTGATTTATCAGAAATTTTAATTTCGATACGGCCATCTTGCGGAAGTCGCTTTTCTGCAATGTTTAAATTCGACATAATTTTTATACGTGAAGCAAGCGCTCCTTGAATTCGTTTAGGAGGAGTCATTACTGTTTTCATAACACCATCAATTCGATATCGAACACGAATTTCTTTTTCTTGAGGTGAAATATGAATATCAGATGCGCCACGTTTATCGGCTTGAAACAAAATATAGTTTACTAATTTAATAATCGGTGCATCATTTGCTGCATTTAAAATATCTTTTTCATCAATATCTCCAAAAGAAAGTTCTCCCATTTCATTTTCTTCTTCTAAATCATCTATCATGTCTTCGCTTGTTTCAAGCGGATAGTAGTGATTTAAAGCATCAATAATAATTTTTCTTGTTGAAACTACTAAAGGTAAATTACCACCATATAAAAGCATTAATTCATCAAGTGGTTGAAAATCTGTTGGATCAGCTGTTGCAATAGAAAGTTTTCCTTTTTCTTTTAAAGGCATTACCCCATGTTCCCTCAAAAATTTTAAGGGGACTTTTGAAAGAGTCTCTGCATCTGCAAAATTATCTGAAATTGTTTCAAAATAAGGGATATTGAGTTGCTCAGCAAAAAGCGCCGCCAATACCTCCCCCTTAACCAAGCCGCTTTCCACGATGTATTGTTCAAATGAAATTCGAGCTTTTGACGCCTCACTTTGGGCATTTTTAAGTACTTGGTCTGTCAAAAGACCTTTATCGATTAAAAGTTGGCCAATAGATTTTTTTAACATATTTATCTCCGCTACACCTTGAAAACTGCTGGTCTGGCTTAATTTTTTCCCACTTCAAAAAATAAGATAGCAAACTTACGGCATTGTTGATAGAGATTGCTCAATATGATAGAGTATTCCTACACTAAAGGTTTTATGTAAAAGAGAGTATGAATAAGGAAAAGATATGAAAAAAAGAATTATTATCGGATTATGCTTTTGTATTGTATCAGTACAAGCTCGTAAAAAAGATACTAAGGAACTTTTGGGAAACAATAGTCCATCCATTACATTGGAAAGTATTTCACCTCAATCTAAAAGTTTTAACTTTAAGAAAGAAATTGAACCTTCGCGCCCCCAGATGGTAAAAGCGAAAAAACAATTTTCTAAAAATGATCTTAAAATAATTAAAGATGAACTTAAAACAATAACGTATCGCAAAGATGCAGCATCACTTACCGACAAAGAGCTCAAAAAAGTCTTAGATTTATGTTTACAACTTGGATGGTACGAAAAAGCACTTTTTTATGTTGATAAACTCCTTGCTCGGCTTAAAGATTCTGTTCTCATAAAAAACTACAAATTAGTTCGTGCTGATATTTTATTTGAACAAGGATCACTCAAATCTGCGCTTGAAGCATATGGTGAATTTCTTTCATTATACCCAGGATCAAATCATGCTGAATATGCTCATTACAAAAAAACACTGTGTGCTTTTTATCAGACACTTTCATCTGACCGTGATCAAGGCCCAACTCGCGACACCATAAAACTTGCCGAAAGTTATCTTGAAAAAGGTGATGCATACAAAAAATATTCACAGGATATTAAAGAAATTAAATCTCACTGTCTTGCTTTACTCTATGAAAACGAAACTCATGTTTTTGAATTTTATTTGAAAAAAAGAAGTTTTAAAGCGGCAGATAAACGTCTTGCTTTTATGAAAAAAGAATTTAATAGCGTCATTCCTGAATCACAAGCACATGTATTACAACTTGAATGCCGACTTGCTTACGCGCAAGGAGATACTGCTCGTTATGAATCACGTTTAGCATTGCTCGAAAAACGTTTTCCTCATTATCTTAATACTACTTCTCGTGTTGTTGCACATGCAGATAAAAAAACAGATTACGTTTCAAAATTTTAAACTCTTACTAGCATCCTCCCCTAAAATACGAGGACTTAAAATAAGGACTAACTATGATACAAAAAGTTCGTGGAACACGAGATATTTTAGATACAACATTATTTCATTTTGCAATCACAACAATAAAGAAACAAATTGAACTGTATCATTTTACTCATATTGAACTTCCTATTTTAGAATCGGTTGATCTTTTTAAATCTTCATTAGGAGTTGAAACAGACGTTGTTTCAAAAGAAATGTTTGTTGTTACATCGTCTTCTGATCAAGAATCTGAAAGTATCTGTTTACGCCCTGAAGGAACTGCACAAACAGTCCGAGCATTTGTTGAAAACGGAATTCAAACAGTACCATGGAAAGTTTTTTCTATCGGACAAATGTTTCGTTATGAGCGTCCACAAAAAGGACGATATCGCCAATTTTATCAATTCAATATTGAATGTATTGGATCGGCAGCTATTGAACAAGATGTACAAATTATTACCATGCTTGATCGCCTTTTTGCCAAAAAGTTCAGACTTGAAAATTACACCCTTCATATAAACTTTTTAGGAACACAACAAGAACGTGCTGACTTCAAATCTGTTCTAAAAATATTTTTAGAAACGCTGCAAGGAATATGTGATACTTGTAAAATTCGCAAAGATACTAATATTTTACGTGTTTTTGATTGTAAAAATCCTGATTGCCAAACACTTTATGTTAATGCTCCCCATTTAATTAATCATTTAGGTGAACAATCACAACAAGAATGGAATACTCTTCAAGAAAGATTGCAAGAACTTTCTGTTTCATATATTTATAATCCACGCCTTGTTCGCGGTCTTGATTATTATAACAAAACAGTATTTGAATTTACCAGTCCAGACCTTGGTGCGCAATCTGCATTTTGTGGCGGGGGTAGATATGATACACTTGTTGCTTCTCTTGGAGGCAAACAAGATCAACCATCGCTCGGCGCTGCAATCGGCATTGATCGTGTTATGTTACTTTTAGAAATGATTCAAAATAATATAACAATGCCTCACAAACCTGCGCTCTATGCCATCATTCCTTTAGATCCTGCACAAAATCCATTGGCGCTCCAACTTGCTGACGAACTTATTGCACATGGGTTATACACTGAAACATTCTTTGAAGGTGCTGCAAAAAATATGATGAAACGAGCAAACAAAAGTGGAGCTACCACTTGTTTAATTATTGGAGAACAGGAACAACAAGATGGAACTGTTGTCATTAAAGATATGATTACAGGAGAACAACAGATTATTAAGCAAAATAATGCCGTCTCTTTTTTAAAAGGGAAATAAGTTTCTTTGTGTTTCTAAAATGAATAAAATTCTGAATTAACCTGGATTGCCGCGCTACGCTCGCAATGACGTCGGCGGGCAGAGGTAGGTTGTTTTTTTCTGGAATAACGTCGGCTTCTGTGTCTTTTTGTGATAATGTTCATGAAAGTTTGTTTATTTTGTAATGATGTCGGCAAAAGGATTTCTTTATTTATTTTTTTCATTACATATAAACAAACATCTTCGCCCGGGGCATTCTAAAAAAACAACCTACTCAGCCGACGTCATTGCTAGCGTAGCGCGGCAATCCAGGTTAATTCAATAAAAAATCTTATATATAAATCACTCAGTGAATATCATTACCACAAACACACATTCATGCAGACGTCCTTGCAAGCGGAACGTAGCAATCCAGATTTCATTATTATTTTTTTTAAAAACGTGGAAACATAATCTTTTTAATGACATCAAAAAAAGAAACCATCGGAAACGATAGCTGTGTTGTGTATGCAATATAAAAACACAATAAAGGAACTACAAACAATAATGAATCTAATCTATCTAAAACTCCACCATGACCAGGCAAGATCCATCCTGAATCTTTTACTCCAGCTCGACGTTTTAGTGATGATTCAAAAAGATCTCCCAATGTTGCCACTGATGTGAATGTTATTGAAAATCCTACAAAAAATAACGCTTGTGCAGTAAATAGAGATTTATAATCCATAGAAATAATACTATACATATTCCAAACAGCCACAGCTAAAAACCCTCCAATAAAACCTTCCCATGTTTTACCTGCTGAAATATCTGGAGCCATTTTATGCGTACCAAATAAAGTACCAACTACATAAGCTCCGGTATCATGTAAAAATATCCAAAAAGCTGCACCCATCAAATAAAATCGAAAAAAAACATGTTGATTCATCCCAATCATTACATAAAAAGGAAAACAAATATAGAAAAGCGCAAGTGCATAAAATTGCCATCCCCAAGGACTTACAAGACAAGGCAATTCAACAAATATAATCCATGCCGCAAGTATAATTAATCCAATTGTAGTTACCAACGGAGGCTTATAAAGAAAGCAATACCATGCAGGAACAACAAAAAAAACTGTTGTAATAGTTCGTATTAAAAAATTTTTTAAAAGAGCATTCATACTTATCCCCTAAAATCTATTCCCCTGCAAATGCATTAGGAATATATGTAATGATTAAATCACTTCCCTCCACTAAAGCTACATCAAATCGATACACAGTATCAAGAGTTTGCTCTTTATAAGTAGCCAGAAAATGCTTTGCTGTTCTTATTATTGTTTTTTGTTTTGATACAGTAATTACTTCAGAAAGAGGAAATAAACTTTTTTTACGCGTTTTTACTTCCACAAATGCAAGATACTCATCTTTACGCACAATAATATCTATTTCTCCGCCACGTATTCTATAATTACGAGCAACAATAGTATATCCATCTTTTATAAGTGAATCTGTAACCGCCGATTCTCCCGCGTTTCCCAAATGCTGTTTTATATAATTCATAATGTATGAGTGTAATGATTCAACAATTTTTTGTAAAGTTAGATGCACATTTTAACAATAAGCTGCACAAAAGAATACTTTCATAATAAAGATGAAGACACTTTTAAAAAAAATCTTTATATAACAAACCAATAATACTTTCTACTCATCGCTTTTAAAAAAAACTTTTCAAATATTGATTTTGCCAACTTTTTTTTGATATCATAAATACCAGAGTCTCATTGAGTGTAATGAGAACAAATCAAGGGTATTATAATCTCATAAAAAAGGGGAGAGATATGAAGAAATTCATCTCACTAAGCATATTAGCTTTATTGAGTGCGGGAACACTCGTAGCTAATGATGTATCCAGATCGTTCTTTTCTGTTCGTCCAGTTCAAGTTCCAATGGCTCGTCAAAATTTATTGACAGACCAAGCGCGCAATCAAGGCCGTGTTCTTGGAATGAAAAACTTACAAATTTCTGCATTTGGTGGTGCTTCTACCAATTCCGATGACCTTGCTCGCTATTTTATGATGGGCAAAACAACATTAAGCGTAAAAAATACACTTGATGGATCAGGGGCGGACGAATCTTTAGCATTTCAAAAAGATATACAAGCTTTCAACTTTAATATAGATACTGACGATACGACACAGCGGACTTTTGCATCTACTCTTATCATGAAACCACGCCAAACATTTTATGGAGCAAGTCTTTCTTTCCGCAGACCATTCCGTAACCGCTATTGGGGTGCTATAGAAACATCCCTTGTGCATGTAAGAAATCATCTTCATTTAGACGAAACTGATATAACTGCCGCTAATGCAACAGCACAAGTTGGGATTCAAGGAAAAAATACTGTTGCAAATATGATTGATGCATTTAAACAAGACGGTATGAACTTTGGTAAAATTGATGGGGTCAGAACAAAAACAGGCATTGCTGATTTAACTTTAAAAATTGGTTACGAACCACTTATGTTTAACAGAAATGATATGTACATGAGTCCTTACCTTGGTGTTATTTTACCAACAGGAAACAAAGCAGAAGCTGTCTATATGTTTGAACCTATTGTTGGTAATGGTGGCCACTTTGGGATTATGACAGGTGCTCATGGTGAATTTGATGTATGCAGTCTAAAGTCTGGAAGAGTATGGGCAAGTTACCGCATAGAAAATCAATACTTATTCCAAAACACACAAAAACGTACTATGGATTTAAAATATAACGGTGCATGGAGCAGATATTTAACAATGTTTGAAGATGCAGCAGCAAAAGCTGGAACCACTGTTAATAGTTTAAATTTTGGAACCAATATTATGACTCAAGATGTTCATGTTTCTCCGGGTTATTTTGGAAATATAGATGCATCATTCAGTTATGTAGGGGAAAAATGGAATGCAACATTAGGATACACTGTACATGCTCGCCAAGGTGAAGAAGTAAAACTTAAAAATGGGTGGGCTGAAAATGCTTCTATTGCTTCTTGTTCTAATGTCGACACTACCACTAACCCATTCCGTACTATTGGAAACATGCTACAAGGCTTAGACATTGTAGACACCGAACAAGGTGTTGTTATTAAAGAATCTGATATAGATTTTAATTCTGCTGCGCATCCAGGTGGCATTTCACAATCAATTTATGCAAGCGTGGGAACATTCTGCCCTCAACATAAAGAACGCGTGTTTGAAGCAGGAGCTTCTTATGAATTTGCAACAGACAACACAGGAATGGATAGAGTATGTGGTTGGATTAAAGCACAAATTTCATTCTAGAAATAATTTAGATTAAAAAAGGAGTTTCGTAATGGAACAAAAGAACAAAAAAATTCTCTACGGCCTTGCCGCACTTATAGTACTTGGAGTTTCTGTTCGCATGGTCAAAACCATGCAGAACCAAAATCACAACACAATTAATCTAGCCACAGCAAAAGGACCAGAAATCGCTCGATTTATTAATAACAATGTTGATAATGGTGGTCTAGGCCCGATAAATATATATGAACAACAAGATCAGCAAAACCAAAATCAGCATGAAGGTATAAATATGGCAATACAATTACTGCAAGCAATTCAATGGATGGACACTAAAAAAGGTGTTGCTCAAAAACAGATAGCAAGATGGAAACAAGCACTTAAAGACAACTATTTTATTAATGCTGACCATTTTGGCCGACTCTATACAGACGAAGAAATTGCAAATCTTACAGAAATATTTATCCACCTAGCAGAAGGCGCACCTGATATTCATAACATTGAAGAATTTTTGAACGTATTTACTCTACACGGAGGAGCGCCAACTCAAGCCTTTATGGAAGCAGCACGCGACGCACACCATCAAGCACACCATCAAGCAGGCCAAGCACGCGGACAAGATGATGGCGACGATAACCAAGGGAAAGGACATGGATCAAGAACTCCATCACGATCTACTTCTTTCAGTGCCAGCAGCACGGACAGTGATAATGATGGCGATGATAACCAAGGGCAAGGAAACCAAGCAGCAATGCAAGCAGGACGAAAAGCAAGAGCAGCCGCAGACAAAGCAGCACCAATGGCATCAAGTGGTGGCGCATTTCAGACACCAGAACAACAAAATGCAAAAGAACAAGTAGAAGCAGCAGCAGCACAACAAGCACAAATGGCACAACAAGTAGCAGCAGCAGACCAAGCAGCAGCAGACCAAGCAGCAGCAAAACAAGCAGCCGCAGACAAAGCAATGCGAGCAGCACGAAAAGCAAGAGCAGCAGCAGACCAAGCAGCAATGCAAGCAGCAGCAGACAAAATAGCCGCCGATGCAATAAAAAGACAACAACAACAAAAAGCAAAACAACAAGTAGAAGCAGCAGCACCAATGGCATCAAGTGGTGGCGCATTTCAGACACCAAAACAACAAGCAGCCGCACAACAAGGCCCAGCAATGCAAGCATCTAATACCGCCGCAGCAGTAGTAAAAAGCCCCTTATCGCCCGTTCCATCATCTAATACCGCAGGAGCAGGAGCAGCAGAAATGCAATCATCTGGTGGCGCACTTAGACCAACAAAAGAACAAGTAGAAACAGCAGTAACCAGGGCTCAACAAAAATTAAGTGAGGCGACGGAACAGTGGAACGCTGATGCCGCAATACACTCTGAAAATCTTGAGAATTTTGTAAGAAAGACAATAACTAATGCTCGTAAGGCAATAAAGCAGTATGAAGCTGGCAACTACAAATATGATGCTTTTTCAGAAAAAGTAAAACAACTCAAAAGAGATACAAATAAGCTTCAGAGTCAAGTAATGGGTAATGAAAGTATGCCTGAATACAAGCAAACAACAGACCTTTAAATAAATAAACACAAAATAAGCGTAAAAAGACCTTGAATGAAAATTCAGGGTCTTTTTTATTGCATTTACTCATTCCAATAGATTATCCTTAATACTATAAAATGGAGTATATGATTAAATATGGAGAGAGAGAAAATCATGAAATCTAAAAAAATAATAATATTGGTGGCAGTTGTGGCATTATTTCATGCACATCTTTTTTCTGTGAATATTGCAGCAAACATAAAAGAATATAATCGTCTGACAGCTGTGCCTAAATCGCCAGCAAATAAAACTGCTATGATAGCGTATATTGACTCCCAATTACTCCCTTATATTACAAGTCCACAATCACGAGAAGGGTTAATTCAAAACTTTTTAGATAAATATTATCCCGCAAATCCTTTTTCTCACCGAAAATCTACCGTTCAAGAAATGGTAACGTTTCTTGATGAACAAACAACAAGAGCTGCAACCGCACAAGATAATGCGCCTCTCCAAGAACATATTGACCAATTAGAACAAGAGTTACAAAAATCACAAAGCGATTTTGACACTCTTACTAAAAATCATAATGCTATGCTTTTGGGATCAAAACAACAAGAAGCCGCAACACAAGAATTAACAGAACAGCTTAAGCAACTTCAAACTCAACTTAAAAATGAACAAACTGCTAATCAATCTTTACGTGAACATCTTGATAAAGAAAATTCTTCAAAAAGAGGAGCTACTCAATTATTGAATGAACAAGTAACAAAACTTACCAGTACAAATCAACAACTTCAAAATAATTTAACAAACCTTCAACAAGAACTTGCACGTGTTAATGCAGAACATACAAATACACATAAAACTGCACTAGATAGTCATCAAACAGAAGTAACCACTTTAAAAAATCAATTAGAAGCTGCTCAGCAAAAACTTAATGAACAATCTGCATCCGATCAAGCCGCTAATCAAAAACTTGAACAACAATTAGCACAACTTACACAAGAACAAAAAGCTCTGTCTGATGAAAAAGATAAAATAGCTCAAGAAAAAGCAGATCAAGACAAAGAGCTTGCTAAATTAAATGCTGCTCAGAAAGCATTAGCGACTGAAAAAGAAACTATGGATGCTAAAAATACAACCCTTGCCACAGAACTTGAAAATCTAAAGGCAGCTCATACAGA
Source organism: Candidatus Babeliales bacterium (assembly GCA_021735725.1). Taxonomy (GTDB): domain Bacteria; phylum Babelota; class Babeliae; order Babelales; family CAIQNR01; genus JAIPGS01. The sequence goes on from JAIPGS010000004.1 coordinate 22,667, forward strand.
TACACAAAATAATTCTACTGCAGCACAACAACAACTTAAAGAAAAACAAACTGCTAATCAAAAACTTAAACAACAATTAGCTGACTCACAACAACAAC
>JAIPGS010000005.1 GCA_021735725.1 Candidatus Babeliales bacterium
AACAATCCAATCTTCAGAAAGTCCATCTTGTTTCATTGCTTGGCCAACTTGAACAGCATGTAAAAGTTGAGATTGATGAATGTCTGGATCGCTTTCATCTATAAAAGCATTAAGCAGTTCTGCAACGTCCCATAAAGACATTTCTTTTCTACGATGTTGAATGTATTGTTCTTTTTTATGTAAAACAAAAGCGAGGGTTTGATGGGTATGATTTTTTTTATAGGTTGTCATAACTTGGTCAGAGGCTTTTTGATAGTTCCGCATATCAGAATTTTGTGTAAAAGTAGAAAAAGTTATCCAAAGAGCTGATAGTAATAATTTTTTTTTCACAAGGCCCTCTTTTTTTTTGAGAAGATAGTAATTGTGGATAATTTAAAAAAATAAGGAGGAATTGTAAATGATTATTACCAGAAGGGGTAAGTTTTTTAAAAATGTAATGGATAGGTTTGTAAAAAACTGGTATCAAGATTTTCTTTATATTCTTCAAGTTTTTTTTGTGAAAGTAATCCGGTTTTTGCATCATGAAATCCAATAACAGAAGCAGCATTAACAAGACCATAAAAAAGCGCATCTTCTATTCTCTTTCCTTGAATTAGTTGTGCAACAAAGCACGAACCAAATGCATCGCCTGCTCCTAAAGAATTAACAACAGGAACAGGAAGTGCAGGGTGAAAGTAGAGAGTGTCTTTTGTGGCAACATAGACGCCATTTTTGCCGTCAGTGATCACAACACGCTTTACTTTGTGTGAAAGTATTTCTTTTAAATATTCGTGTAATGTGAACGTAATTGATTCTGCTGAAATAATTGCTCGGGCAAGTGGGGGTCCACTTGTAATAATTCCAGAACCAGATGATTTAAAATGACGAGGTTTAAGATTTGTTGCAAATAGTTTCATCTCTTCTGTGTTCATGATTAATACATCAATAGATGAAAGTGCTGCTTTAAGGGAGGGTGCATTATTTTTGAGTTGGTTTGTTCCCGGATTTACTGCGACACGGATTCCTTTTCCTTGACTATATTTTTGTGCATTGTGAGTTAAGTGAGGTAGTGCATCAGCTGCTTTATTTGTCAGTGATGATATATAAATAAAATCTTGTTCCTTTATAAGATCTACGGGATATTCTTTTTGTGATAATGTTTCGTTTGCTCCCTGGTAGGAAAAAATAATGGAGTCTTTTCCGGGAATAGGAATAACGAATGATGTTCCTGTCTGAAGTGTATCTGTACTGGTATAATGAACAGTTGTTCCCAACCGTTCAAGGTCTTGAACAATTGCATGCCCTGCTGCATCATTGCCTATTTTAAAAAAGGTTGATGCTTCAAAACCAAGACGCTCAAAAGAAGCAGCGGTATTAGTTGCTCCGCCTCCTGATGCATAATGAAGATGTTCTATTTCTATTTTTCCTCCCTCTTGCCATGAAAGGCGAAGAGGAAATGTGTTTTCAATGTGCAAGGAGGAGCCTTCTTGATATTCAATAATAATATCTTGAGTGGCTCCACCAATAGTTAGCACTTTTTTCATACTTGTCTAAACTTCAAGTGGTAATAGTATTTGGTCAATCACCTCTTCAGCATTTTCTACCCAAACAAGGTTGATTCCTTCTGATATGTCTGCTTGATCAGCAATGTCGTTTTTGTTTTGATAGGGAAGAAAAACGGTCTCGATATGATTACGTTTTGCGGCTAAGATTTTTTCTTTTACGCCTCCGATAGGCATAACTTTACCACGTAAATTGATTTCCCCTGTCATTGCATATTTTGCATTGATTCGACGATTAGTAAGTACTGATAAGATAGAAGAAAGCAGTGTGATTCCGCCAGAAGGACCATCTTTAGGGACTCCGCCTGCTGGTAAATGTATGTGTAAATCAAAGTCTGTAAATTTCTTAGGATCAATGCCAAAATCTTTTGCATGTGCTCGTGCATAACTTAATGCAGCAGATGCTGATTCTTTCATTACATCCCCAAGCTGTCCTGTAAGAATTACTTTTCCTTTTCCTTCCATCAAAATAGCTTCTACTTTAAGCATTTCTCCGCCAAAAGGAGTCCATGCAAGGCCATTAGTAATTCCAACTTCATTTTCTAGAGAATTGTCATAATCAATTATCTGTTTTTGCCCTAGATGTTTTACAAGTGTTTGCGGATCAAAAAGGAGCGATTTTTTATCTTGAACAAGTGTTCTGGCAGCTTTTGAACAGAGCTTTCTGATAACGCGTTCAAGGCTACGTACTCCTGCTTCTCGTGTGTAATGTTGAATAAGATCAAGAATAACTTCATCACTAAATTCAATACCTTTACCTGTTAACCCTGTATCAGAAAGTGCTTTTCTTACAAGGTGTTTTTTTGCAATATTAAGTTTTTCTGGAGCAGTATATCCTGAAAGATGAATAATTTCCATACGATCTCTGAGTGGTTCAGAAATATTGCTAAGATCATTTGCTGTTGCAATAAAAATGGCCTTAGAAAGATCAAATGGAATTCCTAAGTAGTTATCATAAAATGTTTTATTTTGTTGCGGATCAAGAACTTCAAGCATTGCAGCTGAAGGGTCTCCTCTAAAATCTGAACCAATTTTATCAAGTTCATCAATAATAATAATGGGATTATTTGACCCCGCTTTTCTGATACCTTGAATAATTCTTCCAGGCATTGAACCGACATAAGTTCTTCTGTGTCCACGAATTTCAGATTCGTCTTTAACGCCCCCTAAAGAAATTCTAAAAAATTCTCTTCCCAGAGCACGCGCAATAGATTTTCCAAGTGATGTTTTACCAATTCCAGGTGGACCTGCAAAACATAAAATAGGAGCATATCCATCTTCTTTTAATGTTCGCACAGAGATAAAATCTAAAATGCGTTCTTTAACATCTTTAAGTCCATAATGATCTTCATCAAGAATTTCTTGAGCATGTTTAAGATTCAAATTATCTTTAGTTTCTGTTTTCCATGGAAGAGCAAGAATGGTGTCAATATAATTTCTGGTAACTGTTGCTTCTACAGAATCAGGTGAAGTTTTTTCAAGACGATTTATTTGACGTAAAACCTCACTATTTACTTCTTCGCTCAGTTTTAGTTCAAGAAGCTTGTCTCGCATTTTTTCAATTTCTTCAAGATCATCTTCGCCCAGTTCATGTTTAATAGCTTTGAGCTGTTCCCGTAAATAAAATTCTTTTTGAGCCTTGTTCATAGAATCACGAGCGCGAGATCTAATTCTTTCTTGTGTTTCTGCAACTTCAACTTCTTTGTTTAGTTGCATTAAAATTCCTTCAAGAAATTCTGCTTGATTTTCTGTTTCAAGAAGTGCTTGCGCATCTTCAACTGTCAAATTTAAGTGTGACAATATGAAATCAGCAATTTTTGCAGAATCATTCATTTTTGAAAGAATAATATGAAAATCTGGACTAAATGAATGGCTCGCAGCACTTACTTTTTCAGCTATTTCTTTAATATTTTTGATATGAGCAATAAGTTCTTCTGGTGGCGTTGTATCTTCAAGGAGTGGTTCAGCAGATACATTTAAAATATTATTGTCGGTCATAATATCTTTAACTCTAGCTTTGCAAACTCCTTGTACAAGAATTTTTACACCACCTTCAGGAATTTTTATGAGCCGCATGATTGTAGAAATTGTTCCAACTTCATAGAGATCTTTTGTTCCTATAGCTCCTTGATAGTCATCTATCTTTTTTTTAGCAGCAAGCAAAAGAACTCTTTTAGACCCTTCAAGGCTCTTATTAATTCCATTTATAATACGTTCATCTAAGACTAAGAGTGGCACAATCATATGTGGGAAAACAACAACATCCATTGTCGGTATAATCGGCAATATTTCTGTTGTTACTTCCTCTTTAATACCCTTGTTTAGCGCTTTCATTCGTACCCCCCCGGTAACAAAATATATAAATGTTCATGGTTTAGTCTAAAGTAAAAAGAATCAGGAACACAACATTTTCACTTTCTTTGTTTCGATGGTCCTTTTTAAAACGGAGATAATGAAGTAAGATAGTTGATGCGCATGACTCAAAGATAAAAATGCTTTTTTCAAAATAAAGGAAATGCTGTGAAAGAGACTTTGTATTTGGAGTGTATTTCTTTAACTAAATCTTTTTTTATTGATAATAAAATACAACCTGTTTTAACCTCTCTTACTTATTCTTTTAAACAAGGAGTATCTTATGCTCTTATGGGTGCATCTGGTTCAGGAAAATCAACTTTAATGCATCTTCTTGCGGGAATAGACACTCCAACAAGTGGTATCATTAGTATGAATGATTTTTCTTGTGAATCAATAGTTCTTGTTTTTCAGTCTCCTTATTTGATTAAAGAGCTGTCAGTTCTTGAAAATATTGTATTAGCAGGAACGCTGCATGGTAAAAATAAAAAAGAATCTACAGAGCAGGCTCTTTTTCTTTTAGATTCAGTTGAGTTGCAACATACAGCACATTGGGATGTGGGAGCACTTTCTGGGGGTCAAAAACAGCGAGTTGCTCTTGCTCGTGCACTTATTAATAAACCAAGATTTTTACTGGCAGATGAAGTTACAGGAAATCTGGACACTCATACAGGAAATGCTATTATTTCACTTCTGCTTACTTTTCAAAAAAAATGGAATATGGGATTGCTTATAAGTACTCATAATCCTTTGGTAGCAGAGAAAATGGAAATAATGTTAATATTAAAAGATGGTAAATTGATTCACAATGAAAAAATGATCAATCAGACACAGGAGCGTACTCGTGAATACGGTATCAGATAAAAAATCTCTTCTTAAAAAAACATTAGAAGTTGGAAGTAACACCTTTTTAAGTAGAATGTTGGGGCTGACCAGAGAAATACTTTTAATGCGCTATTTAGGAGTAGATGTTTTAGCAGATGCATTTACAACAGCATTTATGCTTCCTAATTCTTTACGGAAAATTTTTGCAGAAGGGGCTTTAACTGCAGCATTTGTTCCTACTTTGATTACTATCTATAAGAAGGAAGGTAAAGATCAGGCAAGTAGTTTAACGACACTTGTTTTTTTAGTTTTTGAATCGATTTTATTAGTATGTTGTTTTTTTATTATGTGGAAAGCTCAACTAATAATTCATCTTTTTGCTCCTGGATATTCTCCTGAAAAAGTGGCAGCAACAGTTCCTTTATTGCGCATTTTAATGCCTTTTATTTTTTTTATTTCTAGCAGCGCTTTATTAACAGGGGCATTGCAATCCGTTAATCATTTTTTTATTCCATCTTTTGGGCCTGTTCTTTTGAATGTTAGTTATATTCTTGGAATTTTGATGTGTTTATATGGAGCCTATCCGCCAACTTATTTATGTTGGGCTATTATTGGAGGTGGAGCGCTTCAGTGTATTATGCATATTATAACTTATTATCGGCTTGGTTTTTCATTTACGGCATGGAATGCGACAACGATAACCTATTTTATGAAAATTATTATAAAATTTTTATTATGTTTTTTAAGTATGAGCGTGATGGAAGCTAATTTTGTGATTGACCAACATTTTGCTTCATATTTGCCAACAGGATCGGTAACTTTAATAAAATATGCAACAAGTTTTATGGGGATTCCTTTGGGAGTTTTTGCTGTTGCTTTTTCAACAATTTTATTGCCACATTTTACACGGCTTAAATTAGAACAACCGGAAAAATTACATCTTTATCTTACCGAATCGATTAAGCTTATTATTTGGGTAACAATTCCAATAACACTTATTATGATGTTTTTTTCGCAAGATATTTTTTTAACACTGCTTGCTTCTACTTCTTCAAAATTTTCAATACATCGCGTTCCTGAAGCAGGAACTATTTTAGTTGGATTTATGGTCGGTCTTTGTTTTTTTTCTCTCAATAAAATTATCTTTAGTATGTATTATTCATTTCATGACACATTTTATCCGATTATTATTGCGATTATAGCAACTATTTTTAATGGATTTACTGATTATTTTTTTGTAGGAATTTGGGGCGGATTTGGACTGGCCCTTGCAACATCTTTGTCTGGTCTTATCCAAACAATATTAGGTCTTTTCTTTTTATGCAGAGTTCATGCGTTTGCAATTAATTTTAAAGATCTTGGATATTTTGTAGTTAAATATAGCATTCAAGTGATCTGTGGATTATTGCCTTTTTACCTACTTTATCCTTATTTATATTCTTTTGCAGAATCATTACCTTATTCATTTTTCTTTACTCAAAGCTTTGGATTTTGGATATGGGTAGCCCCACTTGTTTTTATTTTTTATGGATTGCTCTATTTTACGAGAAATCTTTTTAAAATGAATCTCTATTTTTTAGATTAAAAAAGAAAAATAAATTATTTAAAAAATTAAATAAAAATATATAAAATAAGACTTGCATCTTATAATAAGCTTTAAAATATTAAGTTTGGAATTTGGTAGCGGGGGCTGGATTTGAACCAGCGACCTTTGGGTTATGAGCCCAACGAGCTACCAGGCTGCTCTACCCCGCGTCCGAATTTGTTTAAGTTATTACAGAGTACAGGTCGTTTTTACTCTTGTCAAATCGAATATTTTAATCCAGTCAGCTTTTTGAATGAATGGATAGTTGTGAGGTTGATTGGGCGCCTTTTTACCCTTGTTTTTCAAAATGTTTATCTAAAGAACGATACATTAATGCTTCTTTAATATGCATGGTATCAATAATATCTTGTTGTTCTAAGTCAGCAATGGTGCGTGCAACTTTAAGAACTTTGTGATATCCACGCATGCTTAAATTCATTTGATCAAATACTTTTTTAATAAGTTGTTCGGCTGCGTCTGTTACAGTGCAATGTGTTTCAATTTCGTCAGGATTCATGGTTGAATTTTGTTGTGATTTATTAAAACGACGGTGTTGTAATGCAACTGCTGCATCAACTTCTTCCTTCATAGTTGTAGAACTTTTTCCCTGCAACTCTTTATTTTTTACGGTGTCATAATCAACTGCTGGTACATGAATTTGAATATCAATTCTATCAAGAAGAGGACCTGATAATTTGTTTAAATAACGTTCAATAGTGTTTTGCGAACAGGTACATTCTTTTTTTGTATCCCCATAAAAACCACATGGACATGGGTTAAGTGCTGCGATTAATAAAAATGATGCGGGGTAGGTAACGGCATGAGCTGCACGTGAAATACATACATTTTTATTTTCAAGCGGTTGGCGTAAAACTTCTAATGTGTCCCGTTTAAATTCTGTTAATTCATCCAAAAATAAAATTCCATGATGTGCCAAACTGATTTCTCCTGGTCGGGGAAATGATCCTCCTCCAACAAGTCCAGCTTGCGAAATAGTATGATGTGGACTACGAAAAGGGCGAGTGGTAATAAGTGATTTATTTTGTAATTTTCCACTGACCGAATAAATTTTACTGCTTTCAAGGATTTCCTGAAAGTTCATTGAAGGCATAATGGTTGCAAGTCTTTTTGCAAGCATTGTTTTTCCTGATCCAGGAGGTCCAATAAATAAAATATTGTGACGCCCTGCTGCAGCAATTGTTAATGCTCGTTTTGCACGTTCTTGCCCTTTTACTTGAGAAAAATCGATAAAGGAAGTGGCTTCTTTTGTTGCGGGTTGAAAGGAATGAGGTGTTGGAGAAAGTGGTTTTTCATTGCGCAAATAAGCAATGAGTTCAACTAAGCTTTCAACTCCAATAACTTCTACTTCTTTAATAAGAGCCGCTTCTTGTGCATTTTGTGCGGGAACAATAATTCGTTTTTTTCCTAATTTAACTGCATCATAAGCAATTGCAAGGGCACCCTTCATTGGTTTGATTGTTCCATCTAAAGAAAGTTCGCCCATAAAAAGTGTTTCATGTAAAAATTGTTTTTGAACATGAATCATTTTTCCTGCTTGTAAAATTCCTATCGCAATTGGTAAATCAAACAATGTTCCTTCTTTTTTTAGATCAGCAGGAGCAAGGTTAACAGTAATTCTTCGTTCAGGAACTTTGATGCCACAATTTTTGAGCGCAGTTAAAATTCGTTGTCTGCTTTCTTTAATAGCAGTATCTGGAAGTCCAACAATAAAAAAATTGATCATCCCAAAAGATAAATCAACTTCAACTTCAACACAATGTGCATCAACACCGATGGTGGTTGCAGAAAAAATCTTAGTATGCATGAATAACTTTCTTTATTTTTTTGATCCCCTAAGACAATAAAGTTGATTCATTTATACCACAGAGAGCAGCTATTGTAAATAAAAAGGCTCTAGCGGAATAGCTAGAACCTTTTTAATCTAGAAAAAGTGGTATTTAAAAATTAATACCCAAAGAAGACCAGAGCATCCAATGATGTAGTGTTGCGTTGCTTGATCCAAAAGTATAACTTGTTCCTGCATTACAAGAAAAAACGCGTTCTTCTTTTTCCCACGCTTTGCTGATTGAAGCAAAGAATGTATGTGCTGTATTTCCAGGAACAGCTGCTGAATCTAAATTAAGTTCATGCTCCCGAATTGGAGAGAATGTTGTGCCACCGGCACCTGTAAACACTTCTTGTTCTGAGTTAATTCCACGTGATGGACTGGTAGAGTTAGTTCCTTCTAAATCTGAAATAGCAGGATTAGTCCATGCTTCTTTGAGTGCAATTGTTTCTGCTGATTGAATGCGCGCACGGTATCCAAGATTAATATCAAAAGCATTTCTTATGATATGTAATTGCCATTCATGATTATGAGTAAAATGAGGAGATACTGAAACTTTTTTTGTAGTAAGATTTATTCCAAAAGTAGCTGTTGTTACAGTCATGTCGGCAGTTGTTGCATACATTGCAAGGTAACGGCCCCATGGTTTTCCGCCTGGGTCTATTGAGCGCACTTGTGTATTAGAAAATCGATATTCTGTATTCCATTGCCCACTTAAAAAAATAATGCTTTCATCTGTTTCCCGTACTTTTGTTCCAAAATGTGCTCCAGAAAATAATGCAAAATGACCGCCATTACCAACAATAGGTTCAAAGAGGTATTGTGATTCTGCTTTGTTTCCTGTTGGAAGTGATGCTCCTACATATGGTTGCACATAAAAATCAGTGGTACGTTTCCAATTTTTTCCAACAGTGACGCGAACTTCAGCAGCCCTTACTTTTGATTTTTTTCCATCAATTTTACCATAAAGAAGAGCGGATTGTTTAAGAGCATCTTTCATAGAGCCAACTGCAGTTGTTGAATTGGTAAAAGTAAGAGTAGATGCTCCTGCAAGTGCTCCCCCATCAGGAGTTTCAATTTTTTCGTCAATGTTCATATTTGTTTTAATGTAGTGCACAGGAATAGAAACTGATGCCCAATATTTGGTACATCGCTGAAAAAATAAATTAAATTCAGCCCCTACAACAGACCATTGTGGTTTAAAGGTAATGACACTATGAAAAGTGGCAGTGGCTGTTTCAAGATTGAAGTTGTTTCCTAAAATATCTTGGTTGCCAAAAACATCGACAGATCCTCCTGTGTTGTTTTTTACAATGAACGAATCTTTATCAAATGGTCCAAAATATTTATTGAGCCCTTTTGAATCATTTGAAGCGCCTCCAAAAACAGAAACAGAAAGTTTTTTTTGATTTCCCAGAGGAACTTCCTTGTTGTGCCAAAAATCTTGATAACGATCTATTTGTGGGATAAAAAGATTATCAGTAGCTAAAAAACTGTGGCTCACGTGATTTGTTGCGCGCATCTGTGTGGCGCACGAAAAGAGTAAAATGATAAAAAATTTTTTATTCATGGGGGTTCTCCTGTTTTCATGAAAATAAAATACATATATTTTTGAATAATTTGTTACACGGGCCCTTTATTTTTTATTGTTGTAAGGTTTGTTGATAGTACTTAGATAGATAATAATTTTTCAAGAAAAGAGTCAATTTTTACTTTATTGAAGTAGCGATTTTTTCATTTTTGCTTATACTTGGCAGAGATATAAAAAAAAAGATGTTTAATAAGTAAGGAAAGAGATAGTATGACAACACAAAGAATAACTTTCACAATTCTCTTGTTGTGGAGCATCACACAGAGTTTTGATGTACATGCTGCAAAATTATTAGGGGGCGATGTAACAACAGCAAACCCTACCACAAGTTTTTCATTCGATTTACTGGCACAAAAGGGATTCGATTCAGTTTCAGAAATTTTTTATGTTGCAGCTGCAGCAGATACTCCTGGAGCAGATGACAATGTTGATAAATTTTCAATCGCAGGAGTTCCAAGCGGAGGGACAGCGTTTACAGCTGCAGCACCAGCAACTGCGACAGTAAATGGAGTGGCAGGAGCTGCAAATCCATTGTATGGGCAAGGGATTTCATTTTTAGGTATGGCAAATAATACTCCCGCAGTTGTTAAACTGGGAGAGCCTACTAATGTATATTGGATTACTTCTGCCCTTGGCGCATCGACACAAACAATTTTAAAAACAACAGATGTTAAAGATGCAACCCCAAACACAACTGCACAAGTTGAACATGTAACAGGAGTGGGGAACAATACTGTTGTTGCAGCAGTTAGCCCAAATGGTGGAGCTTTTGGAGCAACAAGTTCAGGAATTGCTGTTTTATTAAAAAATGCAGCAGGAACTGCGCTTGAACAAGTAGCAGCTGTTAATGAAAATGATACTGTAAAAGCAGTTCCTATTGATTTAACAACTGCAACGGGGGTTTTGGCTATTGCAAATGATGTTGTGGTAGGGCCAACTGTTGATATGTATTGGGATGTTCCTCTTCAAAGGTTATATGTTGCATTGCAAGTAACGGGAGCAGGAGCAGATGGCGATGGGGCTCGATCAATTATGGTTGGCCATTTTGAAGCAAATAAATTAATTTTCAATAAAATAGCAGCAGATGCCGCTTTTGAGGCAGGGCTTGGAACACAAGTTGTCGGGGCTAAAAGAAATGGTCCAGGGGACGGAGTTGATGTTCAGGCGCATAAAGTCCGCGTGCTTCATTCTTCACAAGGACCAAGCTATTTAATTGTTTTGGGGCATGCTGGAGGAGAAAATCAACAAACAACGGTTAATTGTCTTGCTCTTGTTGATAAAAGTAAAGACCCGGATTTTGCAACAACATGGAGAACAGATACAACACATGGAACGTTGGCAAGTAAAATAGATGAAACAACTTCTTATTTTGTTAATACAATAATGGGAAAACCAAAAGTATTTAGTGGTAAAACATTTACAACAGCGGCAACGGAAGGAACTTTATTAAACACTGCTGTTGCTGCAGATGCACTAAGAGTAAATGTTGGGGGTGGATTAATTCCTAATCTTGGAAACATTCAAGATGTTCAAGTGTATAAAGATACGGTTTTTGTTCATGCTGCAAAAGACGCAACAGAAGAAGCTGGAATTTTTTATTCACAAGCATTGTTTGATCAAAGTGGTGTAATTAAAGGATGGACAGCATGGCAACGTGTGATTCATCCAAAAAATGGAGATGTTGGATTGCATGCTTTTGCATACGCCCCTATTTTAGGAAACTTTTTTACAATTGGTGGGGTAACAGCGACAGATTATGACATTGTTAATCTTACTCAATGGGGAAGTAGTGATAATGACGATCTTCTTGGCGGAACAGCAGCTGATGCTTCTGTTGGTTTAATTTCACAATTAAATTCAGAATTTTCTGATAATGGTGGGATTTTTGGATTATTTGATTTTCCCAATGGAACAGCAACAAGTGCTTTTGTTACAACAGATGGTTCCAAAACTGCAATGATGGTTGCAACAGGATATAAAAAAGTTGTGATGGCTTTGACAATGAGTAATACTGGTGCAACTTATGTGCCATTTACTGGTGATTTTAGTAATGATAAAAAAACATATACAGGTGGCTCAATAACAGCAGGTGAATTAGATGGAACCGATACTGTTATGATTTCTCTTTCAGGCGGCTCTCTTGATGCTCTTGAAGCAATTACGTGTGCAGAAATTGTAGTAGAAAATGATGGGGGAGACGATGATGGAACTTATTTTGTTGTTGGAGGAACTAAAGGACTTGCTGTATTGCGTCAGGCAACAAATTTTTATAGTTGGCCTGATACAGGATTGACTTCTTTTTTCCAAAATATTGATGGCGAGCTAAACACTTTTGTAGAACTTGGTAATTACACAAATGTAAGAAAATTATGGGGTGATGGTGCTAATTTATATGTTATGACAGATAAACAATTAGATAGAATTCCTGTAAACACATTAGATGAAACCATCACAGCAACGCCGATTGCAACACTTGCAACTTTAGGATTAAGTGATGATGATAGTTTTTCTGATTGTGCAATTTCAGGAAAATGTGGAGTTATCGGAACGAATAAAGGATTATTTAGAGTTGCCAATGGATCGGATATTACAGGAACGCCAACATGGACTAAATTTAATTTTCCTGGAACAGATGATAGAACTATTAAACAAATTTATGTAATTTCTCCAACTGCACTTAAAGAAGCATTTGCAACTACAGGAAGCGGGGGGCAATTGTATGTGCTTGAAAGTTCTCTTGGGCTTGAACAATCTCATATTCATATTTTTGATGTTGCTAATGTTGCAGCTGGCAATATTGATAATGCTACTTTTGAATTGGTAAGCAATGTGTTTGTACAAGATATATCAGATACATCTGTTACCAGCCCTTATTTTTCGGCTGGATATTCTTGGAATCATTTTACAACTGATGGAGCTTTTTTAACAAGTGCTGAGCCGGCAAAAAATGGAGTTGCCGCAAAGTTTACACGGGTTCCTTTGTTGGTTCAGGGTGGTTCAATCTTTAATAAATCAGGGGAAAAGCCAATAGATTTTGGAGTTTCAAATGCAGGCATTATTCGAGGGATGATAAGAAATTCATCGCTTGGTTCATGGATGGTATATGGTGATTTTGGTGTACGGGTTCATGAATAAATTAAGAAATAAAAAAGGTTTACATAATGAAAAATAATAACATTATTGCACTTGCATTGTTGTGGTCAACAGCATTATGTGCAACTTCTCCGCTTGATTTTTTACGTCCTTATGATGTGAATTTAAAACCATCACATTGGGATGAACAAAAATTACAATTTTCTAGTATGGCATTATATGGCGTAACAACTCATGCTTATAATGGGAATGCTGAAAATGTTTCTCCTTTACGGTATTTGCATGCAAAGCAAGATGCAATTGGAATGTTAAAAGGATTTATACAAGGAACTACGCAAAATGCTGTTCTTGAATCTCTTTTAGGTCCAAATGAAGATGGCATTTTAGGGCAATTTACTGTGACAGGGGATTTTAGAATCACACACAGTTTTTTATGGGGAGCTCGCTATAATTTTGAAAATAATTTTTGGGTTGGCGTTTTTCTTCCTGCTTATAATGCACGTTTAAAAAATGTTGCATGGACTAATCTTACTCAAAATATTACTCCTGAAGATGCGCTTGTAAGAACAAATATTACAGATTCATTTCATGAAAATGTAGCTGCTCTTGGGCAAGGTTTAAATTTAAAAGATTGGGAAAAAACAGGGCTGGGAGATCTGAGTGTAATTGGTGGGTGGAGTGGTAAATTTATACAATACAAACCATGGCTTAAACGAGTTGATACAACTATTAAAGCAGGATTTACTTTTCCGACTGGTGAAAAAAAAGATGAAGACAAAATTATGTCGGTAGCTTTTGGAAATGATGGTACTGTGGGGATTGTTGTGGGAGCAGGACTTGATATGAATTTAAAACATTGGTGTGATGCAGGTGTTGAAGTTGAATTTATGCATACTTTTAATAATACTCGTGAACGTAGAATTAAAACGCACTCACAACAAACAGAACTGCTTCTTCTTAAAAAAACTGCCGTGAATGTTGATCATGGATTTATGCAAAAATTTAATTTATATGTTGAACCACAAATTTTTAAAGGCTTTTCTGTACGACTTGCATATCAACATATAAAACAAGGTGGATCAACATTATATGTTGTTTCTAATGATTATTCTTCAACAACAGCAAATACAGCAGAAAGTATTAAAGAATGGACAACACACAATGTTATTCTTCAAGCAAAATATGATAGAGCAACAGAAGAAAATAATAAATATAAACCTCAATTAAATGTTTATTACAATCGTCCTTTTAATGGGAGACGTTCTGTGCAAACAGGCTCTCTTGGTTGTGGAATAACATTTAATTTTTAATACATATTAAAGCTTATCCAAAAAATATAAATACGTGAAAACTCAGTCTGGTTGAGTTATATTAATCAACTTTTTAGGGCAATATTATTTTTCTGATAAGCTCTTAAGTTAAAAAAAAAGACTTTAGAAAATCATCTAAAGTCTTTTTTTTTAACAGAGTACTTATTCAGTTAGTGCGTTATCAAGTTCATTTAAACCAAGAGCAGTTGTGTTCATAGCATAAAGTGTTACAAGTGCTGCACTGAAAGCTTTAAATCTATCATGAGCTTGTTTTTGTGTGATGTATCCAGCTGTTAAAGCAGCACCAATTTGTGCCCAATGATTGGTTAATACTTTAATAGTAACAGAAAGAGGCTTGTCACTATTTAAATGATGTTTAACAGTATATTGAGTAAGCTCATCATAAAATTCAGCAAAAGCTAACCCACATACTTGCCACCATTCAGCTCCAAGAGCAGTAAGAGGTGCTAATTTGATTGCATCTTTTACCATGCTTATTTTGTCACGAGCAAATTTTTTACAAGGGTGAACATCTTTTTTTTCTGAAGCAGATGCGTTTCCTAAAGTTGTAAGTAAGAGAAGAGAAAAAAGTAACTGTTTTTTCATAAAAATCCTTTTTATAAATTAAAAAAATTATATATATTTATTTCTTTCAGAGAGACTAAATGAATCATTTTTTTTGTCAATGTAATTAAATTTTTTTAAACGACCAGCGGCTTTAAAGAGTGAACCATTTGTTGATCTGAAAAAAGAACTTTAGTTTTAGTTTCAACAAGTGCCTGAAGAAGACGGTCTTTTTTAGTTTCAAGCCCTTGTTCTTGTTCTTCTGTTTTGATCCATGAAGGAGGATTATTGAGAAGATCTTTATGAATTGTTGCGATAGTTTTTTCATTAAGAAGTGTTCCTGTAAGTTCTAAAAAGTAGCAATATCGTTCAACAAGACCCCAGTAAAGATCATTAAGATCATAAGGATCAGTTATAATGTTTTTTTCATGAAGAAGTGTGATTGCTTTTCCTAAATTTTTAAATGATGTCCATGTATCAAGTTGATCGTAAGGGGACCATATAACTTTATCTACATTTCCTTCTACAAATCTTAAAATGCTTGATCGGAGTTTGTCTGGTGATGAAACATGAATTTTAACTTTTTCAATAATATCATCTGATATGTCTTCAAAAAAGGCCATGGGGTCTTTTTGTAAAAATGAAAATTTATCTTTAAAACTTGTCCATAAAAGTTTTTTTATATCACTCCAAAAAAAGAGTTTTTCTTCTTTTGGAAATTGTTGTTCAAGATAAGGAGTTGCTTCAATCAGCATGAGTTCAAGAGCATATGCATTTACAAAAGTGCTTGATTTTAATTTTTGATGAAAAAGCCGTATTACTCCTTCAAAAAATGTAGTCGGCTGATTTAATTGATTTCCGTAGCGCAAAAATTGTGTAAAGTGTAAAAAATTATGGGGTAAAAAATCTCTTCCATATTCCTTACGGTTAAAACTTTGGCTAAAAAATGTTGCAATTCCCGAGTGTGTAAATTCTATTTCAGTTAAAAACAAACTTAATTCTTGATCAGCCTTTGTTTTTTGATTTTCAAAATTAAATTGTAGAGATTCTTCTCCCTTTGTATTCTTTGGGCCGTTAGATGTAATGAGGAGGGGGGGTAATGACTGGTCCGGGTTAGAAAAATCTGCATCAAAATTTTTAATAACTTTTTTTCGACGAATTCTTCGTTCTCTTTTTCTTTTTACTTGATTTTCTTTTCCTTGTTTAAGTATTTCTTGAGTAAATACTTTTTGAGAAAAAGAAAATGCGGCACAGAGTAAAAAAATAACTATTTTTTTATTCATATTTGCACCTCTCTGGGTTAAGGTGGTACATTATGAAAGTAGTTTAACATAAAAAGATAAAAAAAAATAAAGAGATTTGTGTTATTCAGGATTTAGATTTTTCTATTTTTTAGAAGAATGATGGATTAGAAACAATAGCAAGGGATAGTTTTATGGCACTGTTTGCGTATAAAGGGTTTGCTCGGGATGGGGGTAAAAAATCTGGCCAGGTTGAAGCTCCATCAGAAGGCGGAGCTCGTGAACTTTTAAAACGACAAGGTGTGTATCCAACTTCTCTTATGCCTGTTCACAAAATATCTAATAATCAAGGAATGTTTGCTCGTTTTTTTCAAACAAAAGTACCTCTTAAAGATGTCTTGCTTTTTACACAACAACTTGCTGTTCTTTTGCGGTCAGGGGTTCCTTTGCTTCAAGCAATTGAGCTTTTAACAGAACAATTTACTGGTCAGCTTCATACTATTTTAATTTCTATAAAGGACGGCATTCAAGAAGGTCATTCTCTTGCTGAAGGATTAAAGCAATATCCTGCAGTATTTGAAAATATTTATGTACAACTTGTGCGCGCGGGTGAAGCCAGTGGAAATTTAGAAATTATTTTAAATCGTCTTGTTGTTTATTTAAAAGCACGTGATGAAATGAAAAAGCGTATTTCTAGTGCGTTAAGAAATCCGTTAATTCAGCTGGGACTAATATTTATTGTAACTATTTTTCTTTTAACATCGGTTGTTCCGCAAATGGCTGAAACATTTGCCAGTGGAGGAGTAGATCTGCCTGTTCCAACTCAAATTTTAATGGCAATTTCAAATTTTATGTTGAATCATTACATTTTATTAGTGCTTTTAGTTATAGGAATTGTTGCAACTTTTTCTTATTGGTCAAACACTGAAAATGGGGCACACACAATTGATAGAATTAAATTAAGGCTTCCTCTTGTGAGTACATTTGCCCAACTTGGAGCAGTGGCACAATTTTGTTCAACATTGGGAATGTTAATAGAAGGAGGTGTTCGTCTTTCTGATGCGCTTGATATTGTGTGTAACATTGTTGATAATAGTGTCTTAAAAAAAGCATTATTAGAGGCGCGTGACAATATTATTAAACAAGGTAAAATTGCTCAGTATTTAAAAAAAACAAAAGTATTTCCACCGATTGCTATTTATTTGATAGCAACTGGAGAAGAAAGTGGAAATTTAGATGAAATGCTTTTGGAAGTAGCAAAAAATTATGAAGATGAGTTATCGGAAAAAGCAGACAATCTTTCTGCTGCGCTTGGGCCATTTGTTACAGTATTACTCGGATTGATTGTTGGGTTTATTGTATTGGCTATTGCACTTCCAATGACTCAGATGAGTGGTGCATTAACGTAATTTTAATTATCGAAAGGAATCTTATGATAACAAAGACTCTAAAGCATGGATTTAGTATGATAGAGATATTGTTTGCAATAACGCTTATGTCTATTTTGGTTGTTGGAGCAGCTCGTTTTTTTGGAGGGCAACTTGAAGACTCTCGAAGAAAAACAACAAAAAGCACACTGCAAGTGGTTGATGGAGCTATTGAATCATATCATTTAGACACAAATAGATATCCAGAATCTTTAGCTGATATTTCTCGTAAACCATATGATGAAAATATAGCAAAAAAATGGAACGGTCCTTATTTAAAACAGGCAGTAAAAAATCCTGATTATATTCCGGTTGATGGATGGCTGAATGAAATTCAATATCATTTAAATGATGCATCATCCTCTCGTCGATATGAATTATATTCTTTTGGTAAAAATGGTGAAGCAGCTCAAGAAGATGAATGGATTCATGCGGAATAACATAGTTTCTGGATTTTCATTAATAGAAATAATACTGAGCATTGCGTTGCTTGGTATTATAGCAATGATAGTGGTGCCTAACTTTTCAGGTCGGGTGCCACTTTATCAACGTAAAGAATTTATAAGTACATTGAATGCGGTTGTGCGCCGTGCATGGGTAAAAACTATTGAATCTGCTCATCCTCATAAAATTGTTTTTAATCTGAATCAAAGAACTCTAAAAATTCAAGAACGGACACAGCAACAAGATGCTGCGGGAAAATTTATTTTTAAAGATATACATGCACAGTATATAAAATCAGGATTTGTGTGGGATGAGCGATATAAAATTGAAAATTTTTATGTTGAAGGTGTTGATGAAGTAGGGCGTCATGCAACCGGAAGTCAGCTTGAAGATATTTGGTTTTTTATTGTTCCAGAAGGACTAGCACAAGAAGCGATTATAAATATTTTAGATACACAAGATGCGACAGATGGGAATGAAGGTAGACAAATAGGAT
Source organism: Candidatus Babeliales bacterium (assembly GCA_021735725.1). GTDB lineage: Bacteria > Babelota > Babeliae > Babelales > CAIQNR01 > JAIPGS01. The sequence goes on from JAIPGS010000005.1 coordinate 18,316, forward strand.
TAGTATTAAACCCTTTTAGTGTGGAGTTTGAAGTCTATGATGATTATCAACGCCCCTAAAAAAAATAATAAAAAAGGATTTGCACTTTTTGAAGCAGTTATTTCGGTAGCTATTTTAGGAATTTTATTGGTGCCGATACTCATGATGCAAAACACAGTGATTAGTCGTGTGATACAGAATAAAGATTTTACTAGTAGAACAGGGAAATTACAAAATATTTTTTATTATTTACCAATGAATCCTGATCAAGAACGGCAAAAAAATTTTGATAAGCAGTACGACAATCCAGATATAAAAATAGAATATACAGAAAAAGAATTGTCAGAAGGTTCATTTTTTTTCCGTTTTACAGGAATGAATGTACAAAAAGTAAAAGGAACATGGCAAGCATGGTCTGGCAAAAAAGAGCTAGAATTTATGCAATTTTCTTTTAATCCTGAAAAGGAGGAAAAAGATGCATAAAAAAGGTTTTTCAGTATTTGAAATTTTGATTGCAGTTACGATTTTTTCATTTTTAGGAACATTGTTATTTCAAAGTTTGTTTCAGGTTAATAAATCATTAAAAAGTGTTATATCAATAGCTTCAGCCGATACTCGGTACCTTCTTTTTGATAATTTATGGGAAAAAGAAATTGCTGGTGTTTTTGTTCCTCAACTTAAAAAAGTTGGGAAGTCTTCTGAAGAAGATGAGTCTTTAAAGAAAGATAATAATGAAAAAGATGATCAAAAAAAAGAAAAAATAATAACGCCTCCACAAGCTTTTTTTTGTAAAAATGGTAATGGCGGAAATATGAGTCTTTTTACCTTTATTACTACTAATCCTTTGTCTGTTTATAATATGCGAAAACCTCGAACTATGCGTATTGTGTATGAATTAAAACCGGACAATCAACAACAAGGATTATTTGCGCTTTATAGAAAAGAAGTGGACGATATTTTTGATGAAAAAGCGATTGATTCTAAAGGGGAAGGGAAAGAAAAAAGTTTTAAAGTTTTTGGAGAGATAAAAACTTTTACGCTAGAATTTTATGCAGAATCAGTTAAGAAAAAAGAAAAAGAAGATACTTTAAAAAAAGACGACCCTTCTCAAAAATCTTCTGAAAAAAATAACTCTCAAAAAGGAAAAAAAGAACCTCGTGAATTTTCAAAAATACAATCATGGGACCCTCAAAAAGTTGCAGAACTGGCAGAAGAGGGAAAAGAAATGAAACTTGTTCCTGCATTTATAAGAGTGAATATGATGCTTTATTCAGGACAAAAAGAGACTGAAGCGCGGGAATATATTTTTTCTCCGCTTTATGATCAACAAGAAATTTTATTAGAAGGCATTAAGCCTTTGGTAGAGCAAAAAAAAGAAACAGAGATTAAGGGGCCACAACAAAAACAACCCCCAACGCTTCCTCAAAAAAGTTTAAATCAAGTACCTTTTGGTTCTCGATCTATAATGGGAGGTATGCAGTAATGAAAAGCACAACACGCCCAGGATTTATGTTGATCATGACTTTTATGATGCTGACTATTGGAGTGATTATTGCAACACAACTTTATTTTCAGGCAAGTGTGTATAATAATTTTATTGCAAGTGTAAAAACAAGAGAACAGGCAAAACGGTTGGCGCGATCAGGAATTCACATTGCGTTAAATCAGCTAGCTTTGCATGACAAAAATTTAGTTCCTGAAGAAGATGATGAAAAAAAAACACAAGACCCAGAAATTCGTGAAAAAAATCTTTTACGAACCTTATTGCTTACACAAAATAAATGGCAAACATTTGAATAATTACACTTCCAATCATCATAACCAATAAAGAATATGTCAAGTTCATATAATATAATACTTTTAGAAAAAGTATAACAAAAGGTATAGCAAAATATACTTTTAGAAAATGTATAGCAAAATATA
>JAIPGS010000006.1 GCA_021735725.1 Candidatus Babeliales bacterium
CCATGAATAATTATTTTTTCATGTCTTTACTATTTTGCATAACGACAGCGTTTGCTCTTAACCAGACAGAATTTTTATATCCTGTTTCAGAAATTATACATGAAGAAGAACATAAAATGTGCGTGCTTTATCAAAAAAACAATCATCTTGAATTATGGTTCTGGAATCCTTTAACGGGTGAATCTACTAAAGGACTTCTTTCTTCTTTTTCTCCTTCAGGGCTCACAGTTCTGCCGAATAAAAAAACATTCAGCTTTATTGATAATGATAGAATTCGTATTAAACATGTAAATAAACGATCTCCAAAATCAATTGATTTATATGGACCCTATGATTTAACTCTTATTCATTGGATTGATGATCATTCATTTTATTTTGGAGCAAAAGAACGGCAACATAATAATCTTTTTCATGCCACTGTTGATGGAGATCTATTTCGCTTAACAGTAAGTAATGATAATGATTATACCTATCCTGTAAAAATAGAAAACGCTCTTTTTTGCATTGAACGGAGCGATGAACATGGGTACAGAATTATTAAAACTGAATATCCATTAAAAAAAATCAATAATAATACTTTTGACGCCCCAACTCTTGATACGTTATTAAAAAATTCTGAAAATGAATATACCCAATATCTTGATCTTGAAAATGCTGAATCTATTATAACACTTCATAAAAATACTTCTGCTTTTTTACGCATGCACACTACAGAACAAGGTTTTTTTATTGAACATCCAAGTAATGTTAATAGAACTGATGAAGTGATAACATTTTCATATCATACATTTTTTAAATACGATCAAAAATGGAAAACTGAAAAACTTTTTGATTTTACACTCCCCCTTCATCTTCTTTTACCTCAGCAAGGAAAAACACGTCTTTACGAGTCAATTTTGCCATTTTTACCATTTCATGATCAAGACATCATTTACTATTCTGATCTTTGCGTAGAATCGAACTCTGTCGTTGTTTTTTCTTATGATTGTCACCAAAAAAGAACTCTTCAAAAAACAAAACCCGAAAGTCCTGACTCTCTTACTTTTCCACCTACTTTATTTCAGGACCGTCTTTTTTCTGGAGGGACACTTACTGATGATTCTAAAAATTATTCTTTTAAAAATTCCAGCATACCTTCAATAACTATTAATCAATCCGGAGTTCAATATTTTAATTTTGTAGAAATACCACAAGAATAAACATATTATAAAAATAATTTTTCTTATTGAATCAATCAATTATTCAAAATGAATATAAAACAATTTTTTAACATAATACACATTATCAGTCTGAAATATTTTTATTGGATAAGCTGATTTAAAGGTAATTTAAAAAAAGATAAAAACTATTTTTAATACTTTAAGTATATAAAACAATAATAATAGGAATCATATGATCAATATGAAAGTTTTCTAACTGATATTCGAAGGCTGCAATCCATGGTTCAATGGCTAAACTGTTATTTGATTCTATCCATAAAAAATCATAATAAAATTCATCTATAAAAAATTGAGCAATTGTTTCAGGAGTTACTGGTTGTTCAATTTTTGTAAGAATATTGGTTGCTTTTGTATAAGGAATCGCATCAGATGCTGCAAGGTATGCAACATCTTGGTACCAATCAAGAGAATGTAATAACTGACAAATCAGCTCTCTCCCCTCTTTTACTGATTCAACCGTAATAGTGTGAACTCCTGGAGCAGTAAAAGCATTTTGTAAATAAAGAATATCTCTTTCTGTAAATGGTGCTTTAACCACTCGAGAAGCTTGTGGGTTTCCATCTAATATACTAATATTCATCTTGAGCCCCCTTGTTTTGCCCCAAGTATGTTTCAATGATCTCTCTACGTCTTTGCAGATCATACTGTATACCAATGAATAAATGCAAGACTTTATACTAACTATCGTAATTCATAATTACTTTTCTGTTGCCACATTCCACATAAAGTTACTGCAAGAGCATCGGTTACATCATCTTTTTGAGGCTCTGTTATTTTAGGAAACAAGCGCAAAACAACACGTGCAACTTGTTCTTTACTTGCCCCTCCAAATCCAGTTAAAGCGAGCTTTACTTGACGTGGTGCAAATTCATGAATCTCTAATTTATATTGATTAACAAGTAAATATAAAATGCCACGTAAATAACCAAGCTTTAAAAAATTTTGTGCATTTTTCCCCATAAAAGGCGTTTCTATCGCTAAATGAGTAACTTGATGTGTTTCTATTTTTTCTTTAAATGTATTATAAAAAAGTCCGGTACGATCTATAAGACTCTTCTTTGGAGGCAATTTTAATAACCCATAATCAAGTAAATATGCTTTTTGCTTTTCTTTTTTTAAAATTCCAAACCCTGCAAACTGAAATCCCGGATCAATTCCTAACATGACCATTACTGTCTCTTTTTGTTTATGGAAAATAAGCTTAAAGTTAAAACTCTTTAATGAAGACTATACTAAATGGCTTATAAAATAAACTAAATAATTTAAGCTTAATTAATTCTAATTTGACAATATTGCCAATTTGAAATACAATAATTAGAGAGATTGTGAAAACATTTTTTAGAATAATGGAGGATTATATAATGAAAAAACTATGTTTGATACTGATAGGATTATGTAGCTCCTTATCTGCTCTTGAAAATTATGAGGGAGCAGCAGCTCTTGCTCTTACTGAATCAGTACTTACTTTACCTTATGTTCCTAATCCTGTGACAGAAGCCCCTTCATGGCTTTCAGATTATAAAGAACCTGAACTAATGATAATGAAACAATCCGCTTTATTACTTTCGGATGAAAAGATCGCTTCATGGTTTTCAGAGCCATCAACATCATCAGCTCAAGAAATTGAAAATAAAAATATCCCGTCTAAAAGTAAAACTCATCTTCATCAATGTGAATTTTGTGATAAATGCTTTGTCCAGAAAGTACATTTAACAAACCATAAAAGAATTCATACTGGGGAAAAACCTTATCAATGTGATTCTTGCGGGCAATATTTTTCTCAAACAGCATATTTAACAATCCATAAAAGAACTCATACTGGTGAAAAACCTTATCAATGTGAAACTTGTGATAAATTTTTTGCTCAAAAAGTACATTTAACAAACCATAAAAGAATTCATACTGGGGCAAAACCATATCAATGTGAAACTTGTGATAAATTTTTTGCTCGTAAATCAATTTTAATAAATCATCAAAGAATTCATACTAGGGAAAAACCTTTTCAATGTGAAATTTGTGAAAAATGTTTTGCTCACAAATCAACTTTAATAAATCATCAAAGAATTCATACTAGGGAAAAACCTTATCAATGTGAAACTTGTGAAAAATGTTTTGCTCACAAATCAACTTTAATAGATCATAAAAGAACTTATTCTGGTGAAAAACCCTATAAATGTGAAACTTGTGAAAAATGTTTTTCTGTAAACTCAAGTTTAACCGATCATAAAAAAATTCATACTGGTGAAAAACCTTATCAATGTGAAACTTGTGATAAATTTTTTGCTATAAAAAGTCATTTAACAGTCCATGCAAGAACTCATACTGGTGAAAAACCTTATCAATGTGAAATTTGCGAGAGATGTTTTTCTGAAACAGGAAATTTAACAAGGCATAAAAAAATCCATACTGGTGAAAAACCATATCAATGTGATTTTTGTCAAAAATGCTTTTCTCAAAAAAATAATTTAAAAAAACATGAAAAACTTCATATCTTATCAACAGGCGCTGCAGCAGTTACTGCTCCTGTAATGGAAAGCGAAGAAAATGAATAAAATTAAGAAATATCTACTTTTTACAATGAGCTTATTTTGCTCTTTATCTGCTTTTGAAAATAATGGAGCAGCAGTATCTGATTGCTCCATCTATTCAATTACCAATGAAGAAGCAGCTTTATGGTTTACTAAAGAAGCATCTGAACTAGTAATTTCCAATGAAGTAGCTATTGCAGAACTTTCTATTATTGCAAATAAACCGTCCAATCCCTTTCAATGTGATTTTTGTAAGAAATATTTTTCTCAAAAAAATAATTTAACAACCCATAAAAGAACTCATACCGGTGAAAAACCTTATCAATGTGATTATTGCAATAAATGTTTTAATCGAAAAAACATTTTAAAAAATCATGAAAGAACTCATACCGGTGAAAAACCTTATCAATGTGATTATTGCAATAAATACTTTACAGAACAAGGACATTTAAAAAGGCATAAAAAAACTCATACTGGTGAAAAACCATATCAATGTAAAACTTGCGAGAAATGTTTTGCTGAAAAAGAAACCTTAACAGACCACGTGAGAATTCATACGGGTGAAAAACCATATCAATGTGATTCTTGCGGGCGATGTTTTTCTCAAAAAAATAATTTAAAAAAACATGAAAAACTTCATATCTTATCAACAGGCGCTGCAGCAGTTACTACTCCTGTAATGGAAAGCGAAAAAAATGAATAAAATTAAGAAATATCTACTTTTTGCAATGAGCTTATTTTGCTCCTTATCTGCTTTTGAAAATAATGGAGCGGCGACAGAAGATTGCTCCATCTATTCAATTACCAATGAAGAAGCAGCTTTATGGTTTACTGAAGAAGATGAAGAATTAGATTTATGGCTTACTGAAGAAGCATCTGAACTAGTAATTCCTCATGAAGTAGCTATTGCAGGACTTTCTATTACTACAAATAAACCATCAAACCGCTATCAATGTTATTATTGTGAAAAATGTTTTGATCAGAAAGTACATTTAACCAATCATGAAAGAACTCATACTGGCGAAAAACCTTTTCAATGTGATACTTGTGAAAAATGTTTTGCTCAAAAAAGTACTTTAAAATACCATGAAAGAATTCATACTGGTGAAAAACCTTTTCAATGTGATTATTGTAGTAAATGTTTTTCTGAAAAAAAAACTTTAAAAAGACATCAAAGAACTCATACTGGCCAAAAGCCATTTCAATGTGATATTTGTGAAAAATATTTTGCTCACAAGACATCTTTAAAAAACCATGAAAGAATTCATACTGGAGAAAAACCATTTCAATGTGAGCATTGCGAGAAATCTTTTGCTGGAACAAGTACTTTAATAACTCATGAAAGAACTCATACTAGGGAAAAACCTTTTCAATGTGATACTTGTTGGAAATGTTTTGCTCAAAAAAGTACTTTAAAATACCATGAAGGAACTCATAATCGTCAGCCTAGAAAAAAACCTTTTCAATGTGATGATTGTGGGAAATTTTTTGCTCGAACTGACAATTTAAAAAGACATCAACAAAGAACTCATACCGTAAAAGAAGACAATGTTTTGAGTCTCGATCTTTTAGTACCCGTCTCTCATCCTGAAGTGGCTACGAAGTTTAATCAACAACCATAAAAATTGAAAATAAAAAATAAGATTATTAAATGGAGAAAATTGTAATGAAAAAAATATATGTGATATTAATGGGATTATTCTGTTCTTTATCTGCGCTTGAAAATTATAAAGCAGTGGCCGTAGCAACTATTGATTTACCTGAACTGGAAACCCCTTCATGGTTAGTTGAAACAGAAATAACTCTTTTTCCTTCTATGACTCATGAAGAAGACACTTTATGGCTTTCAAAATATGAAAAACCTGAACTCATGATAATAAAAGAAGCAGCTTTATTGCTTTCAGAGAAAAAAGATGATTTATGGTTTACTAATTCATCAACATCATCAGTTAATGAAATTGAAAATAAAAATACCGTGTCTAAACATCAATGTAAGGATTGTGGAAAATGTTTTATATATAAAAGCGATTTAACAAAACATGAAAGAATTCATACTGGGGAAAAACCATATCAATGTGATACTTGTAAGAAATGCTTTGCTCAAAAAGGAATCTTAACAGATCACATAAAAACTCATACTGGGGAAAAACCATATCAATGTGATTCTTGTGGGCGATGTTTTTCTCAACAAGCTAATTTAAAAACACATGAAAAAACTCATACTAATATAAAACCTTATCAATGTGATTCTTGCGAGCGATGTTTTTCTCAAAAAGCTCATTTAAAAACACATGAAAAAACTCATACTGGCGAAAAACCATATCAATGTGAAATTTGCGGTAAATGCTTTTCTGCAAAATCAATTTTAACAATCCATACAAGAACTCATACTGGTGAAAAACCTTATCAATGTGAAACTTGTGGACAATGTTTTGCCGAAACAAGTACTTTAAATAGTCATGAAAGAACTCATACTGGTGAAAAACCATATCAATGTGATTACTGTAGTAAATGTTTTTCTCAAATAGGTGCTTTAACAATTCACGTAAGAACCCATACTGGTGAAAAACCATATCAATGTGATTCTTGCGGGCGATGTTTTTCTCAAAAAAATAATTTAAAAAAACATGAAAAACTTCATATCTTATCAACAGGCGCTGCAGCAGTTACTACTCCTCTAATGGAAAGCGAAGAAAATGAATAAAATTAAGAAATATCTACTTTTTACAATGAGCTTATTTTGCTCTTTATCTGCTTTTGAAAATAATGAAGCAGCAGTATCTGATTGCTCTATCTATTCAATTACCAATGAAGAAGCAGCTTTATGGTTTACTGAAGAAGATGAAGAATTAGATTTATGGCTTACTGAAGAAGCATCTGAACTAGTAATTTCCAATGAAGTAGCTATTGCAGGACTTTCTATTATTGCAAATAAACAATCAAACTACTATCAATGTGAATATTGTAAAAAATGCTTTGCTCAAAAAGGAATCTTAACAGATCACATAAAAACTCATACTGGTGAAAAACCATATCAATGTGATTCTTGCGGACGATGTTTTTCTCAAAAAGCTAATTTAACAGTCCATGCAAGAACTCATACTGGTGAAAAACCATATCAATGTGAAATTTGCGAAAGATGTTTTTCTGAAACAGGAAATTTAATAAAACATAAAAAAACTCACACTGGTGAAAAACCATATCAATGTGAAATTTGCGAGAGATGTTTTTCTGAAACAGGAAATTTAATAAGACATAAAAGAACTCATACTGGTGAAAAACCATATCAATGTGATTACTGTAGTAAATGTTTTTCTCAAATAGGTGCTTTAACAATTCACGTAAGAACCCATACTGGGGTAAAACCATATAAATGTGATTCTTGCGGGCGATGTTTTTCTGTACTAAACAGTTTAACAAGGCATAAAAGAATTCATACTGGTGAAAAACCATTCTTATCAACGGGTGCCGCAGCCATTGCTGCTCCTGTAATGGAAAGCGAAGAAAATGAATAAAATTACAAAATATCTACTTTTTACAGTGAGCTTATTTTGCTCTTTATCTGCTTTTGAAAATAATGGAGCGGCGACAGAAGATTGCTCCATCTATTCAATTACCAATGAAGAAGCAGCTTTATGGTTTACTGAAGAAGCATCTGAACTAGTAGCTCCTCATGAAGTAACTATTGCAGGACTTTCTATTATTGCAAATAAACCATCAAACCGCTATCAATGTTATTATTGTGAAAAATGTTTTGATCAGAAAGTACATTTAATCAATCATGAAAGAACTCATACTGGCGAAAAACCTTTTCAATGTGATACTTGTGGAAAATGTTTTGCTCAAAAAAGTAATTTAACAAAACATGAAAGAATTCATACTGGGGAAAAACCATATCAATGTGATACTTGTTCGAAATGTTTTGCCGAAACAAGTACTTTAAATAGTCATGAAAGAACTCATACTGGTGAAAAACCATATCAATGTGATTACTGTAGTAAATGTTTTTCTCAAATAGGTGCTTTAACAATTCACGTAAGAACCCATACTGGTGACAAGCCATTTAAATGTGAAACTTGCGGACAATCTTTTTCTGAAACAGGTACTTTAACAAAACATCATAGAACTCATACTCGTGAAAAACCATTTAAATGTGAAACTTGCAGACAATGTTTTTCTCAAAAAAATAATTTAACAAAACATCATAGAACTCATACTGGTGAAAAACCATTTAAATGTGAAACTTGCGGACAATCTTTTTCTCAAAAAGGTAATTTAACAAAACACATAAAAACTCATCAATAAGATTCGTGAGCTTCTTCGAATTTAGTTAATTCTCGTAAAAAGTTCAGATTCACAACGCCAGTTGGACCATTTCTTTGTTTTCCAATAATAAGTTCTGACAAAGCTGGTTGTTCCGTGTCTGGATTATAAATAACATCACGATATAAAAACATAATAACATCTGCATCTTGTTCAATCGCCCCTGATTCACGGAGATCAGAAAGCATAGGACGTTTGTCCATGCGGCTATCAACAGCACGTGAAAGTTGAGATAATGCAATAATAGGAAGACCTAATTCTTTAGCAAGCGCTTTTAATGTTCGTGAAATTTCAGAAACTTCTTGATGCCTATTTTCATGACGCTTACTACTATGAAGTAGCTGTAAATAATCAATAACTAACATACTAATATTTGACTGTGCTTTTAATTTGCGTGCTTTTGTTCGCAATGAAGTAAGGTCTAATCCTGCAGTATCGTCAATAAACATAGGCATTTGTGCAAGTCGTGCTGCAACATTGGTAAGTTCAACCCATTCATCTGAAGTGATAGTTGCATTCCTAATATTTTGATGAGCAATGCCTGATTCAGTGGAAAGCAAACGTAACGTTAATTGTTCGGCTCCCATTTCTAATGAAAATATTCCAACACCCGCACCATTACTTGCAGCATTTGATGCTAAGTTTAAAGCAAGTGATGTTTTCCCCATAGAAGGACGAGCCGCTAAAATAATTAAATCACCCGGCTGAAACCCTGCAGTCATAGTATCAAGTGACCTAAACCCAGACGAAACCCCTGTTAAACCACCCGCATTACTTTTTATATCAGAAAGATGTTGAAATGTTTTTTTAAGCCAAATATTTAACTGAACAAAATTTTGATCAGTTCGTTTATTTGCTATATTAAAAATTGTTCTTTCAGCGCCATCCAAAATAGTAGAAATATCATCTTGATCTTGGCTGTAACAACTTGTTACTATTGATGTTGCTGAATTAATCAATTCTCTTAAAACTGATTTTTCTTTAACAATTTTTGCATGTTGTTCAATAAGACCAACCGAAGGAATATCTTCCTGCAAAGAAAGTAAATACATTAATCCGCCAATGTCATCCAAAGCTCCCTTTTTTTCAAGTTCATTTTGAAGTGTTACAATATCAAGACGTTCCATTCGTTGAGCAATTTCAACAATAGCTCCATAAATTGTTACATGAGCCGGAATATAAAAATCTTGTGGTGTTAATATTTCAGAAATTCTTGCTAAGTTTTCATCATTTAATAAAAGTGCACCCAGGACAGATTTCTCTGCCTCAACATGAGCTGGTAATTTTTTACCAATTACCTTTTCGGTTGAAAAATTATTTTTTGAATAAGTACGTTTTTCTGAGTGCATAGACGATAAATTCCTTTAATGCTTATTTAGGCTTTGCTGTGTTCAGGAATTACTTTTAATTGTAAAATCGATTGTAATTTTGAAGTTAATTTTATAGTTACTCCAAAAGAACCTTTTTCTTTTATTGCTTTATCAAGTTTAATTTGGCTTTTTGAAACAGAAACTCCGGCAGTTGCTAATAATTCTACAATTTCTGCTGGATTAACTGAAGCATACAGTTTTCCGTCATCATGCATTTTTCGTTTTAAAGTTAAAGATAAATCTTTAATTTTTTCAGCAAGCATCGACGTTTGTGTAGATATTACTTCTTTTCTATTATCAACTACTTTTGCACGAGATTCGTAAAATGATTCATTTTTTTTAGTAATTTTTACTGCAGCTTTACGAGGTAAAAGAAAATTATCTGCATACCCCTCTTTTACTTTCACTACTTCACCAGCAAGACCAACACCTTGAACATCTTTTAAAAGATACACTTTCATAATTGCTCCTCATAATGATTATCATCCTCAAAAAAAATTAAGGAACTCATTTTATTTTAATTATTTTTATTAAAAATAGTATACGTTAAAAAAAAATAAAGAGGAAATTATGAAACACTTTATCCTCTAAAAAAAACCCAACGGAAAAATTTCCGTTGGGTTAGGGTATTCAAAAACTAAAATCTTTTATTTCCACCGCATTGGATTGAAATTTCTATTACTTGTTTGTTCTTCTTTATGAGATTGTTTTTTTACATTATGACGAGACGTGTTTTTATGCAAAACAGGCATAACAGCCATTTGTTTTTTACCAAAAAGCTTAAATAGCATACCCAGTAAATTCTTTAATACATCCATTTCTGATACCTCCATATCGTTCTAATGCTATTTTAAGTATACTATTAGAAAATAAAAAAACACAAGTATTTTCTATAAGAATTTATCCAAAGTTTTAAAAGGAGTAATCACATAGGCTGCATCGGATGCAATATAAGCTAAAATCTTTTTTTGCCTAAAACACGCAAATCTGGCACTATTCAACATTATTTTTGAATATCCTGATCCTTTAAAATAGGAATCATTCATCAAACAAATAAGCGGTATTTCTGAAGAAACACCAGTAAATAAGCTAAAAAAAAGTTCCGAACAGATAACGGGAATAAAAGAAAAAGAATCCAAATAGAGGGGGGTTTGATCGGATTTTCCAGAATAAAACCTTTCTTTTTGGGTAAGAAAGAGACTGGAACATGAGTTGATAGATTGATAGAACCAAGGGATATGCTCAAAGAAAGGGACTAGATGTTTTTTACTATAATATTCTATTATACGACATTGCCGTACCACAATAAAACTATTGAACAGTTTTCCTGGCTTTTTTGTATGAGAACCCATAATGAGAATTTTATTCGCTTCAAGAACGTTTTCATTCCACATTTTAAGAGCATATGGATGATCTGACAATACAAAAGGAAAAGCCGATTCAGGAAATATAAAAATTGTAGCATCCTTATTATTATGAACTGCATTCATTAAACTCAAACACATTTCTTGTGCCATTTCGTAAGGATTATCCTTTTTTGGTAATGGTAATGCCACTATGTGATGAAATATATTTTGAATATTTTTTTCATTTTTTATAATTGGTTCAGGAATTATAAAAAAAAATAAAGACATACCTATAATAAGACTACTTACTTTTTGAAAGTCCCTTTTTTTAAGAAATTCAGATAAAAGTATTTGAAATACTATAATAATTGATAACAAAACCCATGGCCCTACCCACCATATCGTACGTAAACAATAAGGAATATGTACAAGAGGAATCAACGGGAATGCTAATGAATACCCTTCCCACGCTCCAAATACTATAAAAATTTTTGAATCTATAATCCAAAAATATCCTAATGAAACAATAAACCACCCTATTCTTTTCTGCCATCTCTTCCATATATTCATTGTACATAATAAAAAAAACCATACCCCCGTATATAATCCACAATACATAAAAAGAATAAATGGATAGATAATACGTAAAAACCCTACACCATAAAAAAAACTAACCCACCAAAATCCAAACATATGGATCATAAAAAAAAGAGTTCCCCCTACCCATCCTTGTAAAAACGCATATTTTGGAAAACAAGAGAGAGTATAAAAAAGTGGGACAAGAAAAAAAAAGGGGAGTATAAAAAAACATGAAGGAAAATAAAATGAAAAAGAAAAAAAAGAAACAAAAAGAAGGGGAACAATAATTCCCCTTACAAACATCATAATGAATTAATTACAATCGCAATCATCGCATTCATCATCTACCCCTTCTCCCCCACATCCTTCACAAGTGCATTCATCTTCACAATCACAGTAATCACACCATACAATCATCACAGTCTCCTTTGTTAAAATGTACGATAATTTTTAATTGAATCTACTGATCTTAATTAAAAAAAACAACCTTTTTCTATCTCAATTTCTTTTTTTTTACATCGTATTTTGATACGGTAAGCATAGGTTAAAGGTATTGAAGCTTTTGACTTTATGTTAATCCGTTTCTAAAATGGTACTACTTACGCTTTTTATTACTTAAAGGAATTGAATGACTCAATTATCAAAATTTTATTTTTTATTAACAAGTTTTATTCTTGTTATGAGTAATCATCATACATTGCAATCAGATGCTTCTGCAATGTCGCCTCTTTCAATGGGGCCGGGAGGTCTTATTCCTCAGCCAACTGAAGAAGAAATGCGTTATATTATGGAAGAATTCCTCCCTAGTTTAAGTGAAGAAGAATTAAAAGAACTTGAAAAACTTGGCCAAGATATTATGGATACGGTTGAAAAAGAAGGAATTCCTTTATGGCAACCTCCTGTTCAAACAACTCCAAAACAATCTCCTGAAACACCTGCCCAACCAATAAAAGAAGTTTTAAAAGAAAAACCTACAACTAAAAAAGCTGCTCCTACTGCTGCAAAAAAACGCCTTACTGATTTGATTACTATTATTGATAGCATTCGCCAAAAAGCGTCATCAGATCAAGAACTTGAAGATAATTTTGCACATTTAGATAAAAAAATTAACTCACTTCTTTATTACCTTCATGTACTTAATGATGATAAATTAGTTATGTATTTAATTGAGGCAGAGTTTGCTTCTTTAAATAGCCATTTACAAGATTTACGTTATGACCTTGAAACATTAGATATTGTTTTTATTGTTCCAAAACAAGAAATACATCAAACAAAAAAAGAAGAAGCTCTTTATGAAGATGCTCTTAAAAAAGCTCAAGATGTTTTAAAAACTATTATACAACGATTTAACAAAGCATTTGACAATGAAAACATCATCATTGATATTGAAAAACTTCTTAAAAAATATGAACCCGAAGCACTTAAGATTAAAAAAGAATTAGATGCAGCAGAAAAAAAAGCTGAACAATTTATAAAAGGTTTACCAAAAACAAACGTAGGGGGCCCTAAAAGTGGAACTTCTGGCGGATATCCAGGAAGCGGTAATAGTCCTCGACCTACTGGTACAGCAGGAACAACTCCTCCGCGCGTAACACCAGGAAGCACAACCAGTAGAACACAAGAAAAACCTACAGCAGCGCCTTCAAAACCTGATACTAAAAAAGCAGAACCAAAAAAGACACCCCCAACTACAGGAAAAGTAACAATTGCTAGTTTAGAAGCCGATATTAAATATAAACTTGATGAATTAGAAAACTATATAAGCCCTTTTTCCCAAACCCTTACTACTTTTATTAATACCTATAAATCAAATAAAACTGAAGACGCTACCTTAAAACCTCTTTTGCAACATGCTCATTTTAAAGCAAAACGTTTAAAAAAAGATGTTGAAGCATGGTCAGCTCTTATTGATAAAGGAGCAAAAGATTTTAAGAATTTACAAAACAAAAAACTACCCATTACTCAAGTATGGAATAGCAAATTCACACAACCAAAATTAAAAAATCTCTACAATCAAATGGAAAACCTTGAAAAAAACAAAGTCCCACTGCAAGGGGAATTGAAAAATCTTTATACTCATCTTAAAAAGATCGAAGAAAAGATTTTAGAAATTTAAAAAAGGTAAAAAAAAAGGACTCCGTTTTCTAGAGTCCTTTTTTTTTACCTTTTTTTATCTTTTAAAATGTAGAACCAAAAGTAATAAATACTGTATGATACTGTGGACTGTTCTGTGCTTTAAATACATGTTGCGTACCAATACTTAATGTTGCACCTTCTTGAAGCCCGTACGTGCTTGACCACCCAAAAGTGTTGCGTGTTTCATTTGTTCTTTCTGTTGTTAAATCAATGTTATAAGTTCCTGCTGGTGCATCTGGATGAACTTTTGCTGAATCTTTTTGTTTGTAATACAAAGTATACCATGCATCAAAAACAAATGGCCCTGCATCTGCTTTTACACCGAATGTTGCATTTATTTTTGCACCAAGATGCCGGCGTGTTAAAATGTTGCTTTGTGCAAAAAATGGTATAACTGTATCATATTCATCAATTGCAGCAGAAAGATATAAGGCACTCCCTAATTTAGTTCCCGTTGTTCCATGTCCAAAAAATGCAATTTCAACATCTTCATTTAACCTTTCAGCAATTGCTCCCGTCATTTTTTTGGGAACACGTTGTTTAACATTGGAAGCAGCATGTCCCATTGCTGAAACAGTGAAATACGCATTACAACATTCTCCCATATTAAATGCCAAATGTGCTTGCGCTCCCATTTGCACTGTATTACTAGATCCACGTTCTATTTGCCAAATAGTATTTCCATCAGGATTAGTACTTGAAGGTAACCCAAGAACAAATGCAAGTTGTACTGCATCTATAGATTTATAATTTGCAAAATTTTTCCAATCAAGCATGGAATATAATTTTACAGATCCAATTCCAAAAGAACGTTGATGTTGATCTAAAAGCAATCCTCTTGCAAGAAGAACCTCATCAGAAAAAAAATCCCATGCATCTGCATAGCGTTGTAAAAATTCAGGATGACCACCAACAGAATCAGAAGTTACTTCTCCTGTATATCTGGCACTGGTTCCTATATCAATTTTTGATAAAGTCATATTCATTGTATGTTCATAATATTCTATCGGCAAATGAAATCCACATGTCCATAAAACATGTTGCCCTTCTAATTCCTTATTAAATGTCCATGCCCCATTTACTGCAAATCTATACTGTTGTTGCTCTGCATCAATGTTTAATTCTGTATTTGCTAAAGTTCCTAAATAAGCATCTTGATAATAATTGTCAGCTGCACCACCAGCAGTACTTTTCAACTTACCTTCATTTGCTAATTTTGAAGGTAAAAAGAGATTGCCAAGAGTTATAACTTGACCAAATAACAGTTTATCTAGTCCTTGTTGGTTTTTATTATTGTCATGTGCATTATATGCCCAACTATATTCCATTGTTGGAAACACCATACAACCACGTTCATTGTCTCTTGTTTCAATAACTTTAGAATCTAAAGGTTGCCACACAGCACCAAGAGGGAATGCTGCACTCAGCAGCATTCCAATAACTAATATATTCTTTTTCATAGTTCTTTTCCTTTATTTTTAAATTATGAACGCGCTGGAGGAGTTGCACTTGTTGTGGTTGTACCATCCCCATTAGAAATTGAATAATAAACTTCTTGTTTGTTATTTCTACTTTCTATATATTCAGGAGTTGATGTTCCATCAGAATAAGTAAATCCTGCACGAAGCACTGCTGTTGTGGTATTACTTGGTAAAGCCGCAACGGCACCGTCATTCATAACACCTTGTTTTTGCCCAGAAGGCATAGTATTTAAGAATTCAGTACCACCAAGCCTTTGAGAAACATTTTGAGTTGTATCACTTGCAACTTTTTGTGCTGCTCCTTCTGGATTGATTAAATAAGGATCTCCTGATGTTGTATCACTCACAGTTGCTTGCCCAGTTACTTTAAAATTACCAATATTAGTTGTTACAGATACTCCTTCAGCATTATCATAGATATCAAATATAGGTTCTACTATCGATGCCTCTTCAGGCCCGTTAAGTTCAAAAGTACTATCTATTTTCAATAGAGTAAGAGAACTATCAACTGTTCCTGCCGCTGTTTGAGATGCAACCGTTACACCATCACCATCTGTATAAGAAACTCGAGAACCTTTACCACCAAAAACAACACCGCCACCACTTTGATGGTCGCATGTTGCTCCATTAATAGCAGTAAATGTTCCTTTTCCATATGCAGCAACATTTAAATGTGCAGTTGCGGAATTTGTCTTCAGTTCACCACCATTAATAATAACGTTTACCTTGTCTATGTCTTTTGTTGCACTTGAACCACATTCAATGAGTGCGTTTGCTCCAAGATCAAGACAAGCGCCAGATTGAACGTTAAAGTTTACTTTACCAGTACAACGTATAACCGCATTTTCAGCCAACATAAAAGATTGATGATCACTAATAGTAATTTCTGCAGGTGCATCATTTTCTCCAGTTGGTCCATCAAAACGAATCTCTCCGTTAAGCACCGTAACTGAAGGCCCACCCCATTCTGTTTCAGAACCAGCAGCTAAAGGAATAATTGCAGGATTTGCCGCAGTTCCACCTTCAAGAACATTAGAAATTGCAACACCACTGGAATCGTATTTACTACTTGCTTTAAGCTTGTTTTTACCTCCAATAGTTGCAATTGATAAATCATCTTTATTCATTTCTTGAAGTGTTGCAAGATCAGTATCTGTTGTTGCCGCAACACTTAATGCATCTAAGTTATCAGTTTTAGAAGAATCAATATCAACAGAAGAAGCATCTCCTGAATTTGCAATTACCTGTGCTCCTGAAGCAATATGAACAAAAGCTGTTCCTTCTTTTGGAACAACCAAAGAATGGCCACCAGTTACAATAACTTGACCTTCAATGTTTACTGTTCCACAACAAAATGCAATATCAGAATCTAAATCTAAGGTACAATCTTTAAATGATACAGCAGCTGTATCATCTTCAAAATCAAAATTAAATGCTTTTTTAACATGGGTTGTTGTTGAATCATCTGTGACATTCAATATATCCCCAGAAAGGCCATGAATTGTTCCACCTTGAATAGTAAGCGTTTTTCCAGATTTAATTGAATACACTGTTACAGGTGTAAGATCTAGCGATCCGCCATTTAAATTAATTGTAGAATCTTCAGAGCATTCAATTGTTCCAAAATGGCAAGTATCTCCTTCAAGTTCCATGTTAATCCGAGCAATTGAACCTTTTGTGTTAGTCGGAAGTGTATGAATTTTTGGGGCATTATTTGCACCATCCACTGAATTACGAATCAGTTTTGTTCCACCTGCAGCAAAATGAGCTGTCGTCACATTTGAATCTTTATTAAGAAGTGTAACATCAGAATCAGCTCCGATTGCTCCTGCTTTATAAAATTGTTTTTTATTAGTATCACACGGAACCATTTTTACACCATCAGATGTTGCGCAAGATATAATAGTTCCTGTTTTGTGATACGATAAATCATTTATTATTACAGCCGCACCAAGTACAGCTAAAGCATCAGGATTTGTTTTTGTTGTATCGATTAATACACCTTTTGAATTATAACTTATTTGTCTTAACCCTTTTTGAGCTGTTGCAGCGCCTACAGTTTGCCCCACAATACATATATCATCAAATGGATGTGGTTCTATACAAATATTATTTGTTTGTCCTGAAGCAGCTTCAAGTCCAGTTGTTAAAGTACTTCCACGTTTTAATGTTTTACCATCAAAAATAAATGATTCTAGACAGTTTTGCCCCGCATACATAAGTATTTTACCTTTTGGTGTCCAACGTAGTGGACGTTTTGCAGTTGAAGGAGCAGAAATTGCACTTCCTGTAAAGGTTGCAGTAATTACTGAAGCTGTATTGATTTCACCATTTTTTTTAACAGGGTACATTCTCACTTCATATGTAGGGCCCGCTAATTGTACTACAACAGTAAGATATTTACCTTTAGGATGCCACGCCATTGCTTTTACTGCTTGACCAGCTGGTAAAGAAAGAGAACCGTTAGTTACTAATGAAAGTCCATCACCATTACTATCATTAATAATATTAGCTGCTAAAGCATTTTCATTTGCATTCGCATATGCTTGGTCAATATCACATTTATAAATATTAACATAGGTACTTGTTCCATTATCATTTACAGAAGGAGCTGCTACACATGTTGCAACATAATGCCGTGTTGCTGTCTTATCGTCAATTGGAACATTATCATTAGTAACACCTTTTCTCCACTGACAATCAGCTACTGTTCCCGCTGCACCAGTAAGTGTTAACTCTGTTCCTTTAACCAAGTTCTGTGTTGCTGGATCAAAACAATCAATCCTAATAACACCAGGATCAGTTGTTCCGTTTCCTTTATGGCACATAACATGTTGCGCTCGTAACGGAGATCCTGAATCATCTATCGCATCAACTTGCTTCGCAAATGCACTCCCCCCTGTTGGACTATTTGCTGATGGTATAGAACTTGCATTTTCAATATCAAAATATTCATCACACAATGTACGCGATTTCATCTGACAAATTCTTGGAACAGTTGTATCACTCTTAAAATTAGGAAGACTTTTAAATGTACAACTACGTGACATATTCATATCGGCAGTACAGGTTACATCAGTATTTGGAATTTGAGCATTAATATCAACATCGCCTTCAAATTCTTTACCTTCACGAATAATACCGCCTGGTGTAAAATGTCCAATATTAATCAGCTTAGAATATTTATCTACAGATACTGTCCCTTGATAAAATGAAACCATTGTAGCGGATGTAAGTGTTGCTTCTTTAAGTTTTATTTCTCCTGTGCCATCAACCATTTGTAGAGTGTTCATAACAGAAGAACCAGAATTTGAACCTGATGTTAATACTGTTCCAGTAAATCCTAAAACAGAACCTTTTGTAAAAATCAATTTTGCACCTGCCTGTAATGTTAATTTTGCAGAAGAAGCAAAGGTTA
>JAIPGS010000007.1 GCA_021735725.1 Candidatus Babeliales bacterium
AAACCATATGTGCTTAAAGATCTTCACAGAGAAAACGCTTATAAAGCATTAAAACATTTTCTTGATACTGAAAAGAAAAAAGCTCTTAATAATCAAAAAATTGAAACATCTGAATACGGAACTATTCAAAAAACAGGATTTTTAAAACCATCTGAACAAGAAGAATTTAAAAAATTGTTTGAACAAGGAATTCCTCAAGAAATTACGACACTTTCAAAAGAAAAAGGCATTTTTGCTCATTTATCTGACGATAAAGGATTCTTAATTATGCTTGATGAAGTTGAATCTTTAGACCAAAAACTTTTTGAAGAAAAACATGATAAGCTTAAATTAAGCTTATTTAATAATTATAAACAACTTTTAATAGGTTCTTTCATTGCTTCTTTAAACAGAACTGCTAAAATAGAAGTTAATACAGTACAACAAAGAGCAGAAAGTTCCTATGACTTCTAAAATAGCAAATGAAAAAAACATAAAAGCCGCAAAGGTAATTAAGCCTGAAGCAGAACAACAAGACTTTAAGAAAAAGGCTTTAGAGGTTGCTTTTGCCCAAATTGATAAACAATATGGAAAAGGCGCTGTGATGCGTCTTGGTGACTCTGCGACCGCAAAAGTTGAATTTGTTTCAACAGGATCAATTTTAATTGATCAAGCACTTGGGGTTGGTGGGTTTCCACGAGGCAGAATTATTGAAATTTATGGACCAGAAGCTTCTGGAAAAACAACATTAGCATTACATGCTATTGCTCAATCGCAAAGACAGGGCGGTATTTGTGCATTTATAGATGCCGAACACGCGCTTGACCCTGTTCATGCTGGAAAATTAGGATTGAATGTTGATGATTTAATCATCTCTCAACCTGATTACGGTGAACAAGCACTTGATATTGTAGAGATGCTTGTTCGTTCTGGAGCTGTTGATTTTATTGTGGTAGATTCGGTTTCTGCACTTGTTCCAAAAGCGGAACTTGAAGGGGACATGGGGGATACACATGTTGGGCTTCAAGCACGATTAATGTCACAAGCGTTGCGTAAATTAACGCCGATTGTACATAAATCAAAAACTGTTTTAATTTTTATTAACCAAATTAGACAAAATATTAATAGTTTTGCATTTGCTAATAAAGAAACAACTTCAGGCGGAAATGCATTAAAATTTTATGCATCAGTTCGCCTTGATGTTCGCCGTATTGCGAGTTTAAAGAAAAATGATATACAAATAGGGAACAGAATAGCTGTTAAAGTTGTAAAAAATAAGGTTGCACCTCCATTCAAAAGGGTTGAATTAGACCTTTTATTTAGTGAAGGTATCAGTAGGGAATTAGATTTGTTAGATGCGGCTCTTTTTCATAATATCATTCAACAATCAGGCGCATGGTTTGCGTATGGTGAGAATAAGATAGGCCAAGGAAGAGATCAAGTTCTACAGTATTTAAAAACTGAAAAAGAAGT
Source organism: Candidatus Babeliales bacterium (assembly GCA_021735725.1). GTDB lineage: Bacteria > Babelota > Babeliae > Babelales > CAIQNR01 > JAIPGS01. The sequence goes on from JAIPGS010000007.1 coordinate 1,453, forward strand.
AGCGGACCAGGTTCGTGTACAAGTTAACCATGTGATAGCAACTTTATAAAGTTGCAATTGATAATTATATTGAGATAAAGGGAAGACGATTAAAAAAACAGGCGATAACAATAGCACTAAGGAAACAAGAGCAGCTCATGGACCACTTGTGAATGATGAAATTCGTTCAGATAAGGTTCAGTTGATTACTTTTGACGGAGTAAATCATGGAGTTGTTTCACGTCGAGAAGCTTTAAATGCAGCTGAAGATGCGGGTCTTGATCTTGTAATGATTGCAGAAAAAGGATCTGAAGGGTTTCCTATAACTAAAGTTATGGATTACGGAAAAGAACTGTATAATAAAAAGAAGAAACAAACAGAATCGCGTAAAAATCAAGTTGTCGTTCAGATAAAAGAGATTAAATTACGTCCAAAAATTGGGATTCATGATTATATTACAAAAATGAATCAAGGATTAAGATTTCTGCATGAAGGTAAGAAGCTAAAAGTGACTCTAATGTTTAGAGGCCGTGAAATGGTTAATAAACATGAACGAGGAACGGAATTGTTTGACAAAGTTAGATCTACGTTTGAAGAGCATAATTTGCTCGAAAGAATCATTGAGGAAAAAGAAGCCAAAGCTGGTTCTGCGTGGTCTAAGGTATATTCATTAAAACCTCTAGCATAAAAGGAATAACATTATGCCTAAAATGAAAACAAATTCCGCCGCAAAAAAACGCTTTAAAAAGCTAAAAGGCGGAAAAGTAAAACGAGCTTCTTCGTTGCGTCGTCATATCATGACTAAAAAAACGCAAAAAAGAAAACGTCAATCACGTCAAGGTGGGTACATTTGTAAATCAGACATGAAAAGTCTTTTAGCATTATTACCAAATTAAAAGGGGGATTAGGAAATGACAAGAGTAAAACGCGGTACCGTTGTTAAAAAAAGACATAAAAAGCTTTTAAAACAAACTAAAGGGTTCTGGGGACAAAGAAAAAATATCTTTAAGAGAGCTAAAGAAACGTTAATGCGTGCTATGGCTTTTGCTTTTAAAGGTAGAAAATTAAGAAAAAGAGATATGCGTTCTTTGTTTATTACAAGGATTAAAGCTGGGGCACGTGAAAATGGCCTTTCTTATAACGCATTTATTCATGGACTTAAATTGGCAGAGGTTTCTTTAAATAGAAAAATGCTCAGTCAACTTGCAATCTTTGAACCACAAGCTTTTACGCAACTAACAGAGTTAGCTAAAAAAAGCCTTTCTTGACAATCTTTCTTACTTGTTTGTAGACTGATATCCATGTGTTTCCTCTAACCGGAGTAAATTATGGAATTATTAGGTGCTTTAGATAAGAAAATTGGAAGTTTAATAGAATTAGTAAAAGAGTTACGTTCTAAAAAAGAGCAACTTGAAAAAGATAAAAATGCTCTTATTCAGAAGGTAACTCTTTTAGAAAACTCCCTTTTAGAAAAAAATGAAACTATAAAAAAAGAGTGGGATGAAGAACGAGCTTCTACTCGCAGAGCTGTTGATGAATTAATTTTAGATATTGATACATTAATAGAAGGTGAAAGTAGATAATCATGAGTAAACAAACAATACATGTAAGAATTTTTGATGAACCGTATTCTTTGATAACTGATGAGTCTCCTGAACATCTTAAACGAGCAGCTGAACTTGTTGATTCATTAATGCGCGAAACAGTTCAAGCAGGTTTTAAAGATAGAAACAAAGCTGCGGTTTTAGCCGCTTTGCAACTTGCAAGTAAAATGCTGCACAAAGAACTTTCAGCACAAGACCACAAAGAAAAGTATGATCGTATTGTAAAATGGGCAGAGTCACAAGATAAAGCTTTGGACAATCTTTTCTAAAAGAGTCGTTTTTTTTCTTTATGCACGCGCTTTTTCCGGAGTATAATTATTCGGGGAGGAAATATTTACGATACAATATCGTTAATTTTTTTATGAATTAACTATTGTTTTTGTGAGTTATTAAGTGTGACACGTATAATATTAATCAAATTAGGAAAAATAATGATTTTTACAATGATAAACATAGCAGGAATTGTGGGCATCGGCACAGCCGGTGTTATGCTTTTTTATGCGCAAAGAAAAGCTCGAGAAGCATCATCAATGCTGTCTCGTTCTGCTGATAAATGGAAGAGTATGAAACGAGATATTGAAGCTGAACGCCGAGAATCAACGTTAAAAATTAAAGATGAAATTTATAAACGGCGTAACGAATTTGAAGTTGAAGTAAAACGGGATCGCTTAGAACTTGAACGACAACATGCAAAAGTAAGTGCTAAGTATGAGTCGATTGAAAGAAAAGAAAATGGTCTTGACGCTTTAAAAAATGAATTACAACAAAAAGAACGTAAACTCTCTCGGATGAGTGAAATTCTTTATGCAAATGAAGAAAAATTAAAGTCTCTTTATACTGAACTAATTACTAAATTAGAAAATATTAGTGGATACAGCAAAGATCAGGCACGTAAAGAACTTGCAGATTCATTACAAGGTGAAGTTAAACTTTCTAGTGAAAAATGGATTCAAAAAGTAGAAGAAGAAGCACGTCAAACTGCAAAAGAAAAAGCTGTTCAAATCACAGTAACTGCGATGCAACGATATGTTGTGGATCAAGTTTCTGCTCATTCATCAAGCGTGATACAACTTCCTAATGATGACATGAAAGGTCGTATCATTGGAAAAGAAGGGCGTAACATTAAGGCACTTGAACTTGCAACAGGAATGGAATTCATTATTGATACTCCGGAAGTTATTATTATTTCAGGATTCAACCCTATTCGTCGCGAAATTGCTCGTAGATCTTTAGAAAAATTAATAGCAGATGGAAGAATCAATCCAACACGTATAGAAGAAGTTGTACAATTGTGCGAAAAAGAACTGGATGAAATTGTAGAAGAATACGGTAAACAAACAGTTATTGATTGTAATGTTCAAGGAATTCATCCTGAAATTATAACACTTCTTGGTAAATTACATTTTAGAACAAGTTACTCACAAAACGTACTGGACCATTCTAAAGAAGTTGGTTTCTTTGCTCGTATGATAGCAGAAGAATTAGGGCTTGATGGAAATATAGCTATGAGAGCCGGGCTACTTCATGATATTGGAAAAGCAGTAACTGCTGAAGTTGAAGGGCCTCACGCATTGATTGGGGGAGACATTACAAAACGTTGTGGCGAAAATCCTATTGTTGTTAATGCTGTTGCAGCTCACCACGAAGAAGTTCCCTTTACCTCGATTTATGCACCACTTGTAGTAATTGCTGATACCATGTCAGCAGCACGTCCAGGTGCACGAAGAGAAACATTGACTGCGTATATTAAACGTCTTGAAAAATTAGAAGAAATTGCACACAGTTTTGCAGGAATCAAAAAAGCTTACGCGCTTCAAGCAGGAAGAGAAGTTCGCATTATTGTTGAAGAAGATTCTTTGGATGATGAAAAAGCAGCAATACTTGCTCGTGAAATTGCAGAAAAAATTGCTGAAACAATGACATTTCCAGGACAAATTAAAGTTAATGTTATCCGTGAAAAACGGGCGATTGAGTATGCGCGCTAATGAATACTGTTAAAGTTATCCTTTTAGGAGATGTGGTAGGTGAAACAGGAAGAAAACTTTTAAGGAAAAATCTTCCTTTGTTCAAAGAACTTTATAAACCTGATCTGATTATTGTTAATGGTGAAAACAGCGCGCATGGCAAAGGAATTACCCCTAAAATTGCAGAAGAATGGCAAGAACTAGGTGTTGATGTTATCACAACTGGCAATCATGTTTGGGATAAACAAGAAATTATTCCTTATCTTAAAGAACATACCCATGTTCTTCGTCCTGCTAATTATCCTGAAGGATGTCCTGGTGTTGGTGTTACAACCATTACAAAAAATGGTCATACGTTTGGTGTTATCAATGTAATTGGACGTGTTTTTATGGGTATGCATGGAGATTGTCCATTTCGTAAAGTAGAAGAACTAGTTACAGAACTTCGTAAAGAAACACCTTTAATTTTTGTAGATTTTCATGCTGAAGCAACATCAGAAAAATTGGGAATGGGATATTTTCTTGAAGGGAAAGTAAGTGCTGTTGTAGGAACACATACACATATTCAGACAGCAGACGCGCGAATTTTACCTGGAGGTACCGCCTATATTACTGACCTTGGAATGGCTGGATCATTAAATTCTATGATAGGTGTAACCAAAGATCCAATATTAAATCGATTTCTTTATCAAATGCCACAACGTCATGAAGTTGCCGTTGATGCTCCTTTTGTTATGTCGGGAGTTGTTGTAACAGTTGATGCACAAACAGGCAAAGCACTAAAAATTGAATCAATTTACAAGGTAGATGAAGATCCACTAGATTAGAAATATAATTTAAATAAAAAAAGAGAATGTTTACATTCTCTTTTTTTATGTACATCTAAGACTCTTTACAGTTATTTTTTATTTAACTATCCTTAAAAGGATAAAAATTTAATCAAAAAGAAAGAATCCTCATGATTAAAAAATGGGGCATTGCTCCCATCATAGCGCTTTATTTGATTTTTCCATTAACTTTCATTATCGCAAAAAAAGGGTTTATCTATGGACCCCCTATGTTTTTTATTAGTTTGCGCATGATATTTTCTGGACTTGCTGTACTTGCTTATTATGTATGTTCTCAAAAACAAACTATTACCTTTAAGAAAAAAGACTGGTTTTTACTTGCTGAAGCAACATTATTTGGAATTGTACTTACCTATGTTCCTGAATTTTGGACACTCAAATATATGTCTGTTGCAAAACTTACACTCTTTTTCACCTTGACTCCTTTCATTACTTTTCTTGCTTCACATATACGTTCGCATGAAAAAGTTACGACACAAAAAATAATAGGACTTATTATTGGTTTATGTGGTGCAATTCCTATGTTCTTATCTGGTACGCCAGGAGAAAATATTTTACCTTTTTTTGGAGGAATATCACTGGTAGAAATCATTGCATTGCTTGCTGTTGGAAGTTATGCGTATGGATGGATTCCTGTAAAAATTTTAGTTTCAGATAAAGGATATTCAATCTCTCTTATTAATGGACTCAGAATGTTATATGGTGGAATAATTTCCTTGGGATGCTCATTCTTTATGGAAGATTGGTCAGGATATTTGCCTCCTGTAACCAATTGGCCCTATTTTTTATGGTATGTTGGATTAATATCTCTTATCGGAATAGCATGTTATACATTTTATTCAATTCTTTTACGTTATTACAGCGCAACAATTATATCATTTACCGGTTTTATTGAACCATTTTTTGCAGCACTTTATGCGTGGATACTTCTTGGTGAAACTGTATCATGGATATTTTTTGTAGCTTTAGGTATAGTAGGATTAGGTTTATATATTTTTTATCAAGAAGAATTACGCTTTAGTTAAAAAAGCAGGGGGAGGGGAGTTGTATGATAACTATCTTATTATTTTACGGAATCATGGCAGGAGTTTATACTTTTGGAAAACAAACGATGCTTTACGGTTCCCCATTTTTTTTAACAGGGATCAGAATTACTTTTGGAGGTCTTTGTTTTTTAGGATATCAATACTATAAAGAACGTTCTAAATTTTATATAAAAAAAGAATGGGTCCCTTTAATTGCATTTTATAGTGCAGGAATACTTATTATGGATTCTTGTAGAATGTTTGGATTAAAATATATTCCTTCATCTAATGCTGCAATTATCGCAACAACTGCTCCTTTTATTGCGGCGTTTTTTTCATGGTGGCAATTTAATGAAAAAATGACAAAAAAGAAAATAATAGCTTTAATAGTTGGTTTTTTAGGAGTGATGCCACTTCTTTTTAAACATTTACGACTTCCTCATGAATCATTACATTATGTTATTATTTCTTATTGCGCTATTTTTATATCGACAATAGGATTTATTATGTGTGGCATGATGTCTAAAATTTTAATTCAAAAAAAGGGAGCTCCCTTTTTTATGATAGTTGGGACAGTGATGACTGGAGGAGGAACATTAGCACTTATTGCATCAGCTTTCTGTGAACCTTGGAATCCCGTTCCTATTACAAATTTTCATGCAATTTTGCCTCTTCTTGTTTATTTAATTGCTACACATAGCTTAATTGCTTATCCACTGTACAGTTATTTGGTTCAAAAATATCCAATTACACTCGTTGCATTTGCACAATTAACAACACCATTTTTTACGGCTTTATTAAGTTATTTTTTTATGAACGAAACAATTTCTTGGCCTTTTTTTATATCCCTTGCTATCCTTTCTGGATCTCTTGCATTGTTTTATCATGAAGAAAAAGAAGAAGGCCTCATAAAAGATAATCCTAAAATACCTTAATAAGGACAGTTTTCATGTATTTAATTTTAATTTTGTACGCATTATTCGGATCAACTTTTACGTTGGGTGATGCCGTTGTTCGTGTGATGCCTCCTTTATTATTTATTAGTATTCGTATGATTCTTTCAGGATTATTACTTTTAGGATTTGTTAAAATACAACATAAAAAAGATTTTAAATTTAATATCAAACATTTACCTTGGTTTTTAGGAATTATATTTTTTCATATTTATCTTTCCTATTCAAGCGAATATTTTAGTTTCCAATATTTAAGTTCAGCAAAAGTAGCACTTTTTTATAATTTATCTCCGTTTATAACTGCCTTATTTGCATATTTTATCTTTAAAGAAATAATGACCCCACGCAAATGGTTAGGCCTTGCAATTGGATTTGGTGGATTTTTACCACTTCTTGAATCACAAGCCCCATCTATTGAATCTACATTAGGGAATTTTGGATTTATTTCTGTAGCAGAAATTATTGCACTTGTTTCAGTAACATCTGCATGTATTGGATGGATCTTTTTAAAAAAATTAACAACGGATTTTAATTATTCTTATATTTTTGTAAATGGATTTGGAATGCTTTTTGGTGGAATACTTGCTCTTATTACTTCACATTCAACAGAAACATGGCCAGCTTTTGATTATATATTTTATTCTTTTCCGTTTTGGCGATCATTATTACTTTTAATTTTAATTGGAAATGTGATCTGTTTTAATTTGTATGGAAAATTATTACATACTTACTCTACAACAATGCTTGCTTTTTTTGGATTTATCACGCCACTTTTCACTGCATTTTTCAGTTGGGTGTGGCTTGGTGAATCAGTATCAACAGCATTTTTTCTAACTATTGGGCTTGTTACATGCGGTTTGTATATCTTCTACCAAGAAGAATTAAAACTTGGTTATATTACACATAAATAGTTCTTTAAAATAAAGTAATCAACTTTATAATTCAGTATATTTAAGACATTTACCTTTACATTTTTCAACCGAATATTTTTTACGATTCTGTTCCATTTTAGATTCAATCGCAGAAGAAAGATCTATTCCTGTTGTATTACAAAAAGCAATTGCATACATCACAATATCAGAAAGTTCATCTGAAGCTGCTTGTCTTTTTTCATCAGCTACTTTATAACTTTGTGAAGATTCACACCATAAAAAAAGTTCCATTAATTCCGCTGCTTCTGCAGAAAGCGCCATAGAAAGATTTTTTGGAGTATGAAACTGATCCCAATCACGCTCAGAAACAAATTGCTTCATGATATTTTTTAAGTCTTCTATTGTTGTTTTTTTATCACTCATGTTATTCCTTACAATTCTGTATATTTAAGACGTTTGCCTTTGCATTTTGCAGCAGGATATTTTTTTGCATTAATTGCAATTTTCTCTTCTACAGCTGCACTAATATCAAGACCCACTGCATTACAAAAACACAAAAGATAAATAAGAACATCCGCTGCTTCTTCTTTTATTTTTGCTTCTTTGATAAACATAGCATCTCTACTTTCAAGATCAGTCATGCGTAAAAACACTTCCATTAATTCAGAAGCTTCTATTGCAAGCGCCATAGAAAGATCTTTTGGCGTATTTATAGCATCCCATTCCCGTGCTTTGTTAAATGCAGCTAAGATTTCTTTCATTTGCAAAATAGTAGTTTCTTTATCATTTAATGAACCAAATAAAGATGGAGCGATCAATAATAATGCTAAGAACAGCCTGCTTTTCATAAAGAGCTCCTTAAAGAACTTTGTAGTGTTGTATAAATTTGTATATAATAGTACTTAAATTCACTTTAACGATCAAGGTAAAATATAATGAGTAAACTTCCCGATATAAAAACACAGTTTCCAGAATGGTACCAAGAAGTCATCTATCAAGCTGAACTTGCTGAGCAATCACCTGTTCGTGGATGTATAGTAATTCGTCCTTATGGAACTGCTATTTGGGAAAGTATCAAAAACATTATGGATAAAAAAATTAAAGATACGGGGCATGAAAATGCGATCTTTCCTTTGCTTATCCCTGAGTCATTCTTTAAAAAAGAAGCGGAGCATGTTGAAGGATTTGCCCCTGAACTTGCAATTGTTACCCATGCTGGAGGAAAAGAACTTGCTGAACCTCTTGTAATTCGTCCAACTTCAGAAACTATGGTTCATCATATGTTTGCCAAATGGATTAAATCATGGCGCGATTTACCTCTTAAAATAAATCAATGGGCAAATGTAATGCGTTGGGAAATGAGACCCCGTGCATTTTTAAGAACATCTGAATTTTTTTGGCAAGAAGGACATACAGCTCATGCAACACAAGAAGAAGCTCTTGAAGAAGCACTTTTAATGTTGGAACAGTATCGTGATCTTGCTGAAAATTATTTGGCTATTCCTGTTTTTACAGGTCGTAAATCTGAAGGTGAAAAATTTCCTGGAGCAAATAAAACCTATACTTTTGAAGCATTTATGCCTGATGGAAAAGCACTTCAAATGGGAACATCTCATATGCTTTCACAAAATTTTGCAAAAGCTTTTGAAATGCAATTTCAAGATAAAGAAGGAAAGCTTTCTTATCCATGGTTAACAAGTTGGGGATCAACAACACGACTTGTTGGAGCTGTTATTATGAGTCATGGAGATGAAAAAGGACTTATCATTCCTCCACAAATTGCTCCTCATCAAGCTGTTATTATTCCTATTTACAGAAATGAAGAAGAACGGGAAACAGTTTTAAAAGCGGCTCATACTCTTAAAGATTCATTAAAAGATAAAGTTAGAATTCATATTGATGCGGATGATACAAAAAAACCCGGTAATAAGTTTTTTCATTGGGAAATGCGTGGCGTGCCACTTAGAATAGAAATCGGACCTCGCGATCTTACAAATAATCAATGTATTATTGCAAATAGATTAACAGGGGAAAAAGAAACTATTTCTTTAGATGTTTTTGCTCAAGAATTACCAAAAAAACTTACTGCTTTTCAAAAACAACTTTTTGATGCGGCTAAAAAAAGACTTGATGCAATGGTTGATAAAAAAGAAACACTTCAAGATATTATTAAACATGCCGATAATGGTGGGGTGAGTCATACTGGTTTTTGTGAACAATCTGAATGTGAAAAAAGCTTAAAACAGCATACTTTATCTATTCGTTGCCTTCTTGATACTAAAACAGTAAATCTTTGTTTTGGCTGTAAAAATCAAAGTACAACTGATTGTCTTATTGCTCGTTCTTATTAAAATAAGCTTAATCAGCTTTGTAATATTTTCTACTTGACATTATTACTTGTTGTTGTATAATGAATAACAGATGAGTAATAGTATAAAATGTAAAGTTATGTGAGGTTATATATGAATAAGTTTAAAAAACTAGCGGCATTAAGTATGTTATTTTTTGGAAAATCTTTATTTTCTGCTGAAGAAATGGTTGTAAGAGCAAAAAGAGAACATGAACAAGTTACTTCCGAAGACAGATCTGAAGAACCCGCTTCTAAAAAATCTCGCATTCAAAAAACAGTCCGCTGGAAAGAAGAAAACGAAGAATTTATTATTCCTGGAAGAAAAAGTAAATTTTTTATAGATGGAGAACAAATAGATCTGCCTCTTTGTTTAGAACAAAAAACTTTTAACGGAATACCACTTACAGAAGAAGAAATATCTCTTCTTTCAAATGATTTAAGCTATGAAGAAGAAACAGAAACTGAATATGAAGACACTGATGAAGACTATTATTGTGATGATAATGGATTTTTAGTAAGTTCATTAACAGATGAAAGAATCATTCAAGAATATGCGATACAACCTGTTCATACTACAGAAATAACAAAACCTCAATCGATTATTAAACAACAACAAGCGACACAAGACAATTCATGTAAGAAAAAAGTACGCTTTTTACCAAAGTCACAAAGAAATACAATGTATCCAATTCTTCCAAATAAAAACTCAATGATTGAACGTAAAATATTAAAAAATGCTCGTAGACAGTTAAAAAAAGACAACTATAAAGAAGTTGCAAGAGAAGTTAAAGAAGAAACTGAAAAAGAACAAAAAAAAGCAAAAGACAGGCATTTTGCTTTTATATTCAAACACGGTAAACTACGAGCTTTTTTCGGCACGAGTATTAATCCATTTGTTCCTGTTGGTTATTATAAAGAATACTATTCTGATGATGAAGATTGTACAGAAACAAATGAATAAAACTAATAACTAAATTTTGATCAATTATTTTATGGAGAATATTATGAAAAACACACAATTCTTTTTTATACTGAATATAACTTTATAATAAAAAAAGCTGATATATACATCAGCTTTTTTTTTAACTCTTTATTATATATTCGCAGTTATGTAGGTTACATACATAAGCAATAAGGAATATCAAATGAAACAGTTACTTTATATCTTATTCATACCACTTTCATTATATTCATGGGAACTATCAACTTTTCATAGTAAATCCGGAAATAAATACCAGTGTAATATTAATGATACTTTTAACAAAGACCTGCTCGATAACGATTTACAAGAAATATGTAATTATTCTCATGTAAAAGACAAAGATGCAGAAGTTTTTAAAAGTGCCACAATTAATATAATTGATGAGTTGCTATGTCATAAAACTATTCATTTAGAATATATTGAAGAGCAACTTGCCAGCCATTGCAGTCAGTTTAAAATATGTCAAAATAATCCAAAACAATGGGCTTTAGATGTTTTAGAATCTCTCTGTTATCGTTTTTTTGGAAAAGCATCAATTGCAAGAGAAGCATATAAAAAACTCTTACAATTTGATATTTCAGCTGAATTTTCTTCTGATGATGAGTAATAAATTTTTAAAATTATCAATTATACAGTAATCTTAAAGCAAAAAAGGAATATTATGACAGATCAAGATTATTTTATTAAATTTCAAAGTTACTTACTCACAGAACGCCGTGTGGCAAAAAATACTTTTGAAGCTTACAAAAGCGATTTAGATCAACTTTCTTTATTTTTAAAACAAAAAAAAATAACACTTAAAAAATTAATAACAACAGACTTAAAAGATTTTTTAAAAATACTTAAAAAAGAGCATTTAACTGCTCGGAGTATGGCTCGTAAAATATCTTGTTATAAAACATTTTTTTTATATCTTCATGAATATCATAATTTTGAAAATTCAGCCCAAGATTTAATTACTCCAAAACTTGAAAGAAAACTTCCTCTTTATATTTCTGAAAAAGAAATTGAAATCCTTTTTAAAAAGGCTGATGAAGATAAAACAGATAATGGAATCAGAAATAAAGTTATGCTCTATCTTTTATATGTTACAGGTATGAGAATAAGTGAACTGACTAATTTAACATTATCCCATTTAAATCTTTCAGAAGGTTTTGTACGTATCCCTGGAAAAGGGGGCAAAGAACGAATGGTTCCCGTTCCTCATCATATGACAGAAATTTTGCATGACTATTTAAACAGTGTTTATCCCAAACTCTTGATTCGGGAAAATAAAAAAATGATAAGCGACTATTTATTTCCTACCTATTATTCAAAAGCATTAAAATCTATGAGCCGACAATCATTTTGGATTTATTTAAAAGAAGTTGCCCAGCAAGCAGGAATTACCAAAGATCTTTCTCCTCATAAATTACGCCACTCTCTGGCCACACATTTACTCAAAAATGGGGCAAATTTGCGATCTCTGCAAATGTTATTGGGGCATGAACAACTTAATACGGTTCAAATTTATACCCACGTAGAAACAAGCCATTTACGAAAAATTTATGATGATAAACATCCGCGTTCTTAATAGTTTCTTTATAGTATTTTCGTTGTATTCGTATGATATTGAATTACGCATTCCTGATGTATCGGATGAACATTTAAACTATATTCAACAATTAAATATCTCCTATCCTGGAAAAACAATGAAAATAGAAGTTATTCCAGAAACAACTTTTTTTGAAAAAATAAAAAATTCTCTTACGGGCAATAAAAATACTGAATTAAAAGGGCAGGGCGATTTGTTTTCAACAAAAAAAGTTGCTCTCTATTTTATTAAATCATGTTTTGGGGTAACAGCTGTTTCCTACTTTTCTATTGCCTACGTTGTCTATCGTGCTTATAAAATTGCTCAAAAAATAAGCCTTTGGTTTAAAGAGGATAATACTCAAGAAGAAACCAATACAATGAATGATATTGAACGAATGCTTTTTAAGAAGAAATCATACTCCCTCTCCCCATCTGATGAAAAATGGATAAAACTTTATATGAAAATGGATTCTTTTTTAAGGGAAAAAAGATTACGTTCTTTTTTCTTTTTCAAACAGGAATCTGATTTTTTAATTAAAAGTTACTATAAAACTCTTTCAAAACCTAGAAACCCAAATCGTTTCCCTGGGTTTGTTCCTAAATGAACATTTAAATCATAATTAGCTAAACTGTCTAATCTTCCATTAGGGTTATACCGCACCAAAAAAGCTTTATCATAGCTATTACTCTGCCCAGCACAGACAATTTTATTGTGAGAATCTATAACAACTGAATTAAACTGATCATCATGATAACTCAACAACATAGAATGTTAAAATTATCACCCAATGATTAATCAATAAAACATAATTTTACTTTGCTAAAAATAAGAACCTACGGTATAATTTTTAGAGGTGTAATATATACAAATACCACATGATATAAAAGGTTTTTTACCATGACAGAAAAATTTGTTGTTGAGCAGAAGCCGTTGCTGTCGATTTTATCATCAATGCAACCGATCTGTTCAAAACGTACAACGCTTGATGCTACAACATCAATCTTGTTCAATGTCGGTCCCAAAGAATTAATTTTAAAAAGTACTGATTTAGAAATCAGTTTACAATCAAGTTATGGGCTAAACGAATGTACATTAACTGAAAATAAAACCTTTTTAGTAAGTGGTAAGCGCCTCTTTGATATCGTGAAAGAACTTGATGAAACAATAACATTTACTATTAAAAAAACACAACTTACTTTAACTTCAGGAACAGTAAATCTTGCACTCAACATTAAAGATTCTGAAGAATTTCCACCATTTCCTGAACGTATTGAAAATCTTATGCAACTTGAATCTGATTTCCTTCTTGGACTTCTTGATAAAGTTGCATTTTTAATTCCACAAAACAATGCAAATCCCGCTTTGAATGGATTATATTTAGAAATTACTAAAGAACATTTTACAATGACTACAACTGACGGTCATTGTTTAGCTCAAATTAAAACTAATCAGTATGTACTTAAAGAACCAAAACATTGGTTACTTCCTCGTCGTGCTATTTTAGAACTTAAAAAAATTCTTGAAAGTGCTAAAGAAAAAAATGTATTTTTGGGAACATGTGGGAATCAATTAGTTTTTTCAGGAGAATCATTCAACTTTTTTACAAAATTACTCGTCAATCCTTTTCCAGAATACAAAGCTATTCTTGATAAAAAAGGTTTTGTGCCTGCAATTATTGATAAAAATAGTTTAGTAAAAACATTGCGCCGTTCTTCATGCTTATTGTCGGGACAATTTATTGCAACATCTTTTGCGTTTAATCCAGACAATGTTGCTGTTTCAATGCATAATAAAGAAGTAGGAACGCTTGATGAAAGTATCCAACTAACTGAATTTATTGGGGCAGAACTGGCAATGAAATTTTATGCTCCTTATTTGCTCAGTGGTTTAAATGCATTTCCTGAAGAAAAAATTAAATTCTATCTTCAAAATGCTTCAAAACCAATTATTTTTGAAACTGAAGAAGCTGATAAATATAATTTAACATATCTGGTTATGCCAGTATCTCCAACAGCGACACAGTGATAAAAACCGCATTACAAAAACTACATCTTAAGAATTTTCGTTGTTTTACTTCTGAAACAATAGATTTTGATGGGCCATTAGTTCTTATTGAAGGAATTAATGGCTCAGGTAAAACATCATTACTTGAAGCATTACATTATACGTGTTATTTGCGTTCATTCAGAACTCATTTACCACGTGATCTTATAAAATTTGGAACAGAAGGTTTTTTTATTCAGGCAACATTTGCAAATCATACCATTCATGTTGGATGCACTGGAACAAAAAAACATATTAAAATTAATCAAAAACCCATTAGTTCTTATAAAGAATTACGGGAACATTTTAAAATTATTACTGTAACAGAAGATGATGTTGAAATTGTTAAAGAGTCTCCGGAAAAACGAAGAACCTTTATTGACCATGCATTGCTTCTTGAAAAACCAGAATTAATCACGCTTTTTAAAAACTATAAAATACATCTTAAAAATAGAAATGCTTTGTTGCAGCGTCATTCTATTAATACAGAAGAACTTATTATTTGGACTAAAAAAATTTGGGAACTCAGCCAGTTAATTCAAAAGGAACGAACCAACTATCTGACATCACTTGAAACATCTGCTCATCAATTCATTTTAGAAAATTGGGATAATCCTTGCAGTATCAATTTTACCTATCAACCAAAAAAGATCGACGCTCATCAATCCTGGAACGATTTTGAGATTATTTGGAAAGCTCAGATTATGTTACGAGAAAAACAATTCAAAAGAACCCTTTTTGGAGCTCATCTTGATGATTTTTTATTATTCTTTAATAATAAGCCTGCAAAACTTTATTCATCAAGAGGGCAACAAAAACTGATTATTTTTATGCTTAAAATGGCTCAAGTTAAACAACTCATATCAGAGCAGGGGAGTGCGGTTACATTTTTACTTGATGATTTTATGACAGACTTTGATACTGAAGTAGCACAAAAAGTTATAAAAACCTGTTTAAGCTTAAATATTCAACTTATTTTTACATCTCCAATAAATAATTCACTCGAAAAGAAACTTTTATCAAATTATAAATTACATGTTGTAAATATTTGACGTTTAGAGCTTAAAACTAAACGAATATTATATTCTCTATTGTTTGACAAGATAATTATAATCAACTACTATAGTAGTAATTAAACAGGGAAAAAGCAGCTAGAAACTGCACTAAAAATAAAATTCATAATTTGACTTTTTTCCAGTTTGCGGCATTCTAGCCGTTACCGGTACCGAAGAATGGCAACATTTTAGGCGCCACTTAACATAGGCTTCATTACTACTCTCCTTTTTTCCATCGCATTAACTTCGGTTGGTGCGATGGTTTATTTTATTGCTAAATTATAAAAAATTAAGCTATTCTTGACTCCATACATTTAAGCTATTTAAATAAGGGATTTCCATGAATAATTATTTTTTCATGTCTTTACTATTTTGCATAACGACAGCGTTTGCTCTTAAC
>JAIPGS010000008.1 GCA_021735725.1 Candidatus Babeliales bacterium
AGAAAGAGTATGAAAATAGAAGATATAGAACTTGTAGAAATAAAAAAAATAAAAAAATCTCATCAAACATATGAACAACTTTTTAAAGGGCATCAAACAATAATGAAAAAAAGTTTTTTTCCATCTGGTTGGACAAGGGAGCATGTTATGGAAAAAATACTTGAGGCATATGAAGATGCAGTGGAAAGACGTACTTACTTAGAAGAAGGAAAAACAAAAAGCAATATAATAGGTCTAACAAAAGAAGGTATTGTTATTTATATTACACTTGATATGAGTCTTGAATCGGGTAATACATTAATAACGGCGTATCCTCTATTTACAGAGGAATATCAAAATGATTCAAAATAAGAAATATGCAATAATAAGAAAAGAATTAGGGATGTTTCTTGTGAGAGGATTTACTTGTTTTAACGCACATTTGATAGCATATGTTATTGTTGATCTTTTTCGAGAAGATTATTTAGAAATATGGTTAAATGATCTTCATTCAAATATATACTCAGGAAATAACAGTATGATTCAGGAGGAAAATAACACCATAACTATGACTCATCATTATGAAGATGATTATATTTTTACATGTTCAAAAGAGCAATTTCTTAATTTAATAAATCAATGGAACAAAATTAAATTAAAAGATAAAGAATTTATTATCATTGAATTGGATGAAAGCAACATTATACATCTTTATGCTTCAGATGCAGTTCCTGCTGATTACCCTTTTGAATTGCCTCCCATTTTAGAGCCTAGACGAACTCTTTAGAAAAATTCAAAATAATTCAGTATAAAACGAAAAAAAGGAATCACCCTTTCTTTTTAATTAAAACATAAGCATGGGCTGCTTCAGGAAATTTTCCATTATATTCTGTAAACTCTTTATCTGTTTCAAAGTATCCAGAAAATAAATCTAATTGAAAAAGATTTTTCTTAAAAGCATTTCCCGTATCAACTAAAACACCTAATCGCATTTCAGGAACTCTTCCTTGTGAAGTTTTCCCTTCAAGTGCTATCAATTTTCCAAATCCTAGGTCTTTTATGTTCCCCGCAAAGGAAACACCTGATATTGGACGAACCTTTACAGGAAGACTTGTTTTTTGTTGCGATGGGTTTTTAACTTCTGCTGCAAACCAATAATTTTGCCCTTCTTCTTTTCCATTTGTTCCTGCAACATTAATCAACATATTATTTTTATCAGGCAATGCAACAACTAAACTTCCTTGCATTTTAAAATCTGCATATCCTTCTGGTGTTACCCATGCAAGTAATTTTGTTTTTTGATTATGCTCTAATACTCCGTTTAAAATTTCATCTTTTGTATGATGAAAACGAAGATAATGGCTTCTGTTTTTTGCAATATCACTATGAAGAACATTATGCTCGTCAGACGGCTTTTGATATACTGGAATGGTATATTTTCTTGTTTTTTTATAGGATCCGTGAATTTTAGTAATTCTATATTTTGTAATTCGAATTGCTTCTGGAGGAGTCTGATCCCCTACAGGGAGAGTAGATTTTACTTTTTTAAATCCAATTTCATCTCCATACCATCTATAAAAATCAAAATGTTTTTTTAAAAACCAATGACTCTTAAGAAGTTCTGGTTTTTTTGTTGCAGTATCAACTACAAAATCCAATGTTCTTGTTACATCATCTAAAGCAATTCCATATCCTTTAAAAAGCCCCTCATCTGCTGTTACATAGTTACTCAAATGAACTTTTTTTAAAAAATTACTTGCATCATATGCAATACGACGCAATGGATGAGGATCAGTTTTTATAGGATAAGAAATAGATGGATTATCTATTTTTTGAAATCGTGCAACAGAATATATTTTTGAAACCATAACAATCATTAAACTGAGAAGCATATACTTCACAAAGTTATTCTCTTTATTTATCAACATTATTTTCTCCTTAATCTTGTTTCTTGAAAAGGATACAGATATCACAAAGCATTTAACCTATCTATTTTATAACAAAATAATTTATGAATGATTTATTGCAAAAATATTTTCTTGAGATTCAATATTATTAAAATTTCGATAATTTAAATAGACTTTAATAGCAATGGCAGCAAGACTTAATGCTGCTGGAATAGAATATTGTTTGAACCATTTTTTCCAATCAATATCTGAATGAATTTCATATTTTTCACAAAAAACTAACACTTCTTCTGTTAATAAATCTAAAACATCCAAGATATCTGATATTTCTTTATCATCTAAAGATTCTAAAAAATCTAAATTTTTATAGGTACACTGTTCAAAATATTTTTCTTCAACAAAATGACTTAACAAGTACATTAAGAGTGTTATAAATTCTTTGATCAGTCCTGAACTTTCTAGATATTTATAATGTTTTAATGTTTTCCATGTATATAAAAAAGGTTTAATTGAATTATGTTTATTCATTTCTTGAATAGTTAAAATGATACATTTATTTTTATACGTTTTATTCCCCAAATGAATCATATTAGTATCAAAATGATATTCTAAAGAACAAGGCAAAGTATAATTATGGGAAACTTTAAAAAGACAAGCTATCGAATCTTTCAACCTATTGAGGCAATAAAAACGAAATAATATGTCATCAGGCATAACAATTTGAACAGATTCAGAAATTTTTCTCTTTTTTATATCTTTAGTAAAAGAAAAAGAAAAATTAATAAATAAAAATAAAAATACAAAATTACATTTCATAAAAACTCCTTAATGTATACATCCAAGAGTACTAAAACAAAAATAATTTTGTATAGAGTAATAATAATTTTAAATTATTAAGCATTAAAAATAAGACTTAAGTATTCATTTGTTATTAATAAAAAAAGAGAGCCCGAAAGCTCTCTTAATTTTAATTTTGTTTTGTTAATAAAGAAACAAGCAATAAAGAAATTACAGACATTAACTTAATAAGAATATTAAGTGCTGGGCCTGAAGTATCTTTACAAGGATCTCCAACAGTATCACCTACAACTGCTGCCATGTGAGCCGCTGAACCTTTACCGCCAACATTTCCTGCTTCAATATATTTTTTAGCATTATCCCATGCCCCACCAACGTTAGACATGAAGAGCGCTAACATTACACCTGTAATGGTTGCCCCCACAAGAACTCCACCAAGTGCTACTTTACCAAATATGAAAAATACTACTATCGGAAGTGCTACAGTAAGAACTCCCGGTAAAATCATTTCACGTAATGAAGCACGAGTTGAAATTGCGATACAACGTTGATAATCAGGTTCTGCTGTTCCTTGCATCAATCCTTTAATTTCTTTAAATTGACGACGAACTTCTTGAACCATTTCCCATGCTGAAGCACCAACTGAACGCATTGTTAATGCTGAAATTAAAAATGGCATTGCTCCACCAATAAATACACCAACAAGAACCCACGGGTCTAAAATATCTAATGATTTAATTCCTGCTGTTTGTGCATATGCAGTAAACATTGCAAGTGAAGTTAATAATGCTGACCCAATTGCAAAACCTTTTCCAATTGCAGCTGTTGTGTTTCCAAGTGAATCTAATTTATCTGTAATATCACGAACAGATTTTCCAAATCCAGCCATTTCAGAAATTCCACCAGCATTATCTGCAATAGGACCATATGCATCAACAGTCATGGTAATACCAACTGTTGCAAGCATAGCAACTGCTGCAAGTGAAATCCCAAAAAGACCTCCACCATACACAAATGCTCCTAAAATTGCTGCTCCAAGTAAAACAATTGGAAGAACAACTGATTCCATTCCAAGGGCAAGACCATAAATAATATTAGTCGCTGCCCCAGTTTCACAACTTTCTGCTAATTTTTCTACTGGTCTGCCACCTGTATAATATTCAGTAACCAACCCAATTGAAACTCCTGATACACACCCAATAACAATTGCATAAAATAAAGCAATTGGTAAATTTACAAATCCAATATACCAATACACTGAAAGTAAAAATGCTCCGATTGCAATATAAGTAGAATTACGAAGCATAGATGCTGGTTCTGCTTTTAAAAGTAAATTTGAAAGCAGTCCAAAAACAGAACTTACCATTCCAAATGCAGCAAGAACAAGTGGCAATGTTGAATAATGAACATTACCTGCATACATTGAAAGTCCTAAAATAATAGAAGCAACCATTGCACCAACATATGATTCATAAATGTCGGCTCCCATTCCTGCTGTATCACCAACACAATCTCCAACGTTATCCGCAATTACCGCAGGATTACGAGGATCATCTTCAGGAATACCAGCTTCAATTTTACCAACAAGATCTGCTCCCACGTCCGCTGCTTTAGTATAAATACCACCACCAACACGAGCAAAAAATGCAACTAAACTTGCACCAAAACTAAATACTGTTAAATATAATGCAATATCTTGATGCCCTGCATAAAAATACATTACTGCAGTTACACCTAAAAGACCAAATGTTGCAACGGCAAATCCCATTACACCACCACCAAAAAATGAAACTAAAAATGCTGCATGTTCGCCGCTTTCTTTAGCTGCCATTGTTGTGCGAACATTTGCACTTGTTGCCGCACGCATTCCTATAAATCCTGTAACCATAGAAAATAATGAACCAGCTGCAAATAAACCTGCAGGAACAATTCCTACAAAATACCCAATTGCCCCAGCAACAATAATAATTACAAGAGAAATAATTTTATATTCTTCTTGTAAAAAAGTCATAGCTCCAACAGAAATAGCATCAGCTATTTTTGCTGCTTTTTTATCACTTACAGCTATGGCTGAAATTTTTGAAAACAAACCTGCAACAACTAAAGCTCCCAGCCCTGCTGCCGCAAATAAAAGAGGATACAATTGAATCACGTGTAACTCCGCATCATAAAGGATTATTAATTAGTACCAAACTATCTTTTTAGGGTACTAAATCAGAAATTTTTGTAAAGCTTCTAACTCTTTTTGAGCCTATTTTTAAAAATTAAAAACATTTTTATGAGACTATTTTTATAAAAAATCGATCGTATAGCTATATTTGACCCAGAAGAAGTAATTTTTCATGAAACGGGATTTTTTGATCCTGAATAATTTGATATTCATCTGGCCCTTTACCGAGCAAAAGAATAACACCTTTTGAAGGAGTCAACTCTAAAGCTTTTTTTATTGCCGCTGCACGGTCAAGAAGTACAATAACTTTACACAAATCCTCTTGCTCTATTCCTGCAACAATTTGATCTGCAATTATTTGTGGATCTTCAAAGCGCGGATTATCAGTAGTAACAATAACAGTATTTGTTAATCGCCCCGCAATATTTCCCATAAGAGGACGCTTATCATGATCTTTTCCTCCTCCAGCTCCAAAAACGACCGTAATATGATCAGTCCACTCTTGTACCGTTTCAAATAATGCTTTGAATGAAGCAGGGGTATGCGCATAATCAATAAATGCACGAACACCTTTTTTAAGTTTATATTCTTCGAGTCGTCCTGGAATTTTTGGAATAGAAAGTAATCCTTTTTCCAAATCAGGAAGAAACAATCCCAATGATAAACATAAAGAAACTGCGGCAACCACATTATAAGCATTAAATAATCCTGGAACTGTTGAAAACAAGAATCGATTACCATTTAAATCACATTCATATTCACACAACAATTCAAAACAATAATTTGCTTTTACTTGCCCAAATGTTTTTCCTAAATGTTTCTTTAATAATTTTTTTCCCCATTCATCATCATTATTAACCAACAAATGTGCATCTTTTTTTAAATAAGTACACAAACTTTGTTTTGCTTTAAAATAACTTTGCATTGTTGGATACAGTTCACCATGTTCACGATCAAGATTAGTAAATATTAATCCATCAAGTTCTAATCCTTCAAGACGTTTAAAGGTAGTTGCTTGAGCAGCTGTTTCCATAACTACATATTCAATATCTTCTTGAACACACAATTTAAAAAATTGATGTAAATAATCAGGTTGTGGTGTTGTTAAAGGAGCTTTAAAAATTGTATTATTAATTTTATTGTGCACAGTACTTAAAAGTGCCACCTTTTTACCTACTGATTGTAAAAGATGTTTTAAAATAAAAGCAGTTGTTGTTTTTCCTTTTGTTCCTGTAATTCCAAGAAGTTTTAATTTTTGTGCAGGATACCCAGCAGCTTCAGCACTTAACGTTGCAAGAGCTACACGAGTATTATGCACTGTTTTGCATAATGCACCTGCTGCATAAATTTCTTTTTGAATACAACCTGAAAGAGGAACTCCTCGTTCTACAACAATTGTTGTAGCACCTTTAGAAAGGGCTTCAGAAATAAACCGAAGCCCATCTGTATTTTGCCCTTTAATAACTACAAACGTAGAGCCAAGTCCCACATATTTTGTGTGACATGTTACAGGAAAAAAATGTGGTAACTCTAGTTTTTGTGGCATCAACTATCCTTTTTTTATAATAAAAATCTTTTTATTCCTTAACGAGTTAATGTACTGCACAACTGTGCCCGTATAAAAGGAATTAAATATAAAATTGCAGATAAATTAATGATAAGGTTTCCAGCATTAACAAGATCAATTGTTGCCCATACCACTGAAACATCTGCTACTGCTCCCCAAAAAGAAATTGCGCAGAATAATAATGTAAAAAGATGTTCGAATTTGTCATTTGTTAAAAAGAACCAACATTGACGACCAACAAATCCATATGCAACAAATACACCTATTCCAAAAAGCACACTTAATAAGGAAACTACCCATGCACCAAATACTCCAAACACTGATTGAAATGCAACAGAAGTAAGCGCAGCACCTGTTTCACCTGATGCAAGAGCACCACTCACTACAATAGAAAGTGCAACCATAGTACATACCAAGTTTAAACTAATAAAAGTTCCAAGCATTGCAGTTAAACTATTACTTAAGGGGTCTTTACTTCCCGTTGATCCATAAATAACCGCTGCTGTTCCAAGACCAGCTTCACTTGCATTTACTGTTTTTGTAACACTGATACTAAATACACGCATAATTGAAAGTCCTGCAACAGAACCTGCTACTGCTTGCGGATTAAATGCTGCTTTAATAATTAACATAATTGCTGCTGGAAGAGCTGCCCAATGATAAAGAAGAACACCACTGCAAAAGAAAAAGAAAAGAACTACTTTTAAAGGAACAAGAATACTACTTGCTTTTATAATTCGCTGAGAACCACCCAACAATGTATAACAAATAAATAAAGTTAAAACAGATCCAATCACCCATGGTGATAGTGGAGTAACTTTACCAAGAACTGCTACAATAGAATTACATTGCATAGCTGTTCCGCTAAAAAACGCATATGCTAAACACATAGTAGCATAAATATACGGAAGATATTTTCCCCCTGGAAGTTGCTGTAAATATAAAAAGGGACCGCCAAGAATTCTTCCTGTTTTTGAAATTGAAGAAAATGAAGTTGCAAGATAGACTTCTGCAAATCGTAAAATCATTGCAAAAAATCCAAACATAAAAATCCAAAAAACCGCTCCTGGACCACCCGTATGAATAGCAACTGCGATACCTGCAAGAGCCCCATTACCCAAACTAGTACTTAATACATTTAAAAAAGCATTAAAAGGACTAATTTCTCCAGTAGATCCTTCTTGCTTTGCAAAAATAAGTTTCCAACTACTAAAAAATTTTCTAAACTGTATAAAGTATAATCCAATCGTTGCCGTGGCCCCTACTCCAACTATAAAAGCAAGCAATGGAAAGCCCCAGACAGCATCTCTGACATTGATCAGTAGATTTTGTAACATAAATTTCCTTTCATATGAAATTGTGGATTATACTTAACAAGCGCAGTATAACTTTTTTAACAAGGAATGTCTCTAATGCCGAAAATTTTAGCACTCGATCTTGGCGATTCATGGACAGGTACTGCTTTATCAGATGCTTCAAAAATGTTTGCCCGCCCTTTTCAAACAGTAAAAACAACAGAACTTGAACTTTTTTTAATCAAAACATTGCAAGAAGAAAAAATAGATACTGTTGTTGTTGGTTATCCTCAAACACTTAAAGGAACTGAAAGCGCTCAAACAAAAAAAATTGTAGAACACAAAGAGCTCCTTGAAAAAAAACATCCAGAACAAAAATGGATTTTATGGGATGAACGTTATACTAGCCAACATGCAAAAGACATTCAAGGTAAAAAAGTAGACAAACAAAAGTCTCATTCAATTGCGGCAGCTCTCATTCTTGAAACCTATTTAATAAATCTAGGTAACACATTCATTTAAATAAGTTGGATGATTGGGAAAATATGATAGACTGAGTAATATAAAGGGATTTTGTAAGTAAGGAGTACAAAATGAAATGCAAGAAGTGTGACGGCCTCATGGTATTGCAATCTTTTTTTGACCATTTTTTAAATTTCGACGGTTGGCGTTGCTTAAATTGTGGAAAGATTGTTCCGAAGAAAAAAACAACTTTAGAATATGATGCCTTTGGTGTATTTTATCAACAACAAAAATGTAAAAACAAAAAGTAAAATTATACTATGGAAAAATTTCTTATCTTACAGGCCACGTATGAAAACGTGCAATTTTCTCTTTATAATGATTTAACTCTCATTGAGTCAGGCTTTGTTGATAAAATGGAAGCAAGTTCTTTATTAATGAGTAGACTATGTGCTCTCTTACAAAAACATGCACTTACTTTTAGTCATCTTGCTTTTATTGGTGCAAGCCAAGGACCAGCTCCTTTTACAACGCTGCGATCTATGATTGCAACGTTAAACGGTATTGGATTTGCAACAAAAGTTCCTTTAGTTGGATGTGATGGACTTGAAGTATTTGTTAAAGCTCATCATACAAAAAATAAAACAGTCGCTCTTTTAAATGCATTTTCTGGTGATATTTATTATGCCCTTTATGATGGAAAAACCGTTCAAACAGGATGGGAAAAACCAGATACGTACATTGCATGCCTTTCACACACATTTGCTCATGAAACATTTACCTTTATCGGAAACGCTGTTCCTGAAGATAAAAAACAAGGGCCAGATTTTCCAACATTAGAAAATATTGCAACAGCATGTTATGAAAAATACAAAAAAAATGACCTAACTACTCAACTTCTTCCGCTTCATATGAAAGTTATGGATTACAAAAAATCTTGTTAAACATACAAAAAAAAAAAGAGATCCTTACAGAGAACGTAAAAAGCCAATAGAAAGTACCGCTGCTTGACGTGCTCGTAAAATAGTAGGAGTCAATTTAAAAAAGATAGCATTTGTAACCTGAAGATCATTACGTTCTTTTTCTGTTAATCCACCTTCTGGGCCAAGAAAAAGAGCGCAGGAACCATTGATAGATAATTCTTTTAAAGAAATTCCCTCAGGATCAGCACACAGTATATGTTCAGATTTTAAAGAACTAATTGCCGCCGATAAAGAAATTGGTTCTTTAATATCAGGAAATGAAAAACATTTCGCCTGTTCAGCTGCTGCTATCACAACTCTTTCAAGACGTTCAAGCTCATTTTTTCCTTGCCAAGAACGTTGTATTTTTTCAGTCATCACTAATTGAATTGCAGAAACTCCACATTCCACAGCTCCATAAACCGCTTCTGAAAGTGCCTCTTTTTTAAGTACTGGCAAAAAAAGAGTAATATGTGGAACATGAATTATATTTTTCTGAAAATTCTTTAATTTTCCAGTCACCTTTTTTGTTGTAAGGTCTTGCAATGTTAAAAATCCATGATATTGTTGATTAAAAATAATAAACGTATCTCCAGATTTCATACGCAATACATGAATAATGCGATGTATAAAATCTTTATCAGTACTGATAAATTGATTCAACTCTGAAAAGTTTTTATAAAAAATCGCAAATTCATGCGTCATCATTGTGACCTTTATCATTATTATGTTGCAAAGAAGAAAGGAAAGGATAAATATATTTATAATATGATGTTTTTACTTTTTGATAAGGGACAACAAAACAAAAATACCACATCGCCCTTGCACCAATCAATGCTTTATCAAGCAAACGAATGTCTTTTTTTTCATGAATATTATTTTCTACTTCTTCAGCAACTTCATCTAAAAATGCTTCATCCTCATCTTCTTCCCACTCAGATTGCTCATACTCATTCCATGTACCAAGATCAACACATTCTACTTCCTGATCAATAAGATTACTGCATGAATCTAATTCAGCAAAGAGATCAAAACCACATCCCAATAAAATAGACCCTAAGAATAATAATAAGTATTTTCTTTTCATTTAAGCCCTTTTGTAGAAAGTTTTTTCAAAATTATAGTACACTCAGTATACAGAAAAAGTTTAAAATTAAAAAGGGAACAGATGACAAAAAAATCACCCCTAGCGTTAATTATTCTTGATGGTTTTGGTTATCGAAAAGATCCTGAATTTAATGCTATATTACAAGCTCACACTCCTTTTTTTAATAAACTTCTTGAATCTTATCCGTGGACCGTCCTCAAATCATCTGGTCTTGCTGTTGGACTGCCTGAAGGCTTTGCCGGCAATTCAGAGGTAGGACATTTAACAATAGGTAGCGGATCTGTTATTTTACAACCATTTACCATGATTCATTTAGCAATTCAAGATGGAAGCTTTTTTAGAAATCTTATACTTAAAAAAAATTTAGAAATAATAAAAAAATCAAAAAAAACAGTTCATCTTATGGGGCTTCTTTCTGATGCAGGAATTCATTCACACATAGAAAATCTTTTTGCTTTTTTAAAAACAGCTCAACAAGAAGGCCTTACTGATGTTGTTATTCATCCTTTTTTAGACGGAAGAGACACTTCACCTCAAAGTGCCGCCGTCTATTTACAAGCTCTTGAACAAGAATGCCAACGAATGGGAATAGGAAGAATAGGAACAATTCACGGTCGTTTTTTTGCAATGGACCGCAATGGGGCAACAGAGTTAACAGAAGAAAGTTTTAAAACTTTAACAGAAAAACAACCGGTAAATGTTGCTGACTGGCAAGACGCTTTGGATAAATCGTATCAAAAAAATATTACCGATGAATTTATAAAACCTGTACAACTTGATTCATCGGCACTTATTAAACCTCATGATGGTATTATTTTTTTTAATTTTAGACCTGATCGTGCACGTCAACTTACTCAACGATTTATAGAGGGCGTTCCACAAAAAAACATACAACCTTTTCCCCTTACTTTTTTTATTACCCCGGTTTCTTACGGAAAAGAGTATCACACAACAGTTTTGTTTCAAAAATCAAAAATTCAGCAAACGTTAACTAATGTCCTTTATCATAAAGGATATTCCCTATTTTCTATTGCCGAAACAGAAAAATTTGCGCACGTAACCTATTTTTTTAATGGAGGAAGAGAAAAAAAATTAGAACATGAAACTCGAATCTTAGTCCCTTCTTTAGAACATAAAGATTATATACAACGCCCAGAAATGAGCGCCGAAACAATTACCGAAGCTGTTATTTTTTCTCTTGAATATAATCCTCGTGATTTTTATGTTATTAATTACGCAAATGCAGATATGGTAGGCCATACAGGAAATTTTGAAAGCACCGTTAAAGCTATCGAATGTCTTGATAAACAACTAGAAAAACTCTATGAAGAATTTGTAATAAAGCGAAACGGAACACTTTATATTACTGGTGATCATGGCAATGCTGAAGAAATGTTTGATTATGAATTGGGCCAACAAAAAACATCTCATACAACTAATCCCGTTTATTTTGTTATGGCTCGTCAGGATCTAAAAAATAGTAACGAGGAACTCCCTCTCACAGAGCTTTCTGATATCGCTCCTTTTATTGTGCATAACACAGAAGAATAAGATTTTTTATACATTTTTTCTATAATGTACAAAAATTTCATCACGAAAAATTTCTTCAAAACCACAACTAACATACATTTTTTGTGCCCCAGGATTATCAACCCGTGTTACAAATGTAATCACTTGTGCCCCCATTAATACAAGAGCGTTTTCTGAATATTTTAACAATTCAGATCCATAACCTTTTCCTCGTTGATCTTTATCAACTCCTAAAATAAAAAGATCCCCTTTAACCGCCGTTATCATATAATAACTGGTAAAGCCAACAGGCACTCCATTTTTATGTAACACTTTAATTTTTAGCTTCCCTTTATGTTCTGCAGAATATGCATTTGGAGAAAGCGTATCAAGCATATAATTAATATCATATTCAGGAGAACTTATTAACCAATACCAATTTTCCTTAAATTGCTTTTCTATAAACGTTTTATGAAGGTGCTTATTGTAATCATATATTCCATCTTCTGTTATTTTTTGTGTTTGTGATGTATTTTTAAAAAGATCACACCCAGAAAACGTTATAATACTTACACTCCATAAAATGGTGATGATTAATCGTTTATTTTTTATCTTCATATTTTATTTATCTCCATGCTCTTTATACTCAATTTCTTTTAAGCATAACCCCTTTGCGGGGGCAATTGGCAATACTTTTATTATGTGTGGATATAAAAGCATATCCTTAACAACCTGCGCAGTAACATGAGGCTTTGAAGCACTATGCAATGCAGCTCCTACTATACGGCGAATCATATAACGCAAAAAGGAAGGGCCTTCAATCACAATTTTATACCCTCCTGTTTTTGAACAGTTCACCACAGAAATAGTATCAATTCTGCGCACTGTATCTTTATCCGACTCTTCTTTACAAAAAGCTTTAAAATTATGTGTCCCCACGAATAAAGAAAGTACGTTTACCAATTTTTGACCATCAAGAGGATAACGATAAAACCATCCAAAACGTTGATGAAATGGGTCTGGACGTTGAGTAAAAAAAGTATACTCATACACCTTTTTTAAAACATCATGCTGCGGATGAAACGCTTCATTAACTTCACAAATACTTCTGATAACAATTGCAGGAGGCAATGCATTATTCCATGTACGAATCATTTTTTCAGGACAAATATCAGTAAGTTTTGTTTTAATTCTTACAACCTGCCCATACGCATGAACACCAGCATCGGTGCGTGAAGCCCCAACAAGATATAAGTGATCTTGCTTAAACAAGCCCTTAAAAGTATCTAGCAAAACTTGTTGAATTGTTATTTTTTCTGGCTGAAATTGCCATCCAAAATAATCAGTTCCATCATATGTGATAATAAGTTTGTATATCTTCATAAACCTTATTTTATCATATCTTTGAAAAAATTCATAAAAATACCTTTTTTCATAAAAACTTTAGGGTATTCCTAAGCTTATTAAAATAATATTAAAACAAAAACTCTTGCATTCCCTCTCTCAGAGATGATATCATTACTATTAGATTAAAAAGGTAAAAAACAAAAAGGAGGTTGTTATGAAAAAACAACTATTGCTCATAGGGTTATTGAACATAATTTTTGTAGGACTTAATGGTGCAGAAGAATTACACCATAAGGCGGTTCCAATTCAGGCTCCACCAACGAACATCTTAACACACATACACAAGAAAGGAATGCGGTCTACTTTAGGACATGTAACAAGAAAACATAAATATGATGTATCTAATTTGCATGATTTTAGATATATCCCAGTTTCATTTTTTGATCCCGCACACTTACCTCCTCGATCAATTTATGTCACAGCAGGAAATAAACTATTTATTTATAAAAAAATTGATGAAAAAAGAGCCTATCCATGGTCTTTAAATTTCGTACAATCACTTAATAGTGATGGCTTTATGGTTAAGCCTCTTGAAAATGAAAAAAACCGATTAACTGATTTTGAAGATCATTATGAAATTTTACTAACTGCTCCTCAAGATATTGTCTTTACAAATACACAAGGCACTGAAGTAACTGTTACAGTACAAGTAGAACCACTACTTTATACTGCAGAACCACCAACAAGCAAAGCAATGCCCGCTCCCACCCCACCAAAGACAAGTAAACCTCTACACAATAGACTTAGACCTGCTTAGAAATTGTAGGAGAAGGAAAGTTTTAGGAAACACAAAGCACAAAAAATATTCAACAAGAAAACTTCCTTGAATAAATAATTTTTACATAAAAAAAAAGGTTTGTATTTCTACAAACCTTTTTTTATTTTTTACTTAACTAGCTAGCACAATAAGGAATTAATGCCATTGTACGAGAAAGTTTAATTGCTGCAGTCAACTGACGTTGTTTTTTTGCACAATTTCCAGAAATACGTGAAGGTAAAATTTTACCACGTTCTGTCAAGAAATTTTTAAGCATTTCTGCATCTTTATAATCAACAAAATCAACACTTGCAAGTCTGCATTGTTTTTTAGTGTTTGCACCAAAACGTTTATTTTTCTTTTTAACTAAACGAGAACTTACTTTTAATCTTAATTTGTTTCCCATGATTATTTATCCTCTTTTGTTAATTCTTTTACATTAACTCGTTCTTTATATGAAGAATCTTCTCTTCTTTCAGGTCTGTCAAAACTTCTTCTTTCAGATCTGTCAGAAAAGCCATCTCTTCTATCTGATCTATCAAAATCTCTGTCTCTTCTATCTAATCTGTCAGAAGACCCGTCAGACATTAATCCGTCCATTTTGTTATCACGCAAAAATGAATCAACATCACGAACTGGAGCATCTTCAACACTGTGAGGACGTTTATATTCAAGAGTTTGTTTTGCATCCAGTTTTACAACAACGTTTCTCATAACAATTTCATTATATTTTAGAGTAAACAAAGATTGTATTTCTTTAAATAATGCAGGACTTTTTTCAACTTCAAAACGAGTTAAAAAGTAAATACCATAATCATGTTTTTTAACTTGATAAGCTAAACGATATTTACCCCAACGTTCAAAAGAGATAACTTCCCCTTTAACGTCTTTAATCAACTTACGAACATTTTGTTCTATTCCTTTAGACTCGTCCTCAGTAATTTCTGGAACGGTCAGCATCAGAATTTCATAACGTGTCATCATAAAATGAACACCCTTTCGGTTACCAACTGGAAACGTTTATCTATAAACGCTATAAAATAACTCCCAGTCATTTTATTTAGAAAACCATTAATACAGAACTTCAGAATACCAAATATACAAAAAAAGGCTAGAAAAAATCCCCGGAAAAACCGAGGATTTATAATCTAAAAGTCTTATTAGGCTTAAATATATTTTTGAATTCGTTGAACTACTCGTCCAATTATTCTGAAATGATCTTTTCCTCGTACTAAAGCTATAGGAGCTCCTTTACGATTTACAGATTCAAGCACAATAAAATCTTCTCTAAATGTTACCTGAGATATTGCCTTAATAGGAGTATCGTTTCCATATTCTACAGCTGCAATATCACCTGTACGAGTCCAAATTTCAGGAGAAACAATTAAGAAATCACCTTTACCAAAAGTTGGCGCCAATAAATTATTATCAACAGCCAGAGCAAACATTGCCCCATCAGTTGTGTTTAAACAAGGAATAAAAACATCTTTATATCCTGTTGTTGTTTGCATTAATTGATTATTATAAGGCGATGGGTTTGAAGGAATTTCTCCAACCACAGGAACGATTTGAACTTTTAGCTCAATATCCGATTGTTCCGGCATACTCACATTATTATCAATATTATCTGTTCTGTTGCGTCTTTCAGCAAAAAGATCCAAAGGACTTACTTCAAAAGCATTTGCTAATTTTTTTAATGAATCTTCATTCCAACGACGAGTTCCATTTTTTATATGCGTCAAATAACTTTCTGACATTCCTGTTTTTTCAGCTAAAATTTTTGTTGTCCAACCTTTTTCGCGTAAAAGTTCCTTGACTCTTAGTGATGTTGATGACATTCTATCTCCTTTAAGCTTGTGCTTTATAGCATTATAGTGATTAATAAGGTTAACACTTCGTATTATTTCTAATTGTACACTAAAACACAAAGATGTCAAATGGAAAAGATTATCCACAATGCCCCTACTCAAACATTTCAAACAGACGCTTTTATTTTTGAACGCGAAAAATGGGCTCAAAATGCGATTATATGCGGGATTGATGAGGTTGGCAGGGGTTGTTTATTTGGACCTGTAGTCGCCTGTTGTGCTGTTTTAAAGCCTTTTTCGGTCCACCCACTCCTTAAAGACTCAAAAATGCTAACTGAAACACAAAGAGAACAAGCTGCTCTTTGGATTAAAGCTCACTCCTGGTACGCTTTTGGCATTATTGATCACCGCGAAATCGATCAATATAATATTTATGAAGCCACAAAAGCTGCGATGAAAAAAGCATATTTTGGTCTTGCCGCTCAACTTGTTGGCACCCCAGACACTGTTTTAATTGATGCTGTTCCTTTATATTTTGGAGCTAATGGGCCTAAAATTATTTCCATGACTAAAGGTGAAAGTAAATCTATTTCTATCGCAGCAGCTTCAATTTTAGCCAAAGTTCATCGTGATCTTATTATGGAGCGACTGGGAAAACAATTTCCAGGATACGCTCTTGAAAAAAATAAAGGATATGGAGCTCAAGTACATACTGATGCGCTTCAACAAAAAGGGGAAAGTTTATTACATCGAAAAAGCTTTTCATCTTCGTTTAAAAAAAATACAGGAACCAAAAATGAATCCCATGAACAACAAACATCACTGTTTTGCTGAAATTGTAGAAAGTTCTTTAACTGTGTGGACAGCCCAAAGTTGGGAATGGAATACCTTTCCTGAATTTGGTTCTCTTGTTGTTGTACCAGAAAAGAAACGCAATCTTTTTGGTATTGTTCATCAGATTAATACCGGATCAATAGAGCCAGGACGTTATCCCTTTACCTATCAAAAAACTCAAGAAGAGCTTTTTAAAGAACAGCCTCAAATTTTTGAATTTTTAAAAACAACTTTTTCATGCATCACACTAGGATATCAAGAACAAGAAAAAATGTTTCATACCATCGCCCCAGAAC
>JAIPGS010000009.1 GCA_021735725.1 Candidatus Babeliales bacterium
GAAAAAAACATTTTAACCTTAAATATAGAGTTGCTATTTGTCAATTAATGTGTATACTGAGAAGTAGTGATAGAAGTCATTTTTATAATAAAATAGTAAAAATGAAAATAATAATAAACATTTTAAAATGAAGGTTTTATAATGAAAAAAAGAGTATACATTTCAGGCTTATTTTTAGCTTTTTCTGGGGCATGTTACGGAGCTGAAGAATCAAAACCGGCTCAAGGGCCTCAAGAAGAATCAACAACCTCAACAACTTCTTCAACAAGTCAAAGTACAAGACCGGTTCCAAATTTTCAAGCGCAACCGCGGTCAGCTGATCCAGCTTTATTTGATGCGCGTATTTTATTGTTGAATGAACAAGCTAGGCTTAATGCAGTATATCAACGCAATGCTCTTGATTTGAGAGCGGCTCGTGAACGTGCAAAAGCTTGTAAAAGACCTCAAGATAAAGCACTTCAAGATTCGGTGGATATAAACGGAGAACCACAAAAGAAAAAAGTAAGACGGGCACTAGATTTTTCTAGTTGTGCAAGCGAGCATCAAAGTAGTTTATCTCGAAATGATCGAGATAATCAAGGTGGTCAAGGTGGTCCAGCAGGTGGATGCGCTTTATAAAAAGTAACAATTAAAATAAGCCTAACATTTTGTTAGGCTTATTTTTTTGCAAAAAACAAAATTTAAGCTTAATGAATTTATTTTATAAAATTATAATGACTCTAATAAGCTTATTTAAAAAATAATGTATTATGGTTATTGACAAATAGATATTTTAGTGTAGAATGAGAATAGATCTGGAGATTGTATTTCTAGGTTGAGAGTTAAATAAATAGTTACGTTAAATTAAATGGAGAAACAAATATGAAACGTATATTTTTAATAGGGTTATGTGTAGGAATAAATGGAGTCAAATCGGCTGAAAAAGCTCAAATAATTCCAAAAATAGTAATAACAACTCCAGAACAAGGAATAATAACTTTAGAAGAATATGAGTTGGAACAAGAGGTAATGGCAGCATTAAAAAAACAATTATCACAGCTTCGAACTATAAAGCCGACAGGTAAACGTTCTACTTTATGTGAGGATGGAGTATCGCCTTTTGTTACAATTGAAGAGGGTGAAGAAACACTGGAAGCGCAAATAGCTAAAGATCTTAAAGAGCATCAAGCGCAAATAGCTAAAGAAGAAGAGATTAAAAGAACTAGAGAAGAAGAGATCAAAAGATTTAAACGTAGTTTTGATGATGTATGGTTAAACAGTGCGCTTGCTGCTAAAGGTCAGCGATCTGCGAGTGCATATGGTCCAAGAATTGTAAATGCAGATGGTTCAAGAACTATAAGTACACATGGTTCAAGATCTTCAAGTACAAATAGTTTAATATCTTCCCCTACTACAAGTTCAGTATCTACAAGTGAAGCTGCTTCAAGACCTGCAAGTACAGATGCTCCAAGAGTAAAAAGTACAGTGTTTTTTTTAGGTTCAACTACTGAGGAAGACGAAGAAGCATAAAACTAATCTTTTTATGAAAAATTGTTTTATTATGATACCTTAATGGAAATAATTATAAAATTTTCAGAAGAGGATATTGTATGAAACAGAAATTTTTTAAAGGTATCATATTTTGTATAATGATACCTTTTTTTACGTCCGCACTTTCAGATCCTGATAAAAAAGATGAATTATCAGATTCTGAAAGAGTTTTAGACAGAGGCCATAACAATGTTCAAAATTCGCGAAGAATATTAAGAAGAATGCCTCATTTATCGCCAAGTGATTTTTTAGTTGTAAGATCTGGGGATGCTGTTATTACTGAACAATCATCTGAAAGAGTAATTGTTCTTGGTTCACGAATTGCTTCTACTCATAAATTACATGTGCAAAAAACTAATCGTCCTGGGCGTTAATATCATGAAAGCGTGATTGTAATGAAGGCTCTTTTTTTAGTATTTTTTCTGTGTGTTACTCAATCATTATACACTTTAGAGGCTTTTTCTTTTTCTGAAAAAGAAGATGAAGACGGTTTTTTGGAAGTATTAAATGCTCAAGAAATTCCACGCGTAATAATTGATAAAGCATATTTATATGCTTTGATGGATACTATTACTCTTCAAAATAAAAAAAGACGAGCGCGTCATCGTGGTTTTTTTTTAAAAGTTCAAGATGATAATCAAGGATCAGCAAATACTTTTAAAGAGTTATATGGTTCTTTACATAAATGTATAGAAAAATTTATAAACCCTTGTGATGTAAAAACTTTTGTACCATTTCAATGTTCAATCGTAAATAGCCAAGGGGGAGTGATAAAAAATTCATTGGTATCAGCGCAGTATGCGCTTTATTTTAATGTATCACAAGTGACTATTGAAAAAGTTGTTTCAGTAACTTTAACAGATTATGTTTCATGGCAAGAGTCTACTCAGCAAACGAGTGAAGCTACGATTGAAACAATCGCTCCCGCATTAAAAATGGTAGCAGGTTGTTTAGGAGTAGCTGCTGAATTTTGTGAAGCTGCGATTGGACAATTAGATATACTCTAATTAAGAAATAATTTTATTTATTAATACTTGCGGACGTCATTGGGATCAGAATTTTTTAAGAAGATTCCTAGATTGCCACGCTCCGCTCGCAATGATGTCAAAAGAAAAAAGTTTGTCTCTAATGAAGAGAGTGAATTTTTTAAAATCGACTTTTTTTAGAATCATGAAATTTATAGCAAATTAGATTCGTTTAAAATATGAATTTTAGAAAAATAACACAAAAATCCCTATGTGGAGAGCTGTTGCAAGTGTTTATGAAAGGGAGTAGGATGTTATTTGAAATAAATTATTAATTTATAAAATAAGGATATATTATGAATAAAAATTATTTCTGTCTATTTGCACTGTTTTCTTCTTTGTGTTGCTCGTCACTTTATTCGGCAGAAAATGATGCATCTGATTTAAGTGATGCAAGTTATGCGCACATTTCTACACCCCCTTTTATTTTTATGAATCCTGGATTATTAGATTCTTTGGAGGGAAAGTTAAAAGAACAAGGAAATTCTGAACATGTTTATGGATACGGGGTTGAATCGTATGATTGTTCTCTAAAAAAATTTGTTTCTGGCATTCTTCCTTTTTCATTAAAAACGTACTCTACTCCTCAAGAACTTATTAGTTATTTAAAAACTATAGGAATTGAACCTTCTTTGTGGTCAAAAGGAAATAAAGAAGTACGAGTAGCTATTGTAAGAGAAATAGTCAGAGAAGGCGTGATGTATTCGGATCATTATGTACGTGATATTATTTTTACGTTAAATCCTGCAAATAATGAAATTATGGCACGTTTTTAATGAGAGCTTTGTTACAATGTTTATACATTACCCATTGGTTTCCCAACTGATGGGTTTTTTTGTGAGTTGGATTGTGGGGGTAAAGAAGAAAGCGAATAATTTCATTAATAAATGTTTCTGTTAATTGAAATTCGGAAGCTTCATTACAAAGCCATAAAGAAACGATTCGTTTTTGTATAAATAATGAAAGTTTTTGAAACAAAAGTATGTTAAGTGTTTTGTCTTCAAAAAGAGTTTTAAAAGAGTGTTCTGTATGTTCTTGTAAATACTGTTCTGTTTCAGCCAATTGGGCCATGAATCGAAGAGTATTTTTTTTATATCGTTCATCACAGTCTGCAAATACTGGAACAAGTTTATTTCGAATTTTATTTCGTAAAAATTCATCAGATTCATTTGTAGGATCTGTTAGAAATTGAATTGAATTCGTTTTTAAAAAATCTAAAATTTCTTTTTTTGAACAGTTAAGAAGTGGTCGAATATAAAGGTCATCTTTTTCTTTTATTCCTATTATTCCAGAAATAGTTGTCCCACGAATCAAACGAATAAAAAATGTTTCTAGTTGGTCATCTTCATGATGAGCAAGAGCTATGTAGTCAGCTTTATACTCGTTTCTTAAAGATTCAAAAAAATGACGTCGTAAGTTTCTGCCTAGTTCTTCTTTTGAGCCATTATATTTAAAAGACTGTTCTAGTCGTGAAGCTTTGCCATGAACAAAGATAATATCTAATTTTTCACAAAGTTGTTTGCAAAATAATACATCTTTATCTGAATCTTTTCTCCATTCATGATCAAGATGAGCAGCGATTAAAGTGAGATTATATTCATCTTTAATTATATGTAATTGATGAAGTAAATAAACAGAATCGGGGCCTCCTGAAAGGCCCACGATTATAGTATTATTTTTTTGAATAAGTTCTTTATTAAACATCTAAATTTCGTGCAAAACGTCCATATTTTTCAATAAAGTCTTTTCTTCCTGCAACGTTGTCACCCATTAATGTTGAGAACCATAAATCAGCTTCAGTTGCATCTTCAATAGATACTTTAAGTAATTTACGACTTTCAGGATCCATAGAAGTTTCCCACAATTGTTCTGGGTTCATTTCCCCAAGACCTTTATAGCGTTGAATATGTAAATATGCTTTACTAAGGGCTGTTATTCCACTTATCATTTTTAGAAGGCCAGATCCTTGAGTGGATCTGTTTTTTTCTTTAACAGTAAGTTTCCATTGGTTTTCAAGTAATGTTAATGGTTCAAGAAGTTGCATAACTTTAGGTAGTTCTTTTGACATAAAGAAACTTTCTCTTACGTCCCAATTTTTGTTTAAAATTTGAAATTCAAACCAGTTTTTTGGATCAGCACCTTCTGTTATTGCTTCTTCAACATGTATCGTAACAATAAAGTTTTTAAAGAATGTTTGTAAATTCTGTAAAAGAGTTGCAGTTGTTGTTTCAGAAGTGACAGGATGGGTTTGTAAAAATTTAAGTAATCTATGACATTGAACATCTGTTAATTTAAATAAAATAGCAAGGTGTTCAAGTGCATCTTCATATTTAATAACATCGGAAAGAATCTGTTGCCATTCTTTTGCATGAATGATTTGATCTGCAATAGCAAGTTCTAGATTGTCATGTGCCCATTCAAATAAAAATTTACGGAAAGAGCTTTCGTCTTCAAGATATTGCTCACGTTTGCCAATTTTAGCTTTATAAAGAGGAGGCTTTGCAATATACAAATAACCATGCTCAATAACCGGTTTTAAATAACGGAAGAAAAATGTTAAAAGTAATGTTCTAATGTGAGATCCGTCAACGTCAGCATCGGTCATTAAAATAATTTTATGATAACGTGTTTTTTCAATTTTAAATTCTTCACCAATTCCACAACCTGTTGCAGAAATAAGTGCTTTGATTTCATCATTAGAAAGCATTTTATCAAGGCGAGCTTTTTCAACGTTAAGAATTTTACCTTTGAGGGGTAAAATTGCTTGATTGTGTCTATCTCTTCCTTGTTTTGCAGAACCACCCGCAGAATCTCCTTCAACAATGAATAGTTCAGTATCAACAGGATTTTCGTTTGCACAATCAGCAAGTTTACCAGGAAGAATCATGGTGTCTAAAATAGTTTTTCTTCGGGTAAGTTCACGTGCTTTTTTAGCAGCTTCACGAGCGTGTTGAGCGAGTTCTGCTTTTTGAATAATCTTTTTAATAATTGCAGGATTTTCTTCAAAATACGTATCAAGTATTCCAAATGTCCATGAATCAACAATCCCTTTAACATCACTGTTTCCCAGTTTTGTTTTAGTTTGTCCTTCAAATTGTGGTTCAGGAACTTTGATGTTAATGACACATACAAGTCCTTCACGTACATCTTCACTAGAAAAGTTTGCACCTTTAAGAAGATTCATTGCTTGAGCTTTTTTATTACATATTTTAGTTAATGCAGATTTAAATCCAGCAACGTGTGTTCCGCCTTCAACAGTGTTGATATTATTAACAAATGAATAGAGTTGTTCACTATAAGTATCATTATATTGCATTGCTATTTCAAGAATATAACTTTCATCTTCTTTTTGTAGATGAATAATGTTGGGAAACAAAGGAGTTTTCTTTTCATTAATTGCTTCTACAAATGAAACAATTCCACCTTCATAATGGAATGTATGATCGCGTTCATTGATTTCATCGATAATTGCAATCACAAGGCCTTTATTTAAGAAAGCAAGTTCGCGAAAACGTGTTGAAAGAACATCAAAATTAAATGTTGTATCAGCAAAAATAGAATTATCAGGAGTAAAACGAACAAATGTTCCATGTTTATCAGTTGTGCCTGTAATTGCTAATCTTCCTGTTGGTTTTCCTTTTTTAAAAGATTGAGAATGAATTTCTCCATCTTTATGAATTTCAAGAAAAAGATCACTAGAAAGGGCGTTTACAACTGAAATCCCCACACCGTGAAGACCACCAGAATATTTATATGAGTCTTTATCAAATTTACCACCGGCATGAAGTTTTGTCATTACTACTTCAGCAGCTGAAATTTTTTCTGTAGGGTGAATGTCTGTTGGAATCCCACGACCATTATCTTGAACAGAACAAGAACCATCAGAATGAAGGATAACCTTTATTTTTGAACAATGACCTGCTAAGGCTTCATCAACTGAGTTATCAACAACTTCATAGACCAAGTGATGCAATCCTTGCAAGCTTGTTGAACCAATATACATGGCTGGACGTTTACGTACCGCCTCAAGACCTTCCATTACCTTAATGGACTTGGCACCATATTCGGGCTGTTTGCCATCAGAGTTTTTAGACATAAGATTCTCCCTCTCGGAATCAACCTGGTTATTCATATGCATTACCACTTGGTTTAGAGTTAAAAATATTGTATGATTAAGTTTACCGCAGAAATCATATTTTTCCAAAAAATAGAGCTTCAAAGCAACAAATTTAAAAAATAAGGATCATTTCCTGTGAATGTACGTTGGACTCAAAAAGATTTATTTTTCATGCAAGAAGCTTTATGTGAGGCTAAAAAAGCATATGAAAAAAATGAAGTGCCAATTGGGGCTGTCATTATTGACGAAGAAGGAAAGTGTATTGGTAAGGGACATAATCAGGTTGAAAAAGAACAATGCCAAATTGCTCATGCTGAATGTCAGGCTTTACTCCAAGCAACTCATACTAAAAATAATTGGCGACTCGATGGATGTACCATTTTTATAACACTGGAACCTTGCACCATGTGTTTAGCCGCATTGCGTTTGAGTAGAGTTGTTCGTATTGTTTTTGGAGCCTATTCACCTGTTTTTGGTTACACACAAGATAAAGATAGTTTTTTAAAAATAGAATCAACAGAGAGCTTTTCTATTCAAGGTGGTCTTGAAAAAGAAGCATCAGAAGCATTGCTTCAAGATTTTTTTAAAAAACAGCGATAATATCTATTCATTATTTTCTAAATCAAAATTATTTGAATCAAACATGCTTGATGTAAGCCATAATTCAAATGCATTTTTGTAACGCTTTTGAAAAATATATTTATATGTTTCTTCTGTATTAAAATTTCTTATTTTTTGTCGTTCTAGAAGCATGCGTGAATAGTGAACTTTGTGATGATTTTCAACTGCAAGTTCTGGAGTTGGGTATAAAGAAATTAGAGTTTGTAATGTTTGTTCCCATCCCTCTTTTTTTTCTGTTGCAATAGTCATCGCAGTCCAAGTAAGAAAACTCCACGCCAGATTTTTAGGTGATGAATTTTGTTGTATATTTTCTGCAAGGGTATAAAAATCTGAAAAAGGTCCTTGGTCGGGGATTGCACCTGCCATTAAAAGTGTACAAATAATGCGGTGATCTTTGTTTTTTCTAAGTGCAACATTTAATGAATAACGTGCAGAGTAGCTTCCTCCACGGGATAAAAGAAGTGCAACACTTGCGTAATCTGTTTGACAGTCTACCTGGTGATTCATAGAGGTAGGGGCTATAGAACTTGAGGGTGATACTCCCGAATCAAGAAGAATTTTTACAATAGCGGGACTTGTATCTATATAAAGTGGATTTTGAGGTTCTGAGAATGAAAATGAAGAATTAACTTCTGGAATAGTTCCTTTAGGTAACTGGGCTATAATGCTTTGTACTTTTTCTTCATCTTTTTTTTCAATAGCAGCACGAAGTGCAGGTCGATAATCTTGTTCTGCCGTATTGATAATAAAAGGTGTTAAAAATAATAAAAAGAGAAAGTTTTTTTTCATAATAATAATTTTCATTCAGTAATTTATGATGTGAGCCATGATTCAAATGCATCTTTATAACGCTTTTGAAAGATTAGTTTTTCTATATTAAGAATTCCTGTTCTTTGTCTTTCTTGAATCTTTCGTGGATTAAGAATTTCTAATTGTGGAGTTGGATATAAAGAAATTATCTCTTTTAATTTTTGTTTCCATCCTTCTTCTTTGTCTGCTGCGATAGTCATTGCTGCCCAATTAAGAAATCCCCATGCCATATCTTGAGGCGAAGAATTTTTTTGTAAAAGCTTTTTAAGAGATGAAAAACATGAGAAAGATTGGAATAAAGCGATTCTTTGAGTTTTTGCTCCGGCCATTAAAAGAGCACAAATAATGCGATGATCTTTTTTAGCATTAATTACATGGTCTAATGAGTAAAATTCTTCAAATTTTCCACAGGATAGAATTAGTTCAACACTTTTGTAATCAGTTTGGTATTCTATTGGAAGGCAATAATAGTAGTTACCATAGGGGTTGTATTCTGTAGCTGACACTCCTGAATCAAGAAGAATTTTTACAATAGCGGGACTTGTATCTATAAAAAGTGGATTCTCTGGAAGAAGAGAATAAATTTGATTAACTTTTGGAATCGTTCCTTTAGGTAACTGACTTATAATACTTTGCACCTTTTCTGTATCTTTGCTTTCAATAGCAGCACGAAGTGCATAACGATAATCGTGTTCTGCAGTATTGATAATAAAAGGTGTTAAAAGTAATAAAAGAAGGAGATTTTTTTTCATAATAATAATTTCTTAAGAATGTTGAAAAATAAGAGTAAATAGGCTTGACAAAGTAGGTGAAATTTAAGTATACAACTAAGACGTCTTTATTAAGAGTAAAAAAAAAGAGAGTATTTGTAAATAGTTAAAAAGGAAAAAGGATGAGCAAAAAAAGAGATTATTCAGTTATTGAAAAACAATTGGAAATAAGAAAAAAAGAGTTGGGGGAAGAATTGGCAGAGCTTTCTGTGCGAGAGGGTACTTTTGAAGATGTGAAAGATACGGCAGATGAAGCTTTGTCGGCTGTTCTTGAAAGTGTGAAAACATCTTTGCAAAATACAGAACTTCAAGAGTATAAAAAAATAGTAAAAGCACTTGAGCTTATTAAGCAAGGAAAGTATGGGATTTGTACTGATTGTTCTGAAGAAATTTCATTAAAACGGTTAGAGGCGTATCCAAATGTGCTTCGATGTCTTTTGTGTCAGGAAAAATTAGAAGAACGGGATGCAAATAATTCTTTTTCTTCTTTTTCTTAAAAGGAAATCAGCTTTAAATAACCTTTGTGTCGTATAAAAGATTGACTTTCTTATTCATTTGGATAAGCTTAAAAACACTATAATCAACTGAAAAACCTTTTAAACTATATATGGATTGCTAATCTATGATAAAGGCAAAAAAAACAACTGAAAAGGCTACTTCAAAAACAGTAGCTAAAAAAACTGTGAAAAAAACAGCTGTAAAAAAAGCTGTTTCTGAAAAAGTTTTAGAAAAAAAAGTTGTTAAAAAAGACGCTCCTCAAGCTGCTTCTGTGCGTGAAGTGGTAAAAACTGCACCTGTTGCAGAAAGAAAAATTATTACTAAAATACCAGTAGCTCCTGCTGCTCCAGTTAAAAAAGGAACTAAAGTAGTTTCTTCTAGTATTGGTGGTGTGGGAAGAAGAAAATCTTCTGTTGCTCGTGTATGGCTTTCTCGTGGAAAAGGCGAAATTTTTATTAATGACCGAGCTCTTAATAATTATTTTGATACTACACAAACAAGAATTAATGCTGTTCAGGCATTAAGTGTGTGTAACGCAAAAGAC
Organism: Candidatus Babeliales bacterium; assembly: GCA_021735725.1. Lineage (GTDB taxonomy): Bacteria > Babelota > Babeliae > Babelales > CAIQNR01 > JAIPGS01. Next base: position 9,916 of record JAIPGS010000009.1, read on the forward strand.
AAATTCACGATTAAAGTAAGAATTGTTGGTGGTGGTCCTTGTTCACAGTCTGATGCTGTTAAACTTGGAATTGCTCGTGCACTTCTTAAATCTGATGAATCTCATAGAATTATTTTACGTGAACACGGTTTATTAACTGTTGATGCGCGTGTTAAAGAACGTAAAAAACCAGGTCAACCTGGCGCTCGTCGTAAGTTTCAATTTGTAAAACGTTAATACTTATTGTTGTTTACATTGAAGCTATAAAGGTTGAGTAGGCTATGTGTAGCGTAGTTGGTTATATAGGTAAGAATAAAAGCCGTGATACGGTTCTTGATGGGTTAACCCGACTTGAGTATCGCGGCTATGATTCTGCCGGTTTTGCTTGTATTGACAGTGAAACAAAGCATCTTGTTGTGGCTAAAAAAATTGGTCAATTAAGTAATCTTAAACAAAGTCTTAAAAATCAATCATCAGATGGATTTTTATCTTTAGGGCATACTCGTTGGGCAACTCATGGTGCTGCAACTGAGCAAAATGCTCATCCCCATGTTGATTGTACATCTTCTCTTGCTGTTGTTCATAATGGTATTATCGAAAATCATACATCACTTAAAAAAATTCTTGAGCATGAAGATCATGCATTTAAAACAGAAACAGATTCAGAAGTTCTTGCACATTTGTTTGAACAGTATACGATTGATGAAAAAATGCCTCCCTTGCAAGCAATGCAAAAAATGGTAGAGCAACTTGAAGGTGCATATGCTTTTTGCATTATTTCTGAACATTATCCGGATTCTCTTTTTATTGCACGTAAAGGTTCTCCTTTGTGTATTGGGTTGGGAGAAGGTGAAATGTTTGTTGGTTCAGATCCATTAGCTTTTACCGATAAAACTAATCGAGTTCTTTTTTTACCAGAAAAAAGTTACGCACTTGTACATAAAGATGGATATGCATTGTATGATTTTTCAGGAAATGTTTTGTCTGTGCAAAGTCAAATAGTTGATACTTCATGGATTGCTGGTGAAAAAGGTGATCATGAGCATTATATGCTTAAAGAAATTTATGAACAAAAACATGCAATAGATAAAACAGTTCGTTTTTTTCAATCGATACATACGACTATTTTTGATTATCTTGGAATAACACAAGAAGAGTTACAAAATCTTGAAAGTATCACATTTCTTGGATGTGGAACATCAGCTCATGCAGGAAAATTAGCACAGTTCTTTTTTGAACAAAAAGCAGGAATTCAAACACGATGCGAACTTGCTTCTGAATTTCGACATAAAACATTTTTTAAACAAAAAAATCATTTGTATATTGCAATTTCTCAATCAGGAGAAACAGCAGATACACTTGAAGCTATTCGGCTTGTACAAGAGCATGGACAGGCAACGCTTGCACTAACAAATGTTGCTTCAAGCACATTGGTACGTGAGTGTGATGGATTTCTTTTAACACAAGCAGGACCTGAAATTGCAGTTGCTTCAACAAAAGCATTTAGTACCCAACTTGCTGCATTGTATTGGCTGGCTCATTGTGTTGCGTATCATAAAAAAAGTATTTCACACAAACAATTTCAAGAATCAGAAACAGAATTATTTACAACGGCTGAAATTTTAGAAAATGTTATTGAACAGTATAAACATGAAATTATGATGGACTGTGCTCCTTTTTATAAAAAGTATAAAGAGTTTATTTTTATAGGACGCCATAATAGTTTTCCTTTTGCAGAAGAAGCAGCTTTAAAGTTAAAAGAAATTTCTTATGTTTTTGCGCAAGCATATCCAGCAGGGGAATTAAAGCATGGCCCATTGGCTCTTGTTGATGAATTTCTTCCTGTTGTTATTTTTTCACATCCAGATCCTGTCATTTATCAAAAATTACTTTCAAACGCGCAGGAAATAAAAGCGCGAAAAGGGCATATTATTGTTTTTGCTCTTGAACATCAAAAAGAACTTCTTTCTTTGGCGCATCGTGCCTTTATTATTCCTGCTGTTCCTTCTTTGTTGTTTCCACTTGCTATGACTGGTATTATGCAGTTCTTTTGTTATGCGCTGGCTAAAGTATCAGGGCATGCTATTGATAAACCTCGCAATCTTGCAAAATCAGTTACTGTTGAATAATTCAAAAATTTATTATTTTTAAAATTTCATAAAAATAAGGTTAATCTCTCTAAAAGAGGAAGTGTAACTGTTTTTATAGAATTTTGAATGTAAAAGATTGGTATAAAGCTTAAAATAAGAATTTTAGGGGTTATGGGGATGCACCAATTAAGGTGTGTTTTGCAATTATATTTATGCTGAGCCCTCTGGTTTGGGAGCTTAAGAAGAAATCAGATAATTGAATCTTTATATTAATTTATTCTTTAATCCTCTTGCTATGTAGGAGTTTCTGCTGTATTATAGAGAGAGTTAACAATAAGTATTTGTTAGCATGTTATTTGTTAGTCTTGCGTGGTCTTTAAGTCTCCTAGAAACATGTGTTATGTTTTGTGTGGTGCACTACTGAATACCATACAATATCCTGAAGGGGATAATACGTGAAAATTTACGTTGGAAATCTTAGTTTTAATTTGTCAGAAGATGAACTTAAACAAAAATTTGAAGAATTTGGTTCAGTTAACTCAGTTAACATAATCAAAGACAGAGATACAGGAAAATCAAAAGGTTTTGGTTTTGTTGAAATGGCAGAAAAAGATGCTGGTGAATCAGCTATCAATGAAATGAATGGTCAAGAATTCGAAGGACGAAGAATTATCGTTAACGAAGCTCGTCCAAGAACTGATCGCCCAACAGGTGGATCTCGTGACGGTGGAAGCCGTGGCGGTTCACGTGATGGTGGAAGCCGTCGCTGGTAACCTCATTTCAAATATCTGCCGTACTTATGTGTAAAACATAAGAACTCAGAAAATTTAGAAAGACTACTTTCGGGTAGTCTTTTTTTTTACGCAAAAATAAAACTTTAGTTTATTTAGAAAACAAATCAAAATGATAGTAATCTTCTAATAATCCTAATCCATCGCAGCAAACAAATACACTTCGTAGACGTTATTGCGAGCAGAGCGCGGCAATCCAGGTTAATTCAAATTTTTCTTCATTATTGTTTTTTTTAAAACAATGAATATTTTTCTCTTTTTTCATATATTACTCAGAACATCACATATCAGAATTTTAAAGAAGATTCCTGGATTGCCACGCTCCGCTTGCAATGACTTCGGGGACGTGTTTGCAGTAAAAGAACGTTAGCAACAGTATGTTTGAATATGAATGTTTTTAATAATTAATAAATTATAAAAAGTAACTTATACAATAATGTTATCTTGATCTAAGAAAAATTAAAGAAAAATATATCCCACGCCGCCGTCATTGTGAACGGAGCGTGGTAATTGTAATCAAAAAGGGACCGGTTAAAGTCCCCTTTATTATTCTACGATATGTTGTTCGATAGGATTCCTTTTTGGAGGATGATATTCAGTTAACATGAACAGTGAAACAAAGAAGAGACTGCATAGAATTATATTTGAATAATGATTATGCTTTATCTTCATATATTCCTTTACGTTTAAAGTTATACATGTTTAGCCAAATTATTATGGCAGGTTGCTTTAAGGAAGTCAAAGAAATATCATTAGAGTTGAATATCATGGAGTTCAATCTTGCTATCAAGAACATAATGTTTCCTTAAAAAGGTCAAAGCATCGGAGCGTTTTTTAAAGAGTTGAGGATTTAATTTTTGGCCTAAATTAAAGAGTGAAATTAAGTCTAAAGTATTTTGTATATAATAGTCATTTGCAAGAAGTTCTCGTCGTTTATCTTTCCATGGTTTATCTGTATCATCTTTTTTTAAGTCTTTCTCTTTTTTTTCTTCCTCTCCATGGGGTTTAATATGCCCTCTCATAGATTTTTCTTTACCATATTGTGAGGTCATCCATTTCATGGTTTCTGTTTGGGGCATTCTCATTTCTAAAGGAAAATCAGGTGTTACTCCTTTTCCTTGAATACAGATATCAAAAGCAAGATAATAAAGTCCTGTTGTTAATTTAAGAGCTCCTTCATTACTGATGGGAATTACTTCTTGAACAGATCCTTTCCCAAATGTTTCTGTTCCTACTATAAACATTGAAAGTGAGTTTTTTTTGTCTGCATATGCTTGAAGCACTCCTGCTAAAATTTCACTTGCTGAAGCGGTATAGTTATTTACAAGAAAAAAGATTGGCATGTTGTGAGGGATTCCAAGAGGTTTTTTTTCTGTTTTCCATGATCCCATTACTTTTCCGTCCCTTTGTTTGATTGATACAACAGGGCTTCCTTTTGGTAAGAAAAGTCCGGCGATAGTAATTGCACTATCAAAGAGACCTCCAACGTTGTTTCGTAAATCAATCACAACACCCTGTGCATTGTTTTTAAGAGCTATTTGTAAAAGTGATTCAACATTTTCTGCTGATTTTTCACTAAAAATAGACATAAGAAGATAATATACATTTTGATCTTTAAAATGATAAGCAAGTGACATTTCATCTTTAATAACATCTCTGGTCACTTCTATGGTAAGAGCTTCAGGATATTTTTCACGCATAATTTTAAGTGTAACTTTGCTTCCTTTTTCACCTTTTAATTTTGCCATGATCTCTTCAGTTTCGTGGCCTTTAACAAGCATGTCATCAATTTGAATAACTTTATCGCCTTGTTTTATACCAGCTTTATCGGCAGGGCCACCAGGAACAGTTTCAATGATAGGAAAAAATTCAAGTTCTTTTTGTTTGTCTCCAGGAAGAACAACACCGATTCCAAAAAATTCACCTTTCATTTTTTCTTGCAAACTTGCGCATGATTTTTTATCTAAAAAACTGCTATGTGGGTCTTGTTCTGAATAAGCTTTTATTGCTTTTGCCATAACTTCTTCAGGGTCTATTTTTTTATAATAACGAGATTCAAAAATATTAATTACTTCACCAAAAGTGTGTAACCAACTGTCATATTGGAATGCTTTGTCTGGGTCTATTTTTACATCTTTTGCGTCAGTATGCACAATAAAAAATGCGTAGAGTAGTATGAGATATTTTTTCATTAAAATTTCCTTTTTTAAAAAATCTAGCAATGACTTCTTGTTCAAGAGTACATTGAAGCTGTATGGGAAGTGAAGTATTTAACTTTATGAGGGTGTTATGATTCTTACTCAACGATCATTATTACGTTTCTTTTTTGGAGTAGAGGTAGTTGTTTTTATTTTAATGTATCTTTTTAGCCCTCACGGTATTAAGAAACTTTTTATTGTAAAAAAAGAAACTGCTCAATTAAATTTGGAGTTAAATCGTCTGAAAAATCAGGTTGACGATTTGCAGCATAAAGTAACAGAATGGAAGGAAGATCCTTTTTATAAAGAAAAAGTTGCGCGTGAAAAACTTTATATGTCCCGAGAACATGAAGAAGTTTATTTTATCGAATAAGCATTATGGGAAGCATGTAATTAATTCGGTACTTTGAAACATTAAAGAAGGGTTGCTTTCGTGGCAAACCTTCTTTTTTATGTCATAATAATTCAAAATACTTTTTATTAGAAAGGAATGATTATGTACTCATTACCAGAGATGCCTTATAGTTACGGAGCTCTTGAACCGTATATTGAGGGTCAGATTATGGAATTACATCACAGTAAACATCAACAAGCATATGTAAATGGATTAAACGCAGCGCTCGAAAAATATCCAAAACTTTTTGCTACTCCACTTAATGATCTTCTAAAAAATTTAGATTCAGTTCCAGAAGATATTCGAAGAGCCGTTCGTAATCATGGTGGCGGTGTTCAAAATCATACATTCTTTTGGCATTTAATGAAACCGCGTGGGGGAGGTCTTCCTCAGGGGAAATTGGCAGAAGATATTAAAGGAGTTTTTGGTTCTTTT
>JAIPGS010000010.1 GCA_021735725.1 Candidatus Babeliales bacterium
TTACCTTTTTGGAACTGTGTGGGAATGCTTATATTTTTTACAATCTATACTTTATAGATTGGTGTGCGAGGCTTAAAGAAACGATTAGATTGTATTTAGAGAGAAGAGGGTAGTAAAAGTTCTCTTTACATTGAAATATATTTTTAATGTTTATAGTATTGCTCGACGTCATTGCGCCGTGCCCTTCATAGCCTTGGCGACGGATGGGAGCGGCGCAATGACGTCAAAGTATGATTTATTTATTTTAGGAAATGTTTTTTAGTATCATAATTTTGAAAGGACCTTATGAAAGCTTCACAACTTAAAACATTTTGGGCATTATTTTATAAAGATGTTGTTGCTTTTAAATCAGATTATATACAAAGTCTTTTGGATAATCTTTTTTGGTCTTTAGCGGTAATAACTCCTGCATTATTTTTTTTACCAGCAATGGGAATGCCTGCTGATTTTGGAAGATTTTTATTAGGTGTTCTTCCTTTTGTGTGGGGTATTTTTGACATTGGTACTAATGCAACAACATTAATTGGTGATATTACGAGTGATAAGACCATTCAATATGAACTTATTATGCCAATTTCACAATGGGCAGTGTTTTTTAAAATTGTCTGTGTTAATGCATATCGTTCTTTTTCTGTATCAATTTTTACATTACCTTGTGGAATGATATATATTTATTTTTGTAACGGATTAACAGTACCACTTCAAGGACTTTTTTATTATTATTTTTTCTTAATAATCGCAAATATCTTTTTTGGTTTTTTTGGATTGTTTTTAGCAAGTTTTATGTATAAAGTTTCAGATATTCGCAATGTAAGAATGCGTATTCTTTTTCCTTTATGGTTTCTTGCAGGATTCAATAATAGTTGGCAAGTAATGTATGAAGTAGCTCCCAAAGTTGCGTATCTTTTACTCATTAATCCCTTTGTATATGTTATGGAAGGGAGCAGAGCCGCACTTTTAGGCCAAGATGGATTTATTAATTATTGGGTGTGTGTAGGAATGATAGTAGTATGGTCTGTTGTTTTAGGATATATCGGAATTAGTCGATTTTTAAAACGGCTTGACTGTTTATAAATAAAAAAAACCTTGAATAATTATTCAAGGTTTTTTTTACTCTTGTTTTTATTATTTATTTCCATTAAATAAGTTCATCCAGGTTCTTACAGTTTGTGCTTGTCTAAGTTCAGCATTTCTGCGTTCTGCTTCTGCAATAGCTTCATCTCTTTGAGCAGCAGTTTGTAATGCTGCGATGGTAGTTTGTTCTCTTATTCTTTTTTGTTCAGCTTCATTAGCTATTCTTTGAGCTGTAAGTTGTTCTTGATAAAGTTGATTATTTTTAAGATTTAAATTTGTTCTTCGTAAATTCGTAACATTATTATTTAATTGTTCTAAAATATTGTTTAAACTTCCTTGTTGGGGTTCTAAGAGTTCATTATGATTTTCTAAAATAGAATTAATTGTGGGACGTGCTTCACAATTCATAAAAGTTTCAGGGGAGTAGAATTTTTGTTGTGCGGTTACAAGAGGATAGTTGTCATTTAAAGAACTTCTGGTATTTATTCCATCTACAAATTCATTTATGCTTTCATCAGATCGCAATATACATGCAATGCCGATAGTTTGTTGGCATGCATAAAAATGAGCATGTGGGCGTAATCTTTCAAAGGCAGCTTTATGAGTTCCTGATTTTATGATTGAACAGGTAAGCCATCCTGTAAGTGCTCCAATAGTTCCTCCCACAAGCAAAGATGTCTTTATCCCTGATTCTGATGCTAAGTACCCAGAACCAAGTGCCATAGCTGTTCCTGTTAAAAGAGGAATTTTAACAATTTTTCTTTTTTCAGTTTCTGTATAAGGTAATGAAGGGTGCTCTGCAATCATTTTGAGGCATGTTGGCTGAGCATCGTTTAATTCAACTATTTCCTGGCATGCAAAAACGATTGATGAAGTAAGAAAACAAAATAATACTATTAATTTTTTCATAAATAAACCTTTTCTTGCGTTGTTAATTGAGAGCATTAATCCTTACCAATCAGTATAAATCACGCATTAGATAAGTCAATGTGTAGACGTTTTTTTGCAATCTTGGTACGGTAAGAAGGACAGAGAAGAGAATATTTTTTTTAGGGATACATATATATGAAAAGTAAATCGTTGTGGTCACTTGATACATTAGTGTTTTTGGGTGCTGGATTAGGACTTGTTTCTGGTTATAGTCAGAATCTGCTTGTTTTAAAATTAGCGGGGGGAGTGGCTCAAGTATTTATTAATCTTTTACAACTGATGAGTTTACCTATCATTTTTTTATCTATTGTTGCAACGCTTGCCAATATGAAAAATATTACAGAAATGCAAGTGATAGGGAGAAAAATTGTAACCTATACTTTGTTAACAACATTTATTGCAGCATCGGTTGCACTGTTTTTGTTTAGACTTATTAATCCACTTCAGGGAGTGAGTATTGCTCCAGACATTTCAGGCACTTTGGCCGGGTCACAAACAAGTTATCTTCAATTTATTTTAGATATTATTCCTTCAAATTTTATTCAAGCATTGGGAAATAATAGTCAAGTAATGAGTGTTGTTTTTCTTGCGGTAATGCTTGGAATAGCAATTCTTTCTTTGGGAGAAGATGAAAAAATTCCGTTACAACAATTTTTTAAAAGTTTGTTTGCAGCAGTATTAAAGCTTACAACTTTTATTATGTATGTAATGCCGTTTGGTGTATGGGCATTCATGACGCTTTTTATGAAAGATATTACTGGTAATACAATGGAACTTACAACTATTTGGTGGTACGTTTTGTGTGTGCTTCTTGCTAATATTGTTCAAGGATTTATTATTCTGCCTACGTTTTTATGGTGGAAAGGAATTTCTCCTTATAAAACATGTATTGGCATGTTACCTGCATTAGTTACTGCATTTTTTTCAAAATCATCAAATGCAGCATTACCATTTTCTATTAATTGTGCACAAAAAAATTTAAAAATTTCAAAAAAAGTAAGTTCAGTTTCGTTTCCACTTTGTGCAGTTATAAATATGAATGGATGTGCGGCATTTATTTTATTAACAGTTCTTTTTGTTGGAATGCATGGCGGAATCACTTTTACTTTATTTGATCAATGGGTATGGGTTTTTATCGCCTCTATTGCAGCAGTTGGAAATGCTGGTGTTCCGATGGGATGCTTTTTTTTATCAACAGCTTTGTTAAATGGAATGGGAGTGTCTGTTGATATTATGTGGGTTATTCTTCCTCTTTATACCATCATTGATATGGTGGAAACAACATTGAATGTATGGTCAGATGCATGTGTTGCTGTTGTTGTTGATAAAGAATTACAATAAACATTTTTTTTCATAGAAAACACTTTTTTTTGACTGTGATTAAAAGTACCAAAAAAAGGGGAGCATTGAAAAATGCCCCCCTTAATAAGTTTAAAAGAAAAATTATAAGAGTGTATCTACATTTTTTAAGTAATTATGAAAAGCATTAACAAGAGTTATTACTTTATTTTCATATTTTTTAAATAATGGCTTTAGTTCATCAGGAGCATTTTTGTGGGATGCAAGTATGTTAAAAAAGTTATGTACATGTAATTGAATGTTAAGTTTTTCGTATGAAGTAAGGGCAGAAGTATAAAATTCTTTAGATGTCTTTTTTGATGCTTCATGTTCTTCCATCATTTTTTTATACGGTTCATCTGAAAAATGTGTTATATATAATGACTGAATTTTATTATAAAGAATTTTTTGTGATTCAAATGACTGACATTCATTATGCAGTATTTCTAATATATCAATTATTACAAGAAAAACTCGAATAGTGCCTTCTTTTCTCGTAGCTTCAGAATAAATCTGAGTAATTTGTGTATTAAATTGAGGACACACAGTTTCTATAAAAGATTGGCAACATTCTTGTAAAACAACATTGTCATCTAAAAAATTGATAGACTCCTGAGATAAAGAATATCCAAATACTGTTTTTTGAACAGTGTCTTGTGTTGCCATGCAAAGTGTTGATGTGAGTAGCAGGGTAGAAGAGAAAATATATTTGAACATGATTAAGTTCCTTTCTGATTTATTGTTATGAGAGATAAATAGAAACATTTTCAGTTTTAGGTTTTCCTGTAATAAGATCAACCCATGCTTGTGTTGTTTCAACAGATGCTTTGTTTGCTTCTTGACGAGCTTTTTCTGCTTGAGCTCTATCGCGTCGGGCACGTTCTGAAGCTGCATATGTTTCAGCATTAATGCGAGAAAGTTTTGCGCATTCAAAATGTGCACGGCGTTTTTCGGTTGTTTCTTCTTTATAAAGTGGAGAAAGTTTTATACTTGCCATAATCTCTTTAACAAGTCGTTGTGTTTCTGTAATATCTTGAATATAAGTATGCAATGTGTCTGTTTCAAAAAGAGAAAGTTCTCCATGTGAATGTAAAATAAGCGTTAATTCTTGTTCAGAGGATTCTAAGTAACGTAGCATTTTTACAAGTTCATTATATGCATTAAGCATTGGAAAGTCTTGATTAATATATTCAATAGAAATTTCTCTTAAAAATTCATTAATATTTTGCACCGATTGTGCAGTATCAATAATATGAAAGTTATAAGTAGATGCATTACGTAAAATTCTTTGAAGTCTTTCATTTAAAGGTGCGTAATTTTGATATGTAGCAAGTTCCGATTTTTTATTTTCTGGGTATACAAAATTATAGACACATATGCCCACAGGAATACTTAAAACAAGAGAAGTAAAACCAATTTTTTGTAATGTATCAGACTTTGAAAGATACATCATGTCATACCCTAATGCCCCTAATATTAAGCTTGTAAGTGCAGCTTGGCCAAAAGAAGTTATTTTTGCTGATGAATCTGCATGTTTAATACCTTCTTTTTTTTCAGAGAGCGTTTGAGGAATGCTTAAATGTTTTGAGCTTTTAAAAAAATTATGAGGAGTTGCATGTGCTCCTGTTATGCATGAATTTATAAGAAGCATGTGGATAATTATTTTTTTCATAAAAATTCCTTATTAAAGAGGTTAATTAATTTATCGATTGAGTGTTTTCATGATTATCTATTATAGAGTTCATCACTAATATATCGTTTTTAACATATTTAATGACGCAGTTATATTCAGATGAATATTTTTTTCCTGAAGGAGATTGAGATAATGCAGTAAGTATATTTTCAGATTTTTGAAAAAAAGGCTTAAGTTTTATGCTTATATGATAAAGCATTATTTTTTCAGCGTCTGATAATTCATCCTCGGGTTTATATTCCTGTGTTCTTATACATTCGTTTTTAAGAACCATTGCGTACAAAGAAAAACCAAGTGGAAGTTGTTCTATTATTTTATCTATATTTTTTCCTTTAAAACAAGCAGTTCCTACATGAATATTGATAGTTTTAAGAGACTCTTTTAATAAAATAAAATCTTTTTTAGAAATAAAAGGATGACTAAAGAGAGTAGTATAAAATTCTGTGAGCCTAAAAATAGTAGCACTTGCAACAACACCGGCTAGCAATGTATTGGAATATACCTGTATGTTTTCTGAAGCAAGAACATCTTGAAGGGGTTCAGCTTTAAGGTTACTTGCCATTAGTGTGAGTAATAATACAAACTTTTTCATAAAAAAATTCCTTTTCATTCCTTTGTTTTTTGCCCATTTTACTTTCAAGAGGTCTTATTAAGACTAATCTAGTATCAGTATACTCCCTTTTTATAATATTAAAAGTCTTTCTAGGTCGGCTAATTCATGCTTTAAGTTGAGTTATTAGTAAAATTTTCTGGGCAGGTAAAATGTTTCTTGGTACCCTTTAGGGCAAAGAGTGTGCTTTTTACTTAAGAAAGCGATTTTATGCGCTTATATATGTTATATTTTTTGATTTTTCTTTTTACCGGGGTTTCTGTTTCTGCTCAAATGGCAGAAAGTTTTTCTTTTGATATGCCAAAAGAGGCTCTTAGAGAAAAAATTTCTCCTTTTGTTGGGCAAGGGGTTATTGTGGATTATCTTTCATATACCCCTGAGCGTATTTTTTCTGAGGGAGAATTTGAGTATTTAACGGGTTTTGTTCCGCATGAAATGGTTACTGTTGATTCATTTTTAAAAGCTTTTTCTGTATTACGTAAGAAAGATATTTTTAAATCGATGTTATGTACTTTTTCTAAAGAGGATAATAAGGTTATTTTACACTGTGATTTTGAAATGGACTGGGTTGTTAAATGGGTCAAATTGCGAGGGATAGGACTTGGTAAAGAACCTTATTTGCAGGCATATGGATTATATGCAGGTGATCATTTTGATTATCAAAAACATACAGATGCTCTTGTGGGATTAAAAGAACACTTTAAAAAAGAAGGTTATTTTGATATTCACGTTGATGACATTTTAGAAGAAAATAATGATACACATCAAGTAACAATTTATTTGCAATGTAAAAGAGGGATACGGTTTTCCATCGCTGATGTTACCTGTGTTTTTAATGAGCAAGAAGCTGTTTGTTCTAAAGCAGTAAAAGATTACATAAAAAAATTATTTCAGAAAAAACTTGTGCATAAAAAATATTCAGAAACACACCTTACTCAGGTTACTAAAGAAATAAAAAAATATTTGGAGAATGAAGGGTATAGTAAGGCAGGAGTTCATTTACAAACAAATACAGTATCTGGTAAAAAAGAAGTTTATTTGACCATAACTATTAAGCCAACAATAAAACGAAAATTTGTTTTTTTAGGAAATGCTTTTTTTAATGAAAATGAACTTCTTGATTTTTTATATCGATTTGGGGATTCAGTTTCTATGATTTCGGCTTCACTTTTTGCAGAAGATATAGAGACTCATTATTATAAAAAGGGCTTTTGGAGAGTGCATGTAGAAGGGTATGAAGAAGGGGATACTGCTTATTTTGTTATCAATGAAGGGCCCCGAATATGTATCAATGATGTGCATATTATTTCACAACAAATGGTTGTTTCATCAAAAAAAAGTAAAATGTTTTTTTCTTCGTTGCTGAAGAAACAGTATTTTGATGCAGATATATTAAAAGTGGGAATTGGAAAATTACTGGAGTGGTATCGTTCGTGTGGGTATTTAGATGTGACAATTATTAAGCGAACATATCGCGAAATTCAAAAAAATACACGGTATATTCTTGAATTGGTAATTGATGAGGGGCGGCGCTCTCTTGTCCGTTCTGAAATTATTAATGATCATAACTATCTTTTGGATCAAGGACCTTTTGCAACAACAAAAAATGGTGATCCGTATACAATTTATTTTCTTAAAGAACGTAAAGAATGGTTACAAAACTATTTTAGAAAAAAAGGATATATGTGGGTAGATGTTTCGTACCACATTAAAAAAGAAGTTGATGGAGATACTGTGGTATGGGATATTAAAAAGGGCGATCCTGTAGTTTTTGGAAAAACTATTGTTCGAGGAATAATGCCCATTGCCAATCCTCCTTTTTTACGACATTTAGATTATAAAGAAGGAGACATGTGGAGTAAACAGGCATTACAAGAAACTCAAAAACAATTCAAATTATTAGATATTTTTAAACAAAGTTCATTTTATCCTGACCCAGAATATTCAAAAAAAATGGGGAGAGATATTTTGGTGAATTTACAAGAAGATGATTTTTTTGAAATAAGAACACGGATCGGTTTTGCACAGGTAAGTAAAAATTTAACATTAAAAAAGGGGTCAACCTATAAAGTAGGGGGAACGCTTTTTTTTAGGAATGTAACGGGTAATGCAGATATAATTCGTTCAGATGTAGATATTACTCGGTTTGAAAGACGTCTTGCAGCACTGTATGAAACTCCTCATTTTTTACAAACACCGTGTGCATTAACAGCAAAAATATACAGCCATAATTATACACAGCCACTCAATGCAGGATCCAGAAAAACATTGTATAAATCTGAACAAGAAGGTTTTTTAGCGACACTTGCATCTCATAAAAGAACATATACAGCGGCTTTAACATGCGGATTTGAATGGGCAAAAACTACGGATATATCATATGATTTAGCACAAGCAATTAATTTTAGTGCAACATTAGTTGATAAAAAAATTCCTTTTTTTGTTGTTGAGCCAAATATATTTGTTGATTTGCTTGATAATAAATTAGAGCCGACCAAAGGGTACTTTTTATTGGCTTTGATTAAAGGGGTTATACCTTTTAAATCTGAAAGTTCTTACATGGCGAAATTTATTTTTGAACAAGGAATGTTTTTCCCTTTGATCAAAAATACTAATATTATTGTAGGGCTTCGATTTAAATGTGGGCATATTTTTAAAGAATTATTTAGTTCTATAATGCCTCCCGATAGATTTTATCTTGGAGGAGCGCATTCATTGCGTGGATATCTTCCTGATCGTTGTCCTCCTTTGGGCATGTATACAGATGATGTTGGCCAGTTACATTATGTTCCTCAGGGAGGGAAATCAATGATGAATATGAATGTAGAAATACGAATTCCCGTTATAAAAAATATTCATATGGCAGTTTTTCAGGATGCAGGAATTTTAGTAGAAGATATTCATGTATTTAATGAATCTAAAAAACAACTTGCAGCAACTGGGTTTGGATTAAGGTATATGACTCCTTTTGGCCCTCTTCGTTTTGATATTGGCTGGAAATGGAAAAAAGATTACCCAGAAGATTCAGGCTATGCGTGGTTTTTGACCTTTGGGCACGCTTTTTAGGCTGTTTTTTAACTCTTTTTTGCTTTACTTAAGAAAACAATTTATAGTTAAGGGAACTAGAGAATAATACTTTTATCCCATAAGGGGGCACAATGAGTAAAAAACATATATTACATGATCATGACCATGGGCATGAATGTGGTGACTTATCAACAGAATTAATTGTTCATTTTCCTTATGCTGTTTTTTCGGTAGCATTTAGTTTAATCGGTGCGGCTCTTTTGGGATATTTTTCTTTTGGAGCTTCTCCGGAAGTAGTGCATAGAGGGTCTCATCTTCTTTTCCATACCTTTCATTTTATGCATATTGTTTTTGCGGCAACAGGAGCCCTTTTAACTTATTTTAGATTTTCAAAAAATTTATTGAGAGGGATCATTATTGGAACTCTTTCAACAATGATTTTTTGTGTTCTGTCTGATATTTTACTTCCTTATATTGGGGGTGTTTTGCTTGGTGTAGATATGCATTTACATATTTGTTTTGTTACTGAATTTCATAAAGTAGCACCATTTTTAGTGGTTGGACTTTTTAATGGATGGGTATTAAGCCAACATCAAAAAAATATGCAAAGTTATTATTCTATTTGGTCTCATTTTGCTCATATTTTTGTGAGTTCTGTTTCTTCATTATTGTATATGATATCACATGGTTTTAGTAACTGGGAATCATCTATTGGTTCAATTTTTTTACTATTAATTTTTGCAGTTGTAGTTCCTTGTACTATGTCTGATGTTGTAGTTCCAATGTTTTTTGCGGAAAAAGAGTAATGAGTTATGCGTTCCATTTATTTAAAAGATATTTGTAAATCATTTGATGGTAATATTATCCTCAATAATTTTTCATTAACTGTTCCTGAAGGTAAATTTTTTGCACTTCTTGGGCCAAGTGGGTGTGGGAAAACTACAGTATTACGTTTAATTGGTGGCTTTGAGCTTCCTGATAGCGGTACTATCATGTTGGGAGATGAAAATATAACTGATCTTCCTATTTATCAAAGAAAAGTAAATACTGTTTTTCAAAGTTATGCATTGTTTCCCCATATGAATGTATTTGATAACGTTGCATATAGTTTAAAAATTAAAAAAATGACACCACAATATATTAAAGAACGGGTAACAAAAGTTTTAAAAGCGGTGTCTTTAGATACTCATATGTATCGTGCAATTAATCAATTGTCTGGAGGGCAGCAGCAACGTGTTGCGCTTGCGCGTGCCATTATTAATGAGCCTCAGGTGTTATTGTTAGATGAGCCACTTGCAGCGCTCGATCTTAAATTGAGAGAACAGATGTTGATTGAACTTATTGATTTGCAAGAAACATTAAAAACAACATTTGTTTATGTAACTCATGATCAGACTGAGGCATTAACCTTGGCTGATCAAATTGCTATTTTAAATCATGATGGTGAAATTGAACAAATTGGAACACCGCAACAAATTTATGAATTTCCTATTTCATCATTTGTAGGAACATTTGTAGGAAAAATGAATTTATTTAATGGAACGCTTTCTACAACAGGAGATAGCCTATCAGTTCATGTTAAAGGTCTTGGAGGATTAAAAGTATATATTGGTGTGCGTAAAGAATGGATGATTGAAGGCGCCGATGTAATTATGGGAATTCGGCCAGAAAAAATTTGGATCAGTAAAGAAAAAGAACCAAATTTTCCTAATGTAATGATCGCAAAAGTAGAAGCTATTGTATATCATGGCCCGGCTACACAATATAATGTTCGTTTAAAAGATGATAGAATTATTCAAGTATTTGAACAGAATGAAGAGCATTTTCCTAAAGAGAAAATCGATTATGATGATCAAGTGTTTTTACACTGGCGCAAAGAGAGTGCCTTACTTTTTGAAAGGTAAAGCATGGGACAAAGAAAACATACAATATTTTTGGAAAATTCCTTTTTTTGGGGATTGCCTGCATTTTTATGGCAGGCTCTTTTTTTCTATGTTCCTCTTGCATTTTTAATTGCTGCAAGTTTTATTAAACAGGCAGATGCTGTAAATAGTGCTCATTTTACGTTGGAACATTATCGCGCTTTATGGCAACCGATTTATATTTCAATTTTATTACGTTCATTTTTATTTGCATCAGCAACAGTTATTTTATGTTTAATTATTGCATACCCCGTTGCTTATCATTTAGCATTACGTGTAAAAAAATATAAAACGGTGTGGTTTGCATTACTTGTTTTGCCTTTTTGGACAAATTTTTTGCTTCTTGTGTATGCATGGTATTTTTTGCTTGAAAATGATGGCATTATTAATGCAATGCTTTTGGGTTTAGGTCTTATTTCTACACCACTTCATTTAATGAATACTCCTTTTGCCACTTTTTGCGGAATGCTTTATTGCTATCTTCCCTTCATGCTTTTGCCTCTTTATAGTAATTTTGAACGAATTGATGATCGTTTATTGGAGGCATCTTATGATCTTGGGGGAGATTATTTTCAGACATTTAAAAGAATTACGCTTCCGTTAACGCTTCCTGGAATTCAAACAGGGGCACTTCTTGTTTTTATTCCTTCATTTGGTGAATTTGTTATTCCTGCATTGCTTGGTGGTGATAAAACAATGTATGTTGGCTCCGTAATTACTCATTATTTTTTAACGATTCGCAATACTTCTTTGGGAAGTGCTTTTACTTTAATGAGTACATTGGTTCTTATTAGTGGCATTTTTATAGCATTTATTATTGCAGCGATTATTAAAATGAGGAAAAATTAAAATGGCACAAAAAAAACTTTCAGATATTTTTTTCCCAGTATGGGTTGCAGGGGCATACCTTTTTTTGTATATACCCATTGTTGTGTTGGTAGTTTTTTCATTTAATAAGATTGCATTTCCTTATCGATGGGAAGGTTTTTCTTTGGAATGGTACCGAGAACTTTTTGTGACAACAGATATTTGGAATGCCGTACAAAATTCAATGATTGTTGGAGTTTCTTCTGTAGCATTAAGTTTGATTTTAGCATTGCTTTTTGTTGTGTGGTGCGCTGAAAAAAATATAGATATTTTAATGGGACTTTTTTATCCAAATTTAGTTGTTCCTGAAATTGTTTTAGCAGTGGGTCTTTTGAGTTTTTTTGTTTTTTTTAATATTCCTTTTGGGTTGCATACTTTAATTGTGGGACATACGCTTCTTGGTCTTGGTTATGCAGTTCCTATTATTTATAATAGGTTTCATTCTTTAGATCAACGTATTATAGAGGCATCATTAGATTTAGGAGCAACGTATAAACAAACATTTTTCAAAGTTGTGCTTCCTATGTTATATCCAGCACTTCTTGCTGCCGGAATTTTAGTATTTATTTTGTCTCTTGATGATTTTTTAATCGCCTTTTTTTGTTCTGGCACAACATCTCAAACATTATCATTATATATTTTTGCAATGATTCGTTCTGGCGTGTCTCCTGTGGTGAATGCGCTTGCAACATTAATGATGTTGGTAAGTAGCATACTTGTTATTGCATTTTGTTCTCTTAAAGCAAAAGAACAGGTGGTATAATGAATCATATTTATTCCTTTTTTAAAGAAATGATGGCAGTTGTTATGTGGACAGCTCTTTTTTTTGGTTTTCTTTTTTCTCCTCGTATTATGCAATCTTTTAAAACTGATAAAAGTATTAATATTTGTATATGGTCTGGAATTATTGATCCTCAACTTTTTAAAAAATTTGAAAAAGAAACGGGGATCCATGTTAATGTAAGCTACTTTGAGGGTAATGAGGAGTTACTTGTAAAGCTTTTGGCTACAAAAGGAAAAGGGTATGATCTTGTTTCTCCATCAGATTATGTTGTTGATTTTTTGCGGATTAATAAATTGTTGCAACGAATAGATAGATCAAAATTAGATTTTTATGATGATTTAAATCCAAAAATGTTAGGTCATTATTTTGATCCTTTAAATGAATATTCTGTTCCTTCTGAATGGTACATTCAAGGTCTTGGTATCAATACACAATTTTTTAAACATGGTCTTCCTCAAGCGAGTTGGGCAACATTGTTTAATCCTTTAATAATGCCGAATCATTTAGGACTTTTGAATGACAGCCGTGAGTTGATTGGGTTGGCTATTAAATATAAGTATGATGTGACACGTCCTATGAGTCATGAAGAAATACAAGAAATAAAAAAAATTCTTGTGGCTCAAAAAAAACGTGCAGAAGCATATACAGATTTTCGTGGAGATTTTTTACTTGAATCGGGAAATTGTTCTCTGATTGTAGTGGCTAATTCTATTATTTGGAAAACAGTAAAAGAAAATCCACGAATTGTTTATTTGATTCCTGAAGAAGGAACATTTTTAAATATAGAAAATTATGTGATTCCTGCTGTTTCTAAAAAAGCTGAATATGTTTATACATTAATGAACTTTCTTTTTAGGCCAGAACACCAAATACATAATTTTTACGAATATGGATCATTACTTTCAACAAGAAAAGATGCAGATTATATGTTCAATACTCCTGAACTGAAAGATTCTGTAAAATTTATTCACCCTGATTCAGAATTGCATGTATTACCGTATCAAAATTTTTTAACTGATGATCAAGTAAATGAAATTTGGCTTGCAGTTAAAGGTGAATAGTTGTAGGATCGAATTGAAAAAAATCTCTTTTTAAGCTATTCTAGTGTTTTAATCAATGATATTTATTATAAAGGGTATTTGTGTGGACAAAAGTAAAAAGTTTTATGTTACAACCCCTATTTATTATGCAACAGGAAAGCCTCATTTAGGCCATTTGTATTCAACAGTTTTGGCAGATGTTCAGGCTCGTTGGCATAAAATTCAGAACATAAATACATTTTTTTTAACAGGAACAGATGAATTTGGTCAAAAAGTTGCCCAGGCAGCTGAAAAAGCAAATAAAGATACCAAAGCATTTATTGATGAATTTATTCCTGCGTATAAAAATTTATGGAAAAATTATGAAATTGATTATACCCATTTTATAAGAACAACCGATACTTATCACATTAAAGCAGTGCAGCAATGGTTAAGTGATTTGATGCAAAAAGGGGACATTTATAAAGGGGCTTATGAGGGGTGGTATTGTACTCCGTGTGAGACTTATTTAACGGAAAAAGATTTTGAGAAAGATGTAAAGAATCCTTTATGTTCTTCATGTGAGCGCGCAACCCAATGGGTTTCTGAAGAATGTTATTTTTTTAAGTTGTCTGAATATCAAGAAAAACTTTTACAATTTTATAAAGAAAATCCCAATTTTATTACTCCAAAAGAACGGGCTGCAGAAGTAGTTGCATTTGTTGCGGGGGGATTACAAGATTTAAGTATTTCAAGAACAACATTAAAATGGGGCGTTCCTTTTCCAGGTGATGAAAAGCATGTAACCTATGTGTGGGCTGATGCTCTCAATAATTATATTACTGGTATTGGGTATGGCCAAAAAAGTAAAGAAGAAGAATTCCAAAAATGGTGGCCTGCAGATATGCAAATTCTTGGAAAAGATATTGTGCGATTCCATGCAATTTTTTGGCCTGCCTTTTTAATGGCGTCAGGCTTAGCACTTCCAAAAAAATTACTCGTTCATGGGTGGATTAAGGTTGGTGATCAAAAAATGTCAAAATCTCGCAATAATAGTGTGGACCCTCAAGGGCTTTATGAGCAGTATGGAGCTGATGCAGTACGTTATTATTTAATGCGTCAGATGGCAATTACACAAGATGGGAATTTTAGTCTTGATGATTTAGAACAAAAAATTACTTCTGACCTGGCAAATGATTTGGGTAATTTACTTCAACGAATGGTAATGTTGGCAGATAAAAATGGAATATCAGAAATTTCAGCACGCACATGGACAAATCAAGAAAAAGAATTAAAAGAAGCTTCTGATGAAATGGAAAGTGTATTTAGAAAAGAAATGAACCGTGGTTTCTGTCATATGGCATTGGGAGCTGTATGGAAATTTTTAAACCAATCTAATGCTTATTTTCATCAAAATGAGCCATGGTTACTTGCACGTTCAGATAGGGACGCTTTTCATCGGGTATTGAGTGCTACTTGTTATAGTTTGCGTGCAGCTGCAATTTTATTATGGCCTGTTATGCCAAAGAAAATGGAAGAACTTTTTTTAAGAATAGGATATCCATTTAGTTTAGATGTTAATCATGTTGCTGTGATTGGAGCAACGTGGGATGGAGTATTTACATTACAGAAAGGGGAACCTTTGTTTGAAAAACCAGAGTTGAAAAATCAAGAATTAGATAATGTAGAAGAGTCCACAAAAATTAAAGAAGAAAAATATATTACTATTGATGATGTCATTAAAGTAGAACTGAGAGCCGGAACTATTATTGAGTGTGAAGAAGTTGCTGAATCGGATAAGTTGCTTAAAATGCTTGTTGATTTTGGTGAGCAAGGAAAACGTCAAATTTTTGCGGGGGTAAAAAAGTATTATTCACCTGATGATTTAAAAGGACAACAAGGTGTTTTTGTTACAAATTTAAAACCTCGTAAAATGTTGGGTCAAGAATCTCAAGGTATGATGTTGACCACAAAAGACGCAGAGGGAACTGTTGCAATGGTTCGCCCAGGAAAAAATGCTGTTAATGGAATTCTTTTACAATAAACTGCATAAAAAATAAAAACTTTATAA
>JAIPGS010000011.1 GCA_021735725.1 Candidatus Babeliales bacterium
ATTAAGAGCTTCGTTTATAATCCAAGAACGTTTGGTCAATAATAAATACATTTTTGGCTCAGTCCATCCGCCAAAATAAATATTCTCTTTTTTTAATTCTTCTTTAACCTTATAAGCTACTATCTTAGCCATTGCATCAAGTCGCTTCAGATGTTCTTTTTTTTGAGCATGTTCTTTTTCAACATCTTCTGTGCAATTAACAAATCGCTCTTCTACTTCACTTGAAAAACCTTGAATCATATACAAAATAGCCTGATTATCTTTGTTTTCAATAAAATCTGATTGATATTTTTTTAAAAATTCTTCTTTTGTTTCATTTAATACTTCTTTGCCATGTTCATACTGAAAATCATTTACATCTTGTGCTTGTTTTAAATTTTTTGCACCCTTTGAAAACATTCCAAAGTCGCGCCCTATACAATCTTTTAATAATTGCACATCTTCTTTTTGCCATGTCGCAGACAATGAAAACAAAGAAAAAAATATTCCTAAAAAAAGTATACGTTTCATAAAAGCTCCTTAATTAAGCATATCATTTTTACATTCAATTCCTGCTAGTATGAATCCAAATAAAGAAAATGCAACAGATTCTCCACAGAACAAAAAAATAATGGTACAGTTTAAATCTACTATTATAGTTTTAAAAGGAGTTTTTTTATGTCACAAACGCAAACTGCTAACGGATCAACACCCGCATTCACTGATAAATGGAATGAACGTATTCTTGTAGTCAAACGGGAACATTTTTTTCCTGAAGGTTCATGGAATGGCTTAAAAGTTGTAGATTTTGATCGCTATTTAACTATTATTCAAAATAAAAAAGAGTTTGTTGCGCGTGGCCCTGTTGAAACTGATTATACCTACAAGCAAATTATTCCTTATCTTGTTTTTGAACATGAAGGAAGTTATTTTTTAATGCAACGCAAAGCAACTGCTTCAGAAAGCAGACTTGCAAGTAAATATTCTTTAGGAATCGGTGGCCATTTACGAGAAGAAGATATTGCAGGAACAAATCTTTTTGCATGGGCCAAACGCGAATTTGAAGAAGAAATACAGTATTCAGGAGCTTTAGAAATCGAACCTTTGGGGCTTTTAAATGATGATTCTAATGATGTAGGAAAAGTACACATTGGTTTTGTTTTTTTACTAAAAGGCAGCTCTCCTGTTATTTCTGTAAAATCTGAACTTGCTCGCGGAGAATTGCTTTCGCTCAACACGTGCAAAGCGCGTTATGCTGCAATGGAAACATGGAGCCAGCTTGTTTTTAATTTTTTACAAACACGATAAAACCAATCAAGTCTTTATTTTACAACACATAATTGAGTATCCTTAAATAATTAGATTAAAGGAGATCATATGTATTTATGGAATATTGATAAATTGGTAGAAGATTTAAAAAACAATGCTCTACCAGAAAAAAAAATAAAATTATTTAAAATATTCAGCCCTTTATTAAGTATTTTTAATACATTATTTTTTAGCATACTTTTACTCACTCATCAGATGATTGCCTATCTCTTTGTTGATTTTCTTCCTAAAAAAGATCCTTACTTTTCTTTTTATAATCGTCTTGGATGGACAATGGGAACATTGGCAACATGCTTAACCTTTTTTGGATTTTATTTATGCTATAAAATAAACAAACAAGGAGACGGAAAAAAATTTTTTGAAAGAATAACGTGCTTAAGTTTTCCTATTTACTTCAATTTAACATTGTATGCACTTGCTTGTATTCTTTTATTACTATTTGTTGGATTTCTTATTATTCAAGTTAAAATGATGTATTTTAAATATCTTATTTTTTTGGACAGTAAAACTAATATAAATATTGCGCAAGCACTTCAATGTGTTATTAAAGACACTCCTTTAGAAGGTCTTTTAGGAAAAATTCCCAATAATAAAAGAAACGCTCTGTTAACTATCTGTTCAGCTCCTTTAACGCTTGCAAAAATTCCTTTTATCTATGGAAAAGTTACTCTCTTTCTTACCGATCTTCGCTCTTCTCTTTTGATGCTTTACCCCCTTTTAACAATAATTCCTCCCGCTCTATCACTTACTCATTATTTACTCGTCAGAAGAATGTTGCGCCGCGTATGTGGTATAACAAAATAATCACTCACTTGCCATAAACCCTTTCTATTCTCTTTTTTAGTCCCTTTTTGGTAAGCTTAATTTCAGCTTGCATATCCGATTCAATCATGCTATTCTTAGGTTATTAGTAGTTTAATTTGTATAACCCCTTAACCTTATTTCCCCCTTATTCTTGGGTGTGAAATTATCACAATTACGGAGTATTTATGTCTAAAGAGATTATACGGCCTAGCCAATTTGGCCAGGTTAATATGATGGAAAGCGAACATGATATTGATGTTTCGCTGAATGAAGACCAATTATTAGAGCTTACCGAGCTTTATGAAGGTTTTTTCTCCAATTGCACTCCAGGCAACATTGTTACTGGTAAAATTGTAGAAATAAATTCAGATGGTGTCCTTGTTGATATTGGATACAAATCTGATGGAATTATCCCTCGTTATGAATTTTCTCAACGTGAGCTTACAGATTTTAAAGCTGGCGATGAAATTGAAGTAATGCTTAATGAGCTAGAAAGCGTTGAAGGCGACGTTGAACTATCTTATGAAAAAGCGAAAGCGCTTAAAGCATGGGGCAGCATCATGAAGCTGTTTGAAGAAGATAAACCAGTTGAAGGTATTGTAACTCACAAAGTTAAAGGTGGGTTGAGTGTTGATATTGGAATTCCTGCTTTCTTACCTGGCTCACAAGTTGATGTACAACGCGTAACTAACTTTGACCAATACGTTGGGCAAACTATTATTGCAAACATTATCAAAGTAAACCAAAAACGTGGAAATGTTATTATTTCTCGTCGTAAACACTTGAGTGAACAACGTGCAGAAGTAAGAAAACTAGTACTTGATACATTGTCTGAAGGACAAATGATTGAAGGTATCGTTAAAAACATTACTAACTACGGTGTATTTATTGATATAGGCGGAGTTGATGGATTGTTACATATTACAGATATGACATGGGGAAGAATTTCTCACCCAAGTGAAATCGTAAAAATTGGTGACAACCTTAAAGTAAAAGTTCTTTCATTTGATAAAGATAATGAAAAAATTTCTCTTGGAACAAAACAACTCAGCGACAATCCTTGGGAACAACTTACTGCGGGAATCGAAGCTAAATCACGCATTAAAGGTAAAGTTTCTAGTATTACTGACTATGGTCTTTTCATTGAAGTACAAAAAGGTGTTGAAGGACTTATTCACATCTCTGAAATTTCATGGACCAGCCGTATTAATGATTTAAACAAACATTATACAGTGGGTGATGAAGTTGAAGCGGTTGTAATTTCTCTTGATAAAGAAAACCGTAGAATGTCATTAAGTATTAAACAACTTGATAAAAATCCATGGGAAGCTGTTGCTCAAGAATTTAAAGTTGGTGAAAAAGTTAAAGGAACAATCTCTAACATCACAGACTTTGGTATTTTTGTTCAATTAAAACCTGGAATTGATGGACTTGTTCACGTATCAGATCTTTCATGGACTGAACACATTGAACATCCAAACAGCATTTACAGACGTGAACAAGAAATTGAAGCAGTTGTACTTGGTGTTGACATCGAAAACAAAAAAATCTCATTGGGTATTAAGCAATTAACTCAAGATCCATGGGAAACTATTGAAGATGAATATAAAGTTGGACAAGTGATTGATGGAGAAATCTCAAAAATCACAAACTTTGGAATGTTCATTCGTCTTGCTAGTGGCATTGAAGGGCTTGTTCACATCTCAGAATTAAATGCTGAGAAAAAAGCTGAAGAAAAAATCGAAGATCTTTTCAAAGTTGGTGAAAAACATCAATTCCGTGTCATCAAAGTAAGTAAAGATGAACGTAAACTTGGTTTAAGTACAAAACTTTCAGGTGATATGAGAGAAGAAAGAAAGGCTGCTCCTAAAGTAACAACTCCGGCTGCGCCTAAAGAATCTTCTTACAAAAAACAACAACCTGTTGATGATAAAAAAAGTACAGCTAAAAGCCAATTCCAACTGGAACTGGAAAAACATGCTGCTCGCAACGATGACAACAAAGGAGAATAATCTGATGATTGAACAAACACTTGCGATTATTAAACCTGACGCAATGGCAGCTGGTTATGCTGATGCCATTATCAAACAGATCCTTAATAATGGATTTAACATTATTCAAAAGGAAGAAATTAATCTTTCTAAAGAAGAAGCTGAAGGATTTTATGCTGAGCATAAAGGACGTTCTTTCTTTGATGAACTTGTTGAATTCATGATTTCAGGTCCTGTAACAGTTATGGTTCTTGAAAAAGATAATGCTATTTTAGCATGGCGTGACTTAATGGGAGCAACTGACCCTGCGCAAGCTGCAGAAGGTACTATTAGAAAGCTTTTTGGAGCTTCTAAAGGTAACAATGCATCTCACGGTTCAGACTCTGCAACAAGTGCGGCACGTGAAATTGATTACTTCTTTCCAAAAACATGCTGTAGTCACTAAAAACAGTAAAAAGAAAAAGCCGGGATGTAAAAATCTCGGCTTTTTTCCTACCAATATTTATTAATTATTTACTAACGTTTTAAGTAGTTAATAATTTTCATTAAAATAGAAGGATCAAATGTTTCTTTTTCAACATGCAACATTGTTTTTATAAATCCTTTTAATTCTTTATCATCAATCTTAATCTTATCAAAAATATCAAATAATTCTTTTTGATCTAATCCAAACCTATGGGCGTTATAATGCCTACCTGGCGCAAAAATATATTTTCCTGTTAAAATATTAATAAATAATTTTCCAAGAGCTATAATATCATCTTGAATATATGTTAAATCATAATGCCCAGTATAATAATCTAAAAGACCATTATCTTGCTCTGATTCACCAAAATCAAATATTTTCAATCTTCCCTGTTTATCGTACCCCATATTTTCTTGCTTAATATCTCGATGAGCTATTTCTTTTGAATGCAAATAATTAAAAGCCAAAGCACAATCAAGCACTATTTTCTTTTTTTCTTCTGTAACTGAAGCCTCTATCTCTTCCCATTGTTTGATATCATCAAAAGAAAGCTCTTTTGCTCCATCTAATGTATACCAAGAAGAAACAGTTTCTAATTGCTCCATAACTAATACTTTATATGCTTTACTAAAAAATTTTTCTGAAATTAAAGAACCTTTATAACCAACTAAACTTGAAATATCTGAAGATTCATATAATTTTACAACAAAAAGATCTTTTTCATTTTGAACATCCAAAGTAATTTTTAATTCATCATTTGAAGTTATTTTAACAATACTTGGCTTTCCGCCATATGAACCATAAAAAACAAGTTTATAAGATGCTCCTTTATTAGTTGCTAATTTATCAAGAATTAATTTACCATCAAAAGGAACTGAAAGAGCTTCTATACACTCTAAGTTTAAGACACCTAATATAACCGCTATAAAAAATATAATATTTTTATTCATAATAACCTCCTTATAACCTCCTTACTTATATTTTCCATTACAAAAGAATGATTATTCCCCTAAAGAAAACACTTCATTCCTTTTTTTTAAAATAACAGTATCTAAAGGAACTATTCAATAGTTTTTTTAATTTTTTAGTAAATAAACCTAAAAAACATCTCTTTTCATCTTTTTTTATTCTAGTTATTTATGCTAAGCATAATAATAAATAAAGAGGCAAAAATGAAACATAGTAAAAAAATAATTGTTCTTATTTTAATCACTCACTTTAACAGCTTTCCACGCGCTCCACGTCAAGTATGGCGCATTATTCATGGTACTTTTGCAAAAGATGCATCATGGTATCAACCAGGAGGTGATTTTTATGAAACACTTAAAAAGTGTATCCCTCCTCACGCTGTTATTAAGTCAGTAACCTGGTCTGGAAAAAATAATGACGAAGACAGACTGGAAGGAGCCCATGCCCTCATTATGGATATGGCCACATACGATTTACCAGATGATGAACACTATTTAATTGGGCATAGTCATGGATGCAATGTTGGAATGCTTGCAATTAAAGAACTTGCAAAAATAAATTCACCTTACAAAATACATTCCTTTTTTACATTGGCTCCTCCCATTTGCAGAATCGCTTATCAACCTGAAATGTCTCACCTTAACAATCTCTACAATTTTTTTTCTTTTGGAGATAGGATTCAACCAGTCTTTCAACTTTTTTGCCGTACCTATGAACCACATCCAAACATTTGGAATATTGAAGTAACATTAGATAATCGCCATCCAGACCATGGACTTATGCACCACCCCTCTCTTGCACAATTATTACCAAAACTTCATACTCTCTCTTTGGAAAATGAACAAAGTTTGATACACTTTTATACTGATAAAAAAGCACATATAGAAAAAGATTATAATCGTGAAAAAAAATTAAAAGATGACAAACGTTTTACGGAACACATGCTCACCGCACTACAATTTATACGCACTTATAAACAACAGAAAGCAGTAAATAAGTATGCACAAGAATACTATGAATATCTTACACAACTTACCCCAAAAAGTAGGAATTTTCGATTCTGGAATTGGCGGAATATCAATTCTGAAAATGATGCTTTCATTAAACGTCTCACAGATTATGTACGTGGCCGACACAGCATTTCTTCCTTATGGTCAAAAAAGTTCACAGATTTTACAAACTCGAGGGAAAGTAGTAACAAACCTTTTGATACAACAGGGTATTGATACTATTATTGTGGCATGCCATACTTCATCAGCAACAAGTCTTGAATATTTAAAAAAAGAATTTCCAAACATTAGATTTATTGATATGTTATTTCCCACAATTAAAGCAGCATCACTCATAACAAAAAATAAACGCGTCGGGGTTATTGCAACTGAAGCTACTATTAAAAGTGATGCACATAAAACATTATTTAAAGAACATGCCTCCGATATTGAAGTTTTTACATGCGCAACTCCAGAACTTGTTCCCTTTATTGAAAATCAAAAAACAGAGTCCCCTGAATGTTTTTTCTATCTTAATACACTACTAAAAACACTTTTAGAAAAAAATATTGATACTCTTATTTTAGGATGCACCCATTACCCTTTTATTGAACATGTAATAAAAAAAATAGCCCCACAATTACAGATCGTTTCAGCTGCTGGCTGCATAAAAAATGGAAATAATAAAAAAGAAAAAGATATTATGTTCTTGGTAAGTGGAAATAAAAAAGAATTTGAAAAAAAAATAGAGAGCTTTTTAAAATTAAAAAACCCTCATATTATTTCTTTTCTATAAGTTATAAAGCAAAACAATAAGGCACATACTCAGGAAAATAATTAATATCAAAAAGATGTTTTCCAAAATACGATTCTTGCACAGTATTTGCTTCTATAACATCTTGATAAAATTCTGGCAATAACGCTACTGAATGCATGATAAGATTTTTATAACAATCTGTTTTATTTTTATTACATTGTATCAATAACGCATTACGTAAAGACCATATATAATTTCTTGATAAATATGATCTATCTGTTTTATCAGATACATATTCTTTGGCATGAAAAACAATAATAATATCGTAATATGTGTCATATTCGTAGAACATAACATGTCCATGAAAAAGATCTTTGCAAGAAAGAGTAACATTATTGCCTAACAATGAAATATCAGAAAAAAGAAGCATAAAAAATCGCTCCACTGATTCATCTATGCGCTTTACAATCAGACCACCACTCGCCTTATTGCGCAGAGTATCAGAAATAACTTTTGAAAAATTATGATCTATTTTTAGATAAGATAACAATAAAAAAATTGCTTCATATTTCAATCCATTTTGCAATAAAGATTGAATATTAAAAAGCTTTGAGGGAAATGTATATTGTTGCTTTAAAACAGAAATATACTGATAATATTGTTTACAAATCAACCCATTAATAAGATTATGAACTTCTTGTATCCCTCGTTCTTCAAAAGAAATTGAATAGATAGATTGAAACAGAATTATCCCGATTACGAATTGTCTAAAAAGCATCGCTTTCAGTATCTTTTAAAGTTTCATTTTCAACACTTTTAATGCGAGAATTTTCATCTTCTAACTTTTTAACAATTTGATCAAGAACACCGTTAATAAATTTATAAGCATCCCGTTCAGAAAAACCTTTTGCAAGTTCAATCGCTTCGTTAATCACAACTGTTTTGGGAGTATCAAGATATAACATTTCCCACAAAGACATTAAAAGGATAATACGAGTACAACAGCCGATACGCTCAATTCTCCAATTAGAAAAAAAAGGAACCAAATATTCTTTTAATTCATTTCTTTTTTCAATAATAGAACGCGCAACATTAACAATTTCACCATCATGATCTATATTAGTCTCAAAATTTTCATTAAATTGATTAACAAGATCGGAAAGTTCGACGTCATAATCAAATGACTCAACTGCATACAAAAGATGAAAAACCAGCGACCTCGTCTCTCTCCGCGTAAACTCTGTACTCATAGTTATTTTTGCCCTTTACACTCGTTCAATATAGCCGCCATCACGAGTGTCTATTTTTAGAATATCACCTTCATTAACAAAAAGAGGAACCTGAACAACAAGCCCAGTTTCTAGAGTTGCTTGTTTATTTCCGCCACCTTGAGCAGTATCACCTTTTACCCCAGGAGGAGTATCAGTGACTAAAAGATTGATAAACAAAGGAGGAGTAATTCCAATAGGCTTATCATTAAAATAAAGCATTTGATAAATTTCTTGTTCTTTCAAATACCCAATAACATCTTCAAGGGTTTCTTTGTTTAAAGCAACTTGTTCAAAAGATTCCTGATCCATAAAATTATAAAGACCTTCATCAACATACAAATATTGCATATCGCGACGTTCTAATTGTGGATCGTCAAATTTTTCACCAGACCGAAAATTTTCTTCAAAAGAAGAACCGCTAATTAAATTTTTAAGCTTAGCTCGAACCATTGCTGCGCCACGCCCCATTTTATTGTGATTAAAATCAAGCACAATATGAGGTTCGCCTCGTAACAATATTTTGGTTCCTTTTCTTAGATCCGTTGCTGAAATCACAGAAGACTCCTTCTTTGCTAAAGAATATTGGATAATTTTACTCAAAAACACGTAGTACTCAGTATAAACAAGCTTTATTAAAATAGCAATTGCCAAACAACCTTAAAAAAGTAGCCTTTTACGTCTCATTAAAATCATGGTAGTTTTAATTAAAGAGAAAGAGATGAAAAAAAATCCAGCTTATTAAGGAGAAATGACGATGAACAACTCACAAGCCTTAAAACACTATGATGCTGCTATTGCTCTCTCTATTGAACGAGAAGAAGAGCGAATTGAATCAACCATTAATTTGATTGCTTCTGAAAATTACACCTCTGATAAAGTTATGGCTGCAACAAGTTCAGTTATGACTAATAAATATGCTGAAGGATATCCATCTCGCAGATATTATGGGGGCTGTCAAAATGTTGATACTGCTGAAAACATTGCTCGCGAACGCCTTCTTGAATTGTATGGTCTCAGCTCAGAAGAGTTCCATGCAAACGTTCAAGCTCATTCCGGATCACAAGCTAACATGGCTGTTTACTTTACATTTTTAGAACTTGGAGATACGGTTCTTGGAATGGACCTTGCAGCTGGTGGCCATTTAACTCATGGCTATAAAATTAACTTCTCTGGTACATTTTACTCTCCTGTTAGTTATGGCGTACATGCCAAAACCGAAGAACTTGATTATGAAGAAATCAAAGCATTGGCTCTACAACATAAACCAAAAATGATTATCGCCGGAGCTTCTGCCTATTCTAAAATTATTGATTTTAAAAAATTTAGAGAAATTGCTGATGAAGTTGGCGCAATTCTTTTTGTTGATATGGCACATATTGCAGGACTTGTTGCTACCGGACAACACCCTTCTCCATTTCTTTATGCAGACGTAGTTACAAGCACAACACATAAAACATTACGTGGCCCTCGTGGTGGAATTATTATTTGTAAAAAAGAATGGGGCACAAAAATTGACCGTTCTATTATGCCGGGCCTTCAAGGTGGTCCCTTAATGCATCACATTGCCGCAAAAGCAGTTGCATTTAAAGAAGCAATGGAACCGTCATTCAAAGAATACCAAACACAAGTTATTAAAAATGCACAGACAATGGTAACCGAATTTAAAAAACGTGGATACCGTATTGTTTCAAATGGAACAGACAATCATCTTTTTGTTGTTGATTTACGTTCAAAAAAAATAACGGGAAAAATAGCGGAACAAGTTCTTGAATCAGTTGGAATATCTTTAAATAAAAACTGTATTCCAAATGATCCTGAAAAACCAATGATAACAAGTGGTATTAGAATTGGAACTCCGGCAATAACTACTCGTGGTTTTAAAGAAGAACAAGTTAAACAAGTTGTTGATTTAATTGATAGAACATTAATGAACAAAGAAGACGAAATTGTTCTTACGAAAATAACACATGAAATTACACAACTTTGTAATGCATTTCCTGTGTATAAAGGAAAAAAAGAATTTTTTATAAATCCTGCAACACGAACCGAATCAGAAACCATACTGTAAAAAATAAAAAAAGGGCGTAGAATGGATCTTCTGAAAAAATTTAACAAAGAAAAATCAGTTAATAATGAACGTCTGTCTACAGAAACAAATATTAAAGATGTTTCACTTGAATGGCTTGCAAAAACATATCGCTATCGGTATCCCTACAATTTTAGTTGGCTCGGCGTTCCCATTATTCAATATCCTCAAGATATTATGGCAATGCAAGAAATTATTTGGAGCGTACAGCCTGATCTGATTATTGAAACAGGAATTGCTCACGGAGGTTCGCTTCTTTTTTACGCCTCTATGTTAGAACTTCTTGGCGGAGACAGAAGAGTAATTGGTGTTGATATTAATCTAAAAAAACACAATCGAGACATTATTGAAGCACATCCTCATTCCCAACGAATCAGTATGGTTGAAGGTTCTTCATCCTCAGAACAAGTTTTTAAAGAAGTAGAATACTTGGCAAGGGGACGAAAAAAAATACTTGTATGCCTTGATTCTTCACATGCTCATGCACATGTTTTAAAAGAACTAGAACTGTATTCTCCCTTTGTTTCACAGGGAAGTTATTTAGTTGTTTTTGACACACTTGTTGAAATACTGCCTGATACCTTTTTTGAAAAAAGATCATGGAGCAAAGGAGATAATCCCTATTCGGCTGTTCAAGAATTTCTGAAAACAAATACTGACTTTGAAGTAGATACAAAAATTGATCAAAAGTTGTTAATTACTGCCAATCCACAGGGATATTTGAAACGTATTAATTAAAATGTATGAGTAATACATATCACTTCATATGTATTACTCATACATTATTTTATACAGTAAGCTTTTCTTCGCCGCCACCTTGGCATACTAATTTATCAATAGTTAATGTTAACTCAGCAACAGAATTTAATCGATCCATGCTAATAGGCATCACAACTTTACTCTGTTTAATGCCTTCAAAAAATTCTGCCATAAGTTTTCCATGACCTTTATCTTGAGTTGCAACTGTTTGATCAAAACTATAAGACGTTCCATACCCACGCAATGTTAAATAATCATTCATAGTAATAGATTTTGAATCAAAAAAGAGCTCCATTCTTTCTTTTCCAAGAGCAGGATGCCCTAATGAAGTATACACAAGCGAACAAATCGACCCATCCATAAAACTGATATGAGCAGAAAAATTATCTGTCGGAAACAAATTGTCACTTAATGGACGCAATGCCTCAACTGAAACAGATACAGGGCGCGATCCTGTTAAAAAATAAAATAAATCAAAAATATGACATGCTTCACCAATTATACTTCCTGCACCAATTTGACGCTGGGCCCAATGTGATTGAGGAATATGTCCTGCATTCATACGATACGTCATTACAAGAGGAGAATGTCTTTCTGCAAGCTCCCATTTAATTTTTTGAATAAATGGAGCAAATGATCGATTATAATCTACACAAAAAGGCGCTCCAGGATGTTCTTTTAAAAATGATGCCAATTTTTTAAATTCTTCAAAAGTAGTTACCATTGGTTTTTCCATAAAAACTGCTTTTCCCCGTGATAACGCTTGGATCGCTTGATCACAATGAAACTTATGAGGCGATGCAATAATAACAACATCAAGATCTTGTTCATCAAACAAATCTTGCTCTTGAACAAAAGTGCGTGTTGCTCCATACATACGCGATACATTTTCTGCATTAGCTACATCAGTATCAGAAATTGAATGTATTTTGGTACCTTCAATTTTTGATACAAAAGGTAAAAGATTTTCTTTTGCAAATCCTCCAACACCCACAACTCCAACGTTTAAAACAGTTTTACGAGCGGGAATAAAGTCAACAATCTTGCGAGGGAACAAGGTGCGTTTTGCAGGCACAAAAGAAAAATCATCTTTATCATGATACCGCAACACAACCCCCAAAGCTGATCTACTTTTTAATTGGTCATATGCTTTAATTACATCATCAATCACATATTCCTGTGTAATTAAAGCATCAACATTAATTATTCCTTTTTCAATAAAAGAAACAATTGCCTGCATATTACGTTTTTCTGTCCAACGAACATAAGCATACGGATAATCTTTTCCTTCCAGTTCATATTCAGGATCATAACGTCCCGGCCCATATGAACAAGAAATTAAAAGATCAATCTCTTTTTTATAAAAAGGAGCACGCTCAAGCTTTAAACCTACATCTCCCACTATAATAACTTTTCCTTTTTTGCGAGTAACTTCCATTGCTTGCTGCAAGACACTATCACTTTTACTTGAAGCCGTAATAAGTGTGCAATCAACACCTTTATGATGTGTTATAAATTCAATAGTTTTATAAATATTTTCATCTGTTGCTAAAAAGGTATGATCTGTTCCCAGTTTTTTTGCAAGTTCTAAACGATGCTCTAAAAGATCAATTCCTATAACTACGCATCCAGCCGCTTTGGCAAGTTGAGCTGTTAATTGACCAAGAAGACCAAGCCCTAACACACACACTGTTTCGCCGATTTGTAGTTGCGCCCTTCGAATTCCCTGAAGTGCAATTGCTCCTAAAGTTGTAATACTTGCACTTTTGACGTATTTTTCATTGGAAATTAAAACTACTAAATTTTCTGGAACACACACAACATCTGCATGATGAGCAAATTCTGCCCCCGCACAAGCAACAAAATCTCCTGCACGAAACTGTGTTACCTTTTTTCCTGTTGCAATTACACGCCCAGAACATGAATATCCTAACGCTTGAAGCGTTCCTTTTAATTGCCCTTTAACAAGGGCTTTTGTTCCTTCAACTCCATGACGACCAAGAGCTTGTAATACTGCTTTAATTTTATGAGGAACATTATTAAATAATGTACTTCGTGCTGCATTTGCAATTGTTGCAGCCTCTGTTCCAGAACTAATAAATGAGTAATGAACCGAAACAAGAACCGAATGGTCTTCAAGTTGAGGACTTGCTACTTTTTGAATAACAAGTTCTCCTTTTTCTAAAAAGACTTGTCTCATAGTTGCTCCTTCGTTGACGTGCCAATGTCAGCACGCATCATGTTTGACATACTTGATCTATAGAAGTCATTTGATTCACTTGCAGGCCAAAAAAATTGTTCTTGTTCACGCGATTCTTTACGATTACTATGAAATAATCCGCAATAATCAAGAACACGTTTTTTTGCAAAATATTTTTTATCAATAAGTTTAAACTGAGAATGTGCTACTAAACACACAATAATATCAGCTGTTTCTATTCCTTCTTTTAATAAAACCATTTTACTTTTTAATTGGTGATTCCATTGTTCTGATGTAATATGCGGATCACATACCAAAAAGTCAATTTCTGTTTCTTTTGAAAGTTCTAGCGCAATGTACTGAGCTGGTGATTCATTAATATCATTAACATCTGGTTTATATGAAATACCAAGTGCTATCACCTTACATTTTTTATTATGCACTTTTTTCCATGCTTCAATTTCTGCTTTTACTTCAGAAAAAATATACTGTGGCCGTGCATTATTAATATTCCGAGCTGCTTGTAATAATGTTGTTTCTTCTTTAAAAGAAGTTATAAGAAAATTAGAATCAGCTGCCACAGAAACATCATCCACGCCACATGTTGGATTCAAAATAGAAACATGTGGATGTTTATTTGCAAGTTCAATAACTTCGTATGGATTTAATCCTTCTTTTTTTGCCATTTCTGCAACTTGATGAGCAAAAGCACTCTTTACATCACTGTAACTATTTTCAATAAGCTTTGCCATTTCGGCTGTTGATGCATCCGTTAAATATAAATCTCCACTTACAAAATATTTATAAAATTCTGCTGCTTTTTGAACAGATATTGGATCAATTCCCCCAATAATTCTATCATTTACTTTTAATTCATGAAAAATATTTCCAGGAAGCACACGTTCAGGACAATGAGCAACATAAAAATCTTTTCCTGATTTTAAACCCGTTTCATGTTCAAGAACAAAAGCAAAAGAACGAGTTGCCCCAACAGGAACTGTTGATTCTAAAATAACAGTATTTCCTTTTTGAATAACATGAGCAATGCTCATTGCTGCAGAAGAAATATATGAAAGATCTGCACGTTTATTATCCTTAAAAGGAGTAGGAACAGCAACAACAAAATAATCTGCTGCTTCATAGTCTGTTGTTACTTTAAAATGAGGAGTATCAATCACAGTATGAAGTTTTTCTAAAATTTCAGGTTCTTCAATAACAGGCAGACATTGTTTAATTTTATCAACTCTATCTTTGTTTGAATCAACACCAACAACAGACAACCCTGCTTGGGCAGCAAGAATAGCTGTTGGTAACCCTACATATCCTAGACCAATAACACATACTTTTTTCATGATCATCCTTTTTTTTAGACGTGCTTTACTTGGATCATTCCAAAGAGCACCGTTTTCTTTTCTTTTCTTGCTTCGTACTGTTGTAAAATAAGACATACAATTGTTTCACAAAGCCTCGCAACATGTTTTGCTAAGTTTATAGATTCTTCTTGAATTCTTCTAGAAGAGGTTATTATAGAATTAAAAAAATATAAAAAATATATTTTTTCATGACAACTACCACAAAGTTTTT
>JAIPGS010000062.1 GCA_021735725.1 Candidatus Babeliales bacterium
CCAGGAACCAAGCCCATTATGAAATCCTTGCGGATTTAGTTGCCCTTAATATCTCGACAATTTATAGTCATTAAAGCGGGCTTTTATTTATAAATCTTGTCGACTACTTACTTGTGACAGATCATTGGCTTTCTTTATACATCCACAACAGCAAAGGCATAACTTGCTCGTTCTTTAGTTTTTTAATTGTGTTCATTAATTCTTCATGAGTCCTGCAGAACATAAGCCTGTAACCAAAAGAAGATCGCTTTTCTTTTGATGCAGGGAATTCTTCAACAATTTCTTTTTTTAGTCTAAGCATATTCCATGATTGAAAGCCTTCGGCATAAGCTAGCTTGCCTTCAATGTCTATTATTGTTTTTGGGATTAGTGGTCTTCTTTCCATTTCTTTAAACCACTTTTTCCCTGAGGGCTAATAAGATATAACTTCACAATTATATAATAGTTAGGTTCACATATTTATCAAAAAACAATAAAGTTTAAGAACTCTGATTTTCTTAAATTTGTATCCTTAAAAGGGAAAAAGAGTTCTTGATAATTTCAGAAAATGGCTAAGGAAAAAAGGAATTTATTCCTAGATTACGGCGGACTGATATTTAATTATGATTTTAATAGGGAAACCCTTCAAAGAGCCCACAAACTCGCATT
Source organism: Candidatus Babeliales bacterium (assembly GCA_021735725.1). Lineage (GTDB taxonomy): Bacteria > Babelota > Babeliae > Babelales > CAIQNR01 > JAIPGS01. The sequence goes on from JAIPGS010000062.1 coordinate 649, forward strand.
AAGCTATATTAACTCGCTTGATGGCAGAGAAGTAAGCACACAAGCCCTAGAAACCGCACACAATAAGGCAATCGGGACATATTTGTGGGCAAGAAAGCAGGATAATTCTGAATGGACAATGAATCAGATTATGGTATTGATGGTTTCAAATTTAGGGATTACTGCAGACGTTTCTCATTTAGAGAATATCTATAAATTTAATGACCACAACAGCACCCCCTATCCTCATTCAAGAAAAGTCTTGGCTGAATTAGCGGAAAAATATAAATTAGGTATTATTTCAAATCTTCCGCACGATTCTCTCTTATCAGAATTAGAAAGAGAAAAAATGATTAAGATGTTTGAGCCGATTGTTATTTCTTATCAGGTTGGAGTTAGAAAACCACATCCTAAAATTTATCAAACAGCAATGGAAAGAGCAAATACAACTGCAAAAAACAGCATTTTTGTTTCTCATGATGATTTTGAGGTAGTCGGAGCCGAGAATGTTGGCATGAAAGGAATTTTAGTTAAATCTCTTGAAGAAGTGATAGGAATCCTATGACTGCAAGAGTTCTCTTTTACAATGGAGTAAAAGATTTTGAGAAAGACCTTTACAGATTAGGGCTTCCTAAATCCTTAGTTGATGAGCACATCGATCATGAAAGTGCTCATTTGAATAAAGCTCGAGAATTAGGATACAAGGCAGATTATTGCATAACATTCCCAACAGGAGACCCCAATAATTTTAGACCTGCAATAAAAATTCATAATAGTCAGGATTTAACAAATGAAGATTTAATGAAAATACTTTCAGCAGTAAACGACCCAAGTGATAAGGATATTGAAAGATTAAAATCTTTGGAGGCTTTATAATGAAAATAATTTATACAAATATTAGTCCTGTTACAAATGCTTATACGAATTTGAATCATATTTATTATTTAAAAAAACAAAATCCAAAAAAGGTTTATCTTTGTATTTGGGATAATTTTGTTTTTGAGCATCCTGTTTTTGAGAAAGGTTTAGATTACACAAAAAACAAGACTCAGAAATTACAGGAAAATGTAGAGGTTCTTGAAAAATTGATGACTTCACTTAATATGGATTATAAAATAATCTATTTATCAGAAGCAATGGACAGGCTATTGAAAAATTCAGAATTTTCTTCAATATTGCAGAGAATTTTGTCTAGATTTAAAATTGAAAATTTGAGAAAAGGCTTTGAAATTGAATATATCCCTTTTAATCAAATTAGTCTGTCTAAAATAAATTATATTATCTCTGATTATCTTATTGCAATGAATTTGCCTGAACTATTTCCAGAGTTATGTCCGACAGCTCCGAATTATTACCTAACTTCTGAAAGATTTAGAATATTCCAGAAAGAAATAATTTCTTATCTCTCTACAACCTATCTTAAGTATGAGCCTCCTAAGCCTATCTTTGTTAGAAAAGTTCCAGTTATAATCTCAGATAAGGAAGAAATTCCATCTATTGAAATGTCTAAAGAGAAAATAAATGATATAATTAAATCTCATTATGAGAACAAGAAAATTTCAGAGAAGGAGAGAAGTGATTTAATTGAAGTTTTTAGCCCTGTTTTGAGATTCTTAAGACTAAGTAAAACAAAAAAGAAATTTATTGAGCAAGTAAGTGAAGGACTTTATGACTATTTCTCTAAAATTCAGAAGATAATCCAAAAGCAGAATTCAAAAGAAAGAATAAGAAGTTTATTTATATCCAATAAAAAAGAATTTGAAAGGCAGATTAAACCTCTTAATGATATTAAATTAGAAATTCTAAAATTGTGTAATGGGACAAATAGCAGTTTAGATATTTCTAAAAAAACAGGGATCAATCTCAGCACAATTTCTACTTACTTTAATTATCTAAAAAATCAAGGGTTAATAACTGGCAATCGAAAGCCTAAACGAGCTGTTGATAGTATTGTTATTAATTTGAAGGAGATGAGTTGAGGTGACAGGAGCTATTATGGATATAGTTTTTATCAATTCGCCATTACAAGATTACGGGAAAGTTAGAAAGAAAGAATACTACACCACACCCCCAATTGGGTTAGGTTACCTAGCTACAACTGCCCAAAATTTAGGGCATAATGTTAGACTAATTGACTCTGAAGCAAATGGATTGTCTTTAGAACAATCTGTTGATAGTGCATTATCTGAAAGCCCCGATTTGATTGGGATAAATTTGATAACTCCCACAATTAATTTGAGTAAACAAATTGTTAAAGGAATTAAACAGAAAAGTCCTAAGACGAAGATTATTACTGGTGGAACTCATGCAACAATTAACCCAGAGCAATCTTTAAAATTAATTCCAGAAACAGATATTTTAGTCAGAGGAGAAGGAGAAATAACATTAAAAGAACTTTTAAACAATAATCTTAATCCTCAAGGAATTAATGGAACCTCTTATTTTTCAGGAAATAAAATTATTCATAGTCCTGAAAGAGAGAAAATTGAAAATTTGGATTCTTTACCTTTTATTGACAGAGATTTTTTTGCAAAGGATCCTTATCAGGAAAATGGAAATTTGAAATCAGTTATTATGGGTTCAAGAGGCTGTCCATATACCTGCACTTTTTGCTCTGCTCCACTAACCTCTGGCAGGAAAATCAGAACTAGAAGTGTGGAGAATATTGTTGATGAAATGGAAATGCTGAAAAATAAATATCATATTAATTCTGTCCATTTTTTAGACAATGATTTTATTTATAATAAGGATAGGGTTTTGAATTTAGCAGAAGAAATTCAAAAAAGAGATTTAGAAATTAAGTGGAGAGCATTGGCTAGAACAGATATTACTGCTAAATTTGGAAAAGAATTTTTACAGAAAATTAATCAGGCTGGTTGTTATCAGTTAGTTTTTGGAATTGAATCAGGAAGCCAAAGAATTTTAGATTCAATTAAAAAAGGAACAACACCTGAACAAGCAAGACAGGCTATTCAATATTGCAAATCTGCAGGCATTAAAACAAAAGCTTACTATATGTTCGGATTTCCAACAGAAACATTGCCAGAAATGAATCAGACTCTAAATTTAGCAAGAGAGCTTAATACAGATACTGCTTGCTTTGTTTTGGTCAAGGCATATCCTGGAACTGAAATGTATAATTCATTAAGAAAAAAGTATACAGATAAAGAATTGCAGGTATACAATCATTTACAGGAGCAGGTTCCGTTAGATATTCCTAATCAAAATTTTGATAAATATCATATTGGAAATGAAGTATCATTTAGTCAAGCCACGCCTAAGCAATTGAATGAAATGCTAAGAAAAGCTTATAATCTATATTATCCTGATGGAGGTAGGAGAAAAATAAAAGTAGCTTAAAATGAAAAAAATATATTTAGCTTACAAATTTAAGGATTCTGATCCTGTTTTATTAAAACAAAAGCTTGAAGAATTAAGCAAAATCGTAGAAGAAACTTTAGGTTACAAAACATTTATCTTTTTTAGAGATGCTCAAAAGTGGGGCGAGATTAAAATGCCGATTAAAGAAGTTGTAAAAAAGGCTTACAAGGCAATAGAAAAATGTGATGCTATTCTTGTTGAGGCTTCTGAAAAGGCAAATGGAGTTTATTTTGAAGTTGGTTATGCTAAAGCCTTAAAGAAAAAAATTATAATTATCCATCGAGAAGGCACAGAAGCCAACTTTTTAGAAGCTTGTGCAGATAAGGTTATCGTTTACAAAAATTTGGATGATTTAAGGAAGAAATTATTGGAAACTAGAAAAATAAATAAGCATTAATAGAATTATTTTCTTCGCTTTGTCTTAAAAATATCTTCTTTCAAAATCATTATCTGTCTGTCAATATCTCTTATCAATTCTTTGAATTTTTTTAATTTTATAGTATACTCGGTTTCAGATAATTTTTTGGTTTTAAAATAACTTTTTTGCATATTTTGTATTAGTGTGTTCAATGCTTTTTTTTGCGTAGTTAAGTGGTTAAATTTCATTCGCATTCTCAACTTTTTGAGATTATTCCAGAAAAATAAAATAAACAATAAAGTTATTGAGCAGATAATTAATAGTTTTAGATAATTTTTTATAAAAAAATTCTTGATTACTCCAGAGGTGGCCATATAAAAACTATTCAAAGCTGTTTGACTTGATTGTATTTCAGAAATTCTATTATAACCTTGATTTATTAAAGCAGGGGTATCTTCAAATCTTTCATTCTGAAACGACGCAAGAATGGTATTATAATCCTCCTGCATTTCAGAAAGGTTAGTTGTTTTCCCAGCGTCCAGATAAGTTTCGACAAAAATCTTTAGTTCATCACTGGCCTCTAAAGAATTTTCTTTAATCAAATCAATTTCTGAGACATGCTCTATTATTAGCCCATAATTTGCTTTGCCACCTTTCCCTTCTAAAGCCAACTGGGCAGAATAAAGCTGTAATGCCTCTTGATAAGTTTCATTTACTCTGTTTATTGAAATATTTTTCTCCATCATCTCAAGGATATCTTTTTCTGCCTGAGCCAACGACTCTTTTGCCTGAATAGATTCATTGCTTTGTGTTGTTGAAAAAGCAAGAGAACTTTGAACAAAAATTAAACATATAACTCCTGTTAAAACTGCCAGCAACAATATTTTATATTTTGATTTCATTTTCATTATTCTCTTGGAAGCCTCAAATTCCTGAAACCCCTCACAGTCTTCTCAGCTTCAAGAGTTGCAAGTTTTTCTTCAATTTCTCCAAGTCGTTTATTAAAACTTCCAATTTTTAGTTCGAAAGTTATTGTTTCAAGTTTTTTCTTTTTCATATAGTCTTCCTGCAACTCTTTTATTAAAGTTATAATCTTCTCTTTTTCAAATTTCAGCATTTTGCTTTTTGATGTAAATCTGAGCATATGAACTCTTTTTGTTTCCATTTCAATCATCTCTTCTATAACCTTGGAAAGCTTTTTGTTATATTCCTGCATTGCTGTTTCATATTCATTCATACTCATTTTCTTATCTTTAAAACATTCTTTTTGAACAACTTTTATTAATTCATTTAGAATTTTTTCTTCATCCTTAAGTTCTTTGAGCCTTTTTTTGACCTGCCTTAGCCTGTTTATTTTATAACTCCCAAATGAAAAGATAACTAAGAACATTGCACCTAAAGCAATTTCTCCAGGATATTCCTTAAGATAATAACTTAATTTTCCAAATTCTCCTTTAACCTCCAAAGCATAAGTTAGTTGAGAATCCTTCACTCTGCTGTAAGCCTGCTCAAATTCGCTTCTTTCAATTGAGAGCTTTGCAAGTTTTAATAGCTTTGTGGATTCAGAAACATCAATACCTTTTTTTTCAGCTGATTTAATCAAAGAATCTAATTCATTAATTGTCTTCATTGAATCTAATGCATAGTTAACCTGCTCTTTGATGATATTATAGTTATTTCTTACAACTTCAAGATTAAAAGTATTCATTTCGGTTTCAGATTCATTTAATAGTTTATTCAGATAATCAGAAGAAAGATTTGCTTTATTTAACTGAGTTATTAACTCTCTTGACTCATTCAGCATTTCTTCAGCTCTTTCAACAGACAACTCGTGTATTTCCAGTGTTATTTTTTTAGAATCTGTATAATCTTTTACTCCTTTTTTTCCTTTCAGAATTATTGTTAATTCTTGTTTCCCAAGTTCAATATATGTTGGAGAAGTTATTTTTAAAGTTATAGTGATCTGTTGTTTAGGGCCAAGATAAGAAATTTGTTTTGGATCAATATCAATATATTTAGATATTTTTCCTGATACTGAAAAAGTTAAATTTTTCAATGATTCGTTTTGGTCTTTATTTTCAAAAACAATTTTAACTTCATTTTGTTCTCCCCTTATTAATTGAAAGTCTGCCGAAGTTCTTATAGACTCTGTTGGTGCTCCTCCGCCACCTCCTCCACCGCCTGAAGAAGTTGAGGGAGTTGTAGTGGTTGTTGGAGCAGTACAGTCAGAGTCTTGCAAATAACCGCAAGAAGTTACACAAACTCCGTCGCTTGCATTATAGCATAAAAAAGATACTTCTATTGAATTTGTCAAATTTAAATTTCCATTAGCATCCTGAATTAAATCCCCTGATAAGTTATAACCATAAGAAATAAGCGAAATTGTTTTTGCTCCAGAAGTCATTGAAGCTAAATTTGAAAACCCTGCATTTATATTGTTATAGTGAAGTTCGTTATCTGTAATGTTTGTAAAATTAGTTGATAAATTTCCAGAAGTATTTGTAATCCCTGAAGGCAATATCCAATAAAAGCTTACATTATATGCAGAATTATTTTCATTAACATCAGAAGAACCCATAAGATTTCTTAAATATCCATTTAATGAGAAATTTTCATTAGTCAAATAAACTGAAGTAGGATAAGAAGATATTGACTGAAAAAGGTAAGGCCCTGCTTGATTTGAAACAAGAGTTGCTGTTGTGTTTCTATATCTTTGTGAGCTTCTTTCTCTTAGTTCATCAAGTGTAATTATTACGTTTTCTTGTTTCAATTCTGATAAAAAAGTTGCATTAATTTGTATAGTTTCATTTGATTTTGCAGGTAAACTGCTAATTGCAATTAAATTCTTTATATATTCTCCATCATAATAAATTCTTCCTTCTAGTAAGTCATAAGTCAATCTAAAATCCAAACTGCATCCTGTTGAATGTTCTGAATCTCCTGTATTGTTTATAGTTATGTTTCCTATAAACTTATTTTCATTCCAACCAGAAACAGCTCCCAAATCAGATGTTGCTGTCCAAGTGCAATCCCAAAAACTCTCTAAAGTGTAATTTTCTGAATAAGCAGAATCGCCCGCAGTATCATTTGTCCATATCCTAAATGTGATGTTTGATTCATAAGACGGAAGGGGTAAGGTCGCATTAAGGATTGTATAATCTGATTTTGCAGTTGTGTTTGCCATTGTGATATTGTTCTCTCCATAATCTCCTGTTGAATTCTTCCATTGTAAAATAGCAGAATCAAAATTATTATCCGTATCTGAAATATTAATAGTTATACTAATATCTGCATCAGGGTCTAAATCCTCTGTGGAGTTTGGAGTATAAGATACTGAAATAAATGTGGGGGCAGTATTTCCATTTATTGTTCTGGTATCTGTTGAATTAGTATTGCCTGCATAGTCTGAAATAGAAACATTGTAAGTATAGCTCTGTCCGACAACTAATCCTGTTTGGGTATAAGTAAATATCCAATTTCCATTACTCAAATCCGTTAAACTTTCATTAGTTGAATTAAAAGTAGTCCTAGTTCCATCCCAATTGTAGGTTACATTTTTCAAGTTTTCTTCAGTTATTGAAACATTTATAACAAAGCTTCCTGAAGCTTCTGAATTATTTGTAGGGGTAGGATTAACAAAATCAATTAAAGGAAATGTTTCATCTAAATAAGTATAATCTATCGTGGCATTAAACAAATAGGGAGTGTAATTTTGGTTCTGTGTAAAAAATGTTGCTTTGTACTGAAAATAACTCGCATTATTTAAGGAGGACAAATCAGAAGATGTAGCATCTGTATAAATGGTTGAATAATTTGCATCAGAACAATCGTTTAAAGAGCAAGTTGTAAACTGAAAAGTAAGATTAAGGGAATTTGTGCTTGAACCATCTGAAAAAACCCCATAAACTCCCTCACCAGTTGTATAATCAACATCTGCAGATACATAATTAATCATAAACATAAAATATAGAATAAAAATTAATCCTATTGTTTTGTTTTTAATTTTAAGCGACATTTTTTAAATACTCCTTATGAATTTTATTTTTTAAAGCATAGGAGTTAGCATGAGACATATATGCCTCCCAGGAGTTGAATGTTTCCATTAACTTATCGAAATTTATCTCACTTCTCTCATAAAGATTTACCTTCTTTTTTGAGTTTCTTATAAATCTTTTTACAGTGCTTTTCCTAACTAATTGATGATTCTTAAATATTTTATATCCAAGACAGTCTATTCCTAATCTAATTGGAAAGATGTTTGCTTTTTTTGGATGAAGAGTTAATCTTAAAGAAAATAAGAATATTCTTATTTGCTCTTTTATGTTATGCAACTCTTTTTTTGATTCTTTTATTATCAAGAAATCGTCCATATATCTTATATAAGATTTTATTCTTAAACCATATTTTAGGTATTCATCTAATGAATTTAAATAAATATTCGCAAAAAGTTGAGAAGTTAAATTTCCAATAGGTATTCCCTCGTCTGAACTGTCAATGATATGATTAATTAATCTTAATAATTTTTCATCCCCTATCTTTTGTTTAACTATTTTTTTTAGTGTTTCTCCATCTACGCTTTGGAAATATTTTGAAACATCACATTTTAATAGATAATAATCTTCTCCTGATTTTCTTACAAAACTTTGAATTCTTTTTATTCCTTCATGAGTGCCCTTTCCTTTTCTACAGGCATAAGAGTCGTGAATAAATCTTCTCTCAAAAATTGGAGAAATCACCGAACATATCGCATGATGAACTACTCTATCTCTAAAAGGTAATGCGGATATTTTTCTTTCTTTTGGCTCAAAAATTATAAAATGTCTATATTCTCCGGTTTTATAAGTTTCTTTCATTAGTTGCTCTTGTAATTTTATTAGTTCTGTTTCTAAGTTAAAAGTAAATCTTAATACTTCTTCTGATCCATTTTTCCCCCTTCTTGCTTTCAAGTAGGCTTTATTTAGATTTCTCATTTCGCACACTTGTTTAAACAAATTTTTATATTTTTTCATCTTAATTGTAAATTCGACAAGGTTCAATCAGCTTTATGCTTCATCTTACTAATCGCCGAATTTGGATTTAGTATTTAACCTTTCGGTTTGGATTTGAATTGATGTAATTTTCCCGCACTGTTCATTATCTCCTTGAAGATATGAATCTGGCGTTGAATATTACTGCAACAGCGAAAGCCAATGTTATTGTTCGTATCCGTGGGACCATTGTTCAAATTCGCGCTAAAGGGACCTGCATTGGCTCCATTGTTCCAATTACCGCCCCGTAGCACCGCAACCAGCTAATCACAATTCAACCCATCCTTATACAAAGTAAATTTTTTACTATGTTTCTAAAGTCCAAATCTCAAGGACTTTAGGATAAAGGAATATTATACTTCTTGTACCAACCTCCTAGCATTTTGCCTATTTCATTTATTAATTTTGAGCCATATTCGTATTGGTCAAAACTGATAAATTGTAAATCTTTTGAAAGTCTTAGAAAAATTCTTAATTTATCTAATTCGATTATTGCTTTTTGCAGTGATTGTTTCTTGTCAAAATCGTTATTCGATTGAATAATGCTTTCTAAAAAATTTAGGGAAGTATTTTCTATTTTTTGAGCCATAGTATATTTTTCAGATTTGGGAAATTTATTTAACAAAGTGTGTAGCCACTTGATGAATTCATAGGTATTATGAAATATTTTCATATCTTCAATCATTGTTTTTCCTCATTTTTTTATTCTCCATTTTTTTCGCGTACCGCCTTCGGCGTATCTTCTTTGGGATTTCCAGATTCCAGTACCCAGATTAACTGCAACAGCGAAAGCCAAAGTAACTGCCCGCAGCCGTGGGACCAAGGTTCAAAGCCGCGCTAAAGGGACCTGCAAGGGCTCCATAGTACCAAATACCGCCCCGTAGCACCGCATATCCTGACCTTGCAACGGAATTACTTAAAAAATAAACATAATCATTTCCAAAAACAGCGGTTGCTGAAGTTGTTGTATTTATAAAATTTGTTCCGTTCCAATAACAAATCCCTGATGTTCCAACTGGCTCGCAAGGTTTTGTGTAACTAACTGTTTCATTTGTCCATTCCCACACATTACCAACCATATCATAAACACCTTCTGCTGAAACACAATTAGAAGTTCCACTTGAATATTGTGAAGTATTGCATGCCTTGTTTAAATTTCCTGCATAATTACAATAAGTATTTGAATCAACAACACAATAATAACCTGAACTTGCGGATAATGTTGTAGGTAAATTATAATAATTCCCGTTTAAGTTTGCAGCACCAAGCCATTCTTCTGATGTGCATAAATGTTTTCCTGCATTAGCACACATTTGTCTTGCCTGAAGTTGTGAAACTTTTACTAACGGTGCGACATTTGCCTCTGAATAAGCAACAGTGGTCGTTCCAACACCAGATGTTGTCCCAAAATCTCCAGAGTCTGGAGTACAAGCAGTACAATAATCTGTTTGTGCAGTTGCACAATTCTCACCAACAACCTCACAGCCAGGAGTCGACGCCTCATACTTATCAATGCAATATCCATTTAATTTATTAATATAAACCATGCCTTCCGGACATTGGATTCTTTGATATTCCCAACTTAAATTATTCAAAGTTACATTTGAACCTGTATCAAAAATCTGGCTTGTGTAAGTTCCATTATTATATGAAAGATTAAGCTGTACAGCCCCACTGCCGACACTGGAATTATATAATGTATTATTATAATCCCCCAAATCAAAATCTGACTCCGAATTATCTATGAGGACTGAGGCAAGAACAAAAGTTGCAAACAAAAATACAATTAAAACAACGAATAAACTTTTTTTATTCAACATATCAATTAGTTTTTTCATTCGACGATTATCCTCCTTTTTAAGTTTATATTCAAATCTAAAACAGAAAATAGCAACTCATAATTCCCACTTTCCTCAAACCTATATTCAATTATCTCTTCAATCCTTATAAATTTTTTCCCAGAATTTTCATCTTTATTTAAGACTTCTTTTAGATTAAAAGTTTTTGTTGTTATTGGATTATTATCTTTTGTTAATAACATCATCCCATAAAGTCCGTTATCAGTTTCTCCTTGATTTATTACTATGTCCCCATTAAGGGCATCTCCTATTTTGAGATTATTTTCTAAGTCAAAAACCACATTTCCCGTTAAGCTCATAAATTTCTCGTTGGCAATATTTGGAATTTTTGTTACAGCCCCAAAGAAGATGTAACCTAAGGCCATAAGTGAAAATATAGTTATTATATAAAGTGCCCTCTCCCTCTTTTCCATGAAAAAAGGATGTTTTTGTTATTTAAAAGTTTATCTGCAATTTTTAGAAAGACTTAAAAATGAGTTATTATTATTATTATTATTATTATACAAAATGGTGAAAAAAAGAGGAGTTAGTAAGAAGAAGAAAGTATCTGAAAAAAGGACTATCCCGAAGAGTAGGAAAAGTGAATTAAAAAAAGAAGAGCAGGGATTTTTTAGCAAATTATTTGGAGATAATTCAAAAAAGAGTGTTAAAAGAATTAATACAATTAAAATAAAACCTTCTAAAAATAAAAAGATTGTTGGTAAGATTTCTGAGAAAAAATTAGGAAGTCAGGAAAAAGAAACAAAGAAAAAATTAAGTGAAAATTTTATGAGGACTGGAATCAAAGGATTCGATGCTCTTTTTGAAAAAAATATGGGAATTCCTAATGGGAATTCTATTTTAATTGAAGGAGGTCCTGGTAGCGGAAAAACTATTTTCTGCCTTGCTACTTTAAATGAATTATGCAAACAAGGAAAAAAATGCCTTTATATGAGTTTTGAAGAATCAGAAGAGCAATTAGTTGCCCATATGGAAGAATTTGGATGGAGACCAAAAGAATTTATTAAAAAAGGTTTATTAAAAATCGAAAGATTCGATGCGATAGATATTTCAAGGAGTATTGAAGCATTATTAAGTGCCGCTAAAAAAGAATTATTAATAGATGTCGAACCCATGTTTTTTCCAGAGGATTTCGACCCTAATTTTGTTATCATAGACTCCTTAACTTCTATAGCCTCTGCATTCACTGGAGAAGAATCAAGATTCAGAATTTATATGGAGCAATTATTTAGATACTTAGAGAAAAATAACATTACCAATTTTTTAATAAGAGAAGTTTCCTCCCCCTCTCATATTGGTACAACATTTAAAGAACAGGGAGAAGCAGTTTCTTTTTTAAGCGATGGAATAGTTGTTTTATATAATATTATTTATGATTCGGGTGAAAGAGCTTCTGCAATTGAAATATTAAAGATGAGAGGAGTCAGTTTTAAACATAAAATTGTTGAACTAAAAATTATAAATAAAAAAGGTATTGAAGTAAATCCTAATAAAGTATTAAAGAAAAGTTCCAAAAGTAATTTTAGCTTAACTTGATAGGTTAATAAACTTGAAGTTCAGTTATTATTTTATTCTTGAAATCTAATCTCATCTTTCTCTTCATAACCTTAGATTTTTCTGACCCCCTATAAAGCTTTCGCATGATAAAATAGTTCCCCGGCCACTACCCCCACACATACATATTATGCCGAGTGGCTTGGGTGGAAATTCTTAAATTTTAACCGACGAGAAGGGCGGTTTTACACTCGAAAAAGGCGAGTCCTATCTTTGGGGCTTTTTTGCGGTTTTTATCAGCTTGTTTAATCTTAATTTTACATATCGTTTATCAACAGCATCACCGTATTTTTTGTAAATCTTAACTTTATTTTTGTTAGTAATAACAAAAAACCATTCATCATAATCTTGATTTAGAAGTTTAACCTTTTCTTCCATTCTGTTGATCTTACTCAACACCGTTCCAGTCTCAACTTCAATCGCATATCTCTTGTCTTTTATCTTAAAAACAATATCTGGCTTTTTAGTTGTATAAAGTTCTGTTTCAATTCCATTTTTTTCTAAAAATTCTGAAATATTATGAACCATAAATAGATGCATGTGGCTTTCGTTGTGTCTTGGAAGCAGGAGAAAGGTTTCCATTTTATTAGTTAGGAGACTTTTATATTTTTGAATCTGATAACCATCCTCTAAAAGAAATTTAATCTCATCTTTATTCAATTTGCTTTTTCTAAAATATCTTTTATTCTCATCAACCCTAACTTTAACCTCTTTTGGGATGACTTTTTTCTCAGGATTCTTTTTTTGATTATTAAGTTCATCAGGATTTGTGGTTATTAGTTCATGCTCTGCAGGTGAAGCTATAACTTTTATCTCAGTATGATCATCTTCCATCATCAAAAGTCCTTCCCCAATATTTGCAGTCAATAGATGAATCCTTTCCCCTTCACTTAAATGAAATGTTTTACAAATATTATCAATTACTGCAGGCTTTTGTTTCATAAGAACAGTATATGCAGAGTTAGCAAGAACAGACTTCCCCGCTTTTGAATCTAAAAGACCTTCAACTTCCTGATTAATTAGTAACAGCCCTAAATTAAACTTCCTGCAAGTCTTAACAATTTCAAAGATATATCCTGCCTCCTCTGTTCTTGATAATAAAGTCCATGCTTCATCAATTAGCAAGATTTTCCTATCTAAATTAGATTTCATTTTCATGTAAATATAATCCAAAACCAAGAACATGGCAGTAGGCTTAACCTGAGATGGCAGATTTCCTATATCAAAGCAGACAAAATTATTATCAAAGTTAATATTGGTTTTTCTATTAAAAAAGCTAAAGACTCCATTTACATACATTTCGAGACGGCTAGAAAGACTATTGATTGTAGCTTGCTCTAGTTTTGAGGCATCTTTTTCCATTTGCTGAAGAACTTTCATTAAATCTCCTAAGATTGGTGGCGGATTATTCCATGTGTCTGGCTTATTTGTAATACCCTTTTTCTTATATGTCAAATTCAAGGCTTTGTCTAAAAATGCTCTTTGAATGTCTGTTAAATCTCCCAACATTATTTTCATTAGGTCAATCAAAGAAAGCCTTTTTTCTAGGTAATTGTGCCCCATTAAATCTAGAGGATTTATGATTGTCGCAGAATCCTTAGAAAGATCGATTCTCTGCCCCTTAAAATGCGACACAAGGGCATTATATTCTCCCTGAGGATCAATTACCATAACTTTTGTACCATTTAGTAGATATCGAGTGATTAATAGCTTACAAAAATAAGACTTTCCTCCGCCAGATTGAGCTAATACAATTCCATTAGGGTTAGCTAGTTTGAATATGTCTTTGATTATAGGAATATTATTTTTGTTTAAGCCTAGCCAGACTCCTGACTCATCAAATCTTGAGAAAGAGGAAGTAAATGGAAAGAATGCAGAAAGTGCAGAGGTTGTAATATTTCTATTAGCTCCTAAATAATTTTTGGTTAATGGAAGGCAAGTTTTCAAGCCATCTAACATCTGAAAGAGAGGCTTTCTAGGAATTATTAATAATGAATTTAACTCAGACTCTATTTTTCTGGCTAATAAGTTGAGTTCCTCAACACTATCGGCTCTGCAGTTAATTGTAAGGCTTACATCAAATAGTTTTTCATTTCCTTTCTGCAATTCTTCAAGTATTCCTTTAGTGTCTTTATATTTAATTT